>JAJRQY010000132.1 GCA_024280015.1 Actinomycetes bacterium
ATGCGCTGCAGGACTCTTGTCGTTGGGCTGGTCGAGCCGCGCTCGATGCGACTGATATCAGCTTGGTCCATGCCGCAGCGCACGGCGAGCTGCGATTGTGTCAACCCGTGGCGCTCGCGGAGATCGACAACCTGCATCGCGGCAGATGATGTCGGGCTCCCGTGCGCTTCCGATGCTGTGGATAACTCACGGGTAGTGGGTCGCAGGAGTCTGAGTTGCTGTCGCAGACAGCATCCAAAGTCAGACCAATTCTGGCCAAATATCAAGAGTCAGATTCGGCTTGCAATCTGACTGGCCAAGACCTCAGGACACTGCGTGAACCGTTTGCTGGGAGGTTGGCTAAAGCGTCTACCTGGGGAATCCGCAGCCCGGTTATCGAGTTGGATCTCAACACGACTTGGTGAGGCTTCATCAACAGCCTTTAGGTCGATGAGCATCAAGTAAGAGAAACAACACAGCACATGCCGGTCTCTCAAGCGCGTTGGAGCAGACTCACCCTTCCTAATAGCTAACACAACTGTTATGTTGTGTTGATGATTCCTGATCTCGTGGATGGTCGACTGCCCCCAGGGGAGTGGACCGCGCCGTGGGACGAAATCGAAGCCATCTTCGGAACTACTGACTGGCGAAGACACCTGTTGGATGGGTGTCATCGAGCATTGGCATCGCTGAAAGCGGCTGGCTGTCGGCGGGCTTGGATAGATGGGAGTTTCGTCACTTCCAAAGCTCACCCGGGAGACATTGATGGCTGCTATGACCCAGTTGGCGTGGAGCGAGGTTTGTTGCACCCGGCGTTGCTTGATCTCTCACCTGGGCGGCCAGCGCAGAAGTCTGAGTTTGGGTGTGAGTTCTTCCCCAACATCATCGAGGCTGGGTCGGGGGCCTACTTCGTGGAGTTCTTCCAACAGGACCGTGATGGGCGGGTCAAGGGAATCGTTGTTGTCGATCTGGAAACTGAGGAGTTTGAGTCATGATCAAGAATGAACGGCAGTACAAGATCACGCGCAGTAAGGCTGATGAGGTCCGTGTGGCTATTAGCGAGCTTGAACAAGCCCCACTCTCGGATGGCTTGGCACCGGAGATGCGTCAAATGCAACTGGAAGCCATTCGTGGGACGCTGGGTGACTTTGAAGCTGAGTTGTCGGACTATGACGCATTGCATGATGCGACGTTGATTGAGGCGAATGGGATCAGTGAGTTTCCGACTTCACTGATTCGCGCTCGAATCGCCCGAGGGTTGACTCAGCGGGAGTTGGCCGGGCGGTTGGGTCTTGCTGAGCAAGCGGTTCAGCGTTATGAGGCCAGTGACTACGCAGGTGTGAGTTTCGCTCGGTTGGTGGAAATAGCGGAGGCTTTGGATCTCACGATTCACTATGACGTCAGACTGGCCTCGGCGAGCTGAGCATGATCATGGTGTAGGTCTGACCTTGACTTGTACTGGTTGGACGCCGGGCATGGTGTGGAGCATTTGAACGAGAAGAACGGGCTCGTGGATTGTTGCCACGGTTAGGACGAGTGGGCCGGATTCCTTGCGCCAGTTCAGCTTGCTACAGCGAAGGACATCATTTCGGGTCCGAGTAGCAGGGAGATCAGGCTGATCTGTTCTTCGACTAGAGCTTCTTTGGCGCCCTCGCATCGGTCGACCACGCATACGGCTCCGACAACAATGGCACCGCGGTCGCGCAAGTCTTTTGCGGACAACTTGATCTGCCCGCCGGAGGTGGCGACGTCCTCGACAATCATTAGGCGCTTGCCTTCGATTCCTGGTCCTTCGGCCAGTTTCGCTGTTCCGTAGTCCTTTGCCTGCTTACGAACAAATACTGCCGGTATCCCGGTTTCGCGGGACAATGCGGTCACCACAGGGATCCCGCCCATCTCTAGGCCTGCCAGAAGGTCGACATCGGCAGGAATGAGATCTCAGAGTCCTTGGGCGATCGTTGTGAGCAATTCCGGATCGCTCTCGAATTGGTACTTGTCGAAGTAGTAGGTCGCCATGCGACCAGAGCGAAGGCGGAACTCCCCGGTCAGATAGCACCGCTCGAAGATTCGTTGAGCGAGTGAGTGGCGGTTGTCGAGCGAAGCAGTACTCATGGTGACTACTATCGTAGTTGTCATGGTCTTCTGACTCGTCTGGATCTGATTTGTACCCACACAGTACCCACAGCCAAGGGGAAACAGGGGTGTTTAGGCGATTCCAGGAGTTCGCAGAGGTTTGCAAGTGAATCTGTATAAACCCTGGTCAAAGCGCTAAATCGGCTTGTGCCCCCGGCAAGAATCGAACTTGCGCACATGGTTTAGGAAACCAATGCTCTATCCACTGAGCTACGGGGGCGAGCGGCCTGTTGGAAGCTCCGACAAAGGCGCCGAGTGGCAGGTTATCGGCGATATCCCGGCCCTTCGTTGACGATGCGCTAACTAATAGGGGATCAAATGGGGATGACCCTCATTCTCACCGGTTACGTCCATCGTCTATGTTTACAGGCGTGAGTGATTCAACGAACGACGACCTTCCGCAACCGCCCCGCCGGCCAGGTCATACCCCACCCCCCGCTACGCCGCCGCCAGCGGCCACGCCTCCGCCTTCAGCTACTCCGCCAACGGCCCAGCCCTACCAGCCACCAGCCGCTTCACCTCCGCCAGCAGCGACCCCGCCCTACCAGCCACCAGCCGTCGCGCCGCAATCGCCCGCCGCGACTCCTCCGCCAGCCGCTACTCCGCCACCGGCCCAGCCGTATCAGCCACCAGTCGCGACTCCGCCACCGGCCCAGCCGTATCAGCCAGCAGCCACCCCGCCACCCGCTCAGCCCTACCAGCCTGCACCAACAACTCAGATGCCAGCGGCCACACCTCCGCCAGCGGCAATGCCACCGGCCCATCCTTACCAAGCTCCTGCAACCGCCGCCCCGGGCGGAACTCCTCCGCCAGTCCAAACCTACGGGCCCGCCACCGCTCCCGATCCCTTCAATCCCACGCCCGCCGCCCCGAAGAAGAAATCCGGTCTGCTGATCGGAGGCGGAATCGCTGCCGTGCTCGCCATCGGCGGAGCCGGAGCCGTCATCCTTGGCGGAGGCGACGACGAAGCCGCCCCAACGACTACTGAGGCCGTCACCACCACAATCGAGGCCGTAGATACCGGCACCACCATGGTCGAAGTGGCAGGTTCCCCAAGTGTGGAGCGCTTGGCCCAATCGACCGTGCAAATCCTCGTCCTGGATGCCGCCGGAAACCCAACCTGTCAAGGCTCGGGAACGATCCTGGATAAAAGTGGAACAATCCTGACCAACGCCCACGTCATCACCCCCGGCGGAGGATGTGAGGTCGAAGGTATCGCCATTGCAATAACCGACGATGCTGGTCTTGAACCCGAATTGCTCTACATGGCGGACCTCCTCAACTTCGACTTCCAACTTGACCTTGCTGTGCTTCGAATCGCCAGTTCAATAGACGGCAGCCCGCTACCCGATTCCTTCCCAACCACCGAGGTGGGCGACAGCGATGCCGTCACCATTGGTGACAGCATCCGGATCCTTGGCTACCCAACCATTGGTGGAAGCACCATCACCTTCACCAACGGATCAGTCTCCGGGTTCACCTCCCAAGCCGGTTTGAGTGACCGATCCTGGATCAAGACCGATGCCACCATCTCCGGAGGAAACAGCGGCGGCACTGCAGTCAACGATGAGGGTCAACTCATCGGCATACCCACCCAGGCTTCAGCCAGCGAAGACGGACCCATTGTTGACTGTCGTGTCATCACCGACACCAACGGAGACGGGGTCACGAATGATGCCGACCAGTGCACTCCCATTGGTGGTTTCCTCAATGGCATCCGTCCGGTCAACCTGGCCCTACCACTCATCGACGCCGCCGCCACAGCCACTCCACTAGCACCCAACGCCGCTGGAACCGCTGAACCCCAAGAAGTGGCCGTCGACCCGTTCTCGGTCATTGCCTATCGCCCTGGCTTCAGTCTCGGCGTGGGCGAGACCGCCGAGACAACCGTTTTCACCACCACTGCTGCAGCCGGAGCCCAAGAACTCTGCTTCTGGTTTGACTGGCAGAACCTTCCAACCGGTGCTCGCTGGGACGCTGTGTGGCTCATTGACGGAGAGATCATCGAAGACTTCAGCTACTTCAGTGAACTCTGGATCCAGGAAGAAAGCGGAACCGATTTCTGGCTCTGTGCTCAGAATGAGGAGGGCCTAGCTGCCGGACTGTACGAGATGGTCTTCTTCGTACAAGACGAAATCATCTTTGTTGAAGCGATCGAGGTGACCCCCGAGCCGGTACCGGTCTACGAGGTCGAGTTTGTCAACAACTCTGCCCACCGCATCTGCTTCCTCAAGGTCAACCCGCTGGGGGCCACCGATGTCGGGCTTGATGAACTTGGAGCCGAGGACATTATCGAGATTGGTGCAAGTCACACCCTGTTCGTTCCTCAAGGAACGATCATTGCCAGCGCCTTGAATTGTGATGGTGACCTGGTCTCCGGCTCGACCGATGGCATCGCCATCGTCGGCGACGACGTCATCACGATTTCCTAGGAACCCACTTGCCGGTCTCTTGAATGCTCTCCGTTTCAAGGCCGGCCGCGTCCCAACCACCAAAGCCTGGTTCCAACTGCCCGACGTTGGGATAGCCCATGTCCTTCATCACGATGGCGGCCAATGCTGAGCGCCCACCACCAGCGCAATAGATGATGTAGCGCTTATCGGGGGTGAACAGGTCCCGGTAGTACTCACTGGCCGGATCGATCCAGAACTCCAGCATCCCGCGTGGCGTGTGAACAGAACCAGGAATCTTGCCCTTGGTGAAGATTTCGCGGTAGTCACGAATGTCGATGGCAATGGCGGTGCCCGCCTCCAGCTCGGCGTGGAGTTCTTCGGGAGAAAGGTTGTCAATCCGCGTCTTGGCTTCGGCCACCATGCCCCACGCCGAACGGATTTCTGGTTTGTTGCTCTCAGTCATGACCGCAGTATGACGGGAACCGGCCCCGCCAGCTAATCGTCGAAACTCACCCGACGGCTGGCCTTGCGCTGGCTCTGCTTTCGCTTGGCCAAAAGTCGCCGCTCTTTCGCCCCTCGGCCAGGCTTGGTTGGGCGCCGAACCCTTTTGGGCTTGAGGCATCAGCAAGCTTGGATGCCAGCCGTTCGGAGGCAACCTGCCGGTTGCGCATCTGCGACCGTGACTCGTCGACCACAACTCTCAAGCGTGGTCCGAAGGAACCAGCCAAGATGATTCGCTGACCATCACTCAGGACCGCGGACTCAGCGATTTCGAAGATGAGTTCGACTCGAGTATTGGACTTGTTGGCGTGCTGGCCACCCGGTCCACCCGAAGGGCTGTAACGCCAAACCAATTCCTCAGCCGGAATGGTGAGCGAGTTGCTCACGTGAATATCTGGGTCCCTCGCCATCACAAAATCCTAGGTCGCAGTCCCGGAGGAGTCCAGCTCTTATTGGCTGATCGGGGTGCTAATGCCACCCTCAAGATCATCACTAACCGAACAAGTGATGGCTCCGGAGTTGACACTCATCTCCACATCACCAAGATCCAACGCAGGTGGGTCATCGAAGTTTGGTGCTCCGTCGATGGTGACGGTCAGCTTCTGCGGGTCAGCACCGTTGGCAATGAACTGCTCGGTGTAGGCGTCAATCAGGATGCCTTCGGTGACGGTGTAGGCCGCCTGCATGCACTCACTACCGCCGATCACGTTCTGGGCATAAGCATAGGACAGGGGAGTCAGGCCAAGGTCAGTGTCAACCCAGGGGAAGACATCGGTCCAACGTCCAACCAGTCCCTTATTGACATGGACCGAATCCGCAGTCTTCACGGCATCAACACGAGGACGGACAAAGACAATGTCCTCACCAGCGATCGTGACGTCGGTTGTCCCATCGCTGTTGTACTGGACCTGTGCCGAGGAGCCTTCGATGCAGGTGTCAACATCACCAATCGCCTCCATGGTCAGGGTGTCCGTTCGATAGACCCGTCCAAAGGCGCTGTGCTCGCGTCGCCCCTCCACCGGGACAAGGGCGTGGACTCGGGCCCGACAATCCAATGTGATCGGCTCGATGGCGGTGATCTTGGCCTCTTCGGGCAAGGTGAGTTGTACGTCAACCTCGGTGAAGTCAATGTCAGGCGTCCAGGGGAACTGCAAGGAGACAATGTTGGTCCACAGGCCAAACACGGCAACAGCCAGTGCGCCCAGAACGGCTCCGCTCAGTATTCGATTCATGGTTTGACTCCGATCGTGGCCCCAATGAGCTGGCTTGCCCATCCCTTATAGGACGGCTGAACAACGTCTTTTGTCGCGACATAGGTTCCCGAAATGCCCAGATTGCGGGCAATCGGTAGCCGAACTGTCTTCCGTTCAGCCCAGTTCGAGTTCCGTAATAGAGAAGACATGTATCTTTCATTTCGATGTCAAAGGGCCTTGCCGATGATGGCGGACACCACTTGTCTGCCATCCTTTGAGCAGGCCATCAAGGGCGACTTGGTTGGCCAACGAGGGAATGAACGGCGACGAGGCGACAGGTGGAAGCGGAATGACAACGGCAATTCTTGTAGACCAAACAACAGAACGACAGTCAATCGATGCTCAACATGAGCTCGTTCTCGTCAGCATTGTTTCGGTGTTCATAGTGGCCACTGGGATCCTGGTAAATGGGGCGACCACTGGGCTTCTTTCTGCCGCTGTTCTGGTTTCGGGATCCACCCTGCTGCGCCGAGCGGGCACACCACTTGGTATGAAGCGAGCTTCGGTAGTTGGTGCCGCTCATCTTGCTGCCGTGGTTCTTCTAGCCCTCACTGCCACCGTCTAGTCCCCACCCAAGCAACCCCTGACTTGGAGGGGTTGGTGGTCCCGAGGCTGTTGAGCCACACTTGTCCCTCGTCGAAGGGACTATTTTGCGTGCGGTAGAAGAGTTGCTGGAATCGCTGACACTTCAAGAGAAGGTTGCGTTGCTTTCCGGCAGTGACCCGTGGCGGACCACTCCTATCCCTCGCCTCGGCATTCCAGCGATCAAGGTAAGCGATGGCCCAAACGGGGTACGAGGAGACAGTACATCCGGAGCCCGAGCTGTCTGCCTGCCCGCAGCCATTTCCCTGGCTGCGTCATTTGACACTGATCTGTGACAGCGGTTGGACAACTCCTTGGCCGAGAAACAGTACGCAAGGGAGCCTCGATCTTGCTGGCCCCAACCATCAATATGGCCAGAAATCCACTAGGTGGACGAAATTTTGAAAGCATGGGCGAGGACCCACTTCTGACCGGAGCGATGGCCGCCGCCTACATCACCGGAGTGCAAGCCGCTGGTGTTGGTGCTTGCGCCAAGCACTTCGTTGCCAACGACACCGAGTACCGGCGCATGACCGTGTCTTCACAAATCGATCCCCGGGTCTTGCGTGAGGTCTACCTCGCTCCGTTCGAACGAGCGGTAGAAGCCGATGTCTGGTCCATCATGTCGGCCTACCCGAAGCTCAACGGTGAGCACTGCAGCCAGAACCCCTGGCTCTTGAGCACCGTGCTTCGTGACGAGTGGGGCTTTGAAGGAATCGCTGTTTCTGATTGGGGAGCGACCCATCACCGTTCAGCTCCGTTGCTAGCGGGGCAAGACTTGGAAATGCCCGGTCCGACCATTCATCTTGGCGACAAGACTCTGGCTGCGGTAGCTGATGGTGAGATCAGCGAAAAAACAATCGATACCCGAGTTCGTGCCATGCTGCGGATGATTGTTCGTTCTGGACGACTTGGCCAGATGGATGAGCAAGCAGAGCAGAGCATCGATCTGCCCGAGGATCGAGCACTAGCTCGCCGCGCCGCTTCCAGCGGCATGGTCTTGCTTCGAAACACTGGCCTTTTGCCCCTCGACCCGGCTGCGATCAAATCCGTTGTCCTCATCGGCCCAAATGCCGACCCGGGAGTCCTGCAAGGTGGTGGCTCTGCCGAACTCTTCTCCCACCACAGCGTGTCGCCACTCAGCGGCCTCCAAGCTGCCTTACCCGATGCAGCGGTGAGCTTGCAACGTGGCTGCCTGAGCCACCGCTACCTCCCCCAGGTCGAACGAGAGCAATGGTTGGCCGCTGAGGGCCGCCCGATCAAGCTTGACACGTTCGACGGTGGCCAGCTGGATGGGAAGGTGGTCTCGACCCGCCAGATTTCCACTATTCGAGCGCTGAGTATGACCCCACCCAAAGGCGTTGCTGACCCCGGGAACTGGTCCCAGAGGTTCAGTGGCAAGCTCCGCATTGAAGAATCTGGTATTCATCAGTTTGCGGTGCAAGCCATCGGCCGGTCCCGGGTTCTCGTTAACGGTGTGCTCGTTGTTGACAACTGGACCGACCCGCACCCCGGTGACGGCTTTTTCCAAAGTGCCAGTACCGAAATCGTCGGCCAGCTGCAGATGGAGGCCGGAATGGTGGCTGATGTGGTGGTTGAGTGGGCATTCGAATCCGATGGTTTCTTGATGGGCCTTCGCTTCGGTCACTTCCTCCAGGTGGATGAGGATGCAATGATGAACGAAGCTGTTGCTGCGGCTTCTACTGCTGACACTGTCGTAATCGTTGTTGGTCAGAACGCCGAATGGGAGACTGAGGGCCATGACCGGCCCCTCTTTGGTCTCCCCGGTCGACAAGCCGAGCTTGTTCGCAGGGTGCTCGAAGTGAACCCAAGGACTGTCGTTGTTCTCAACGCTGGTGGACCCGTTGACCTGCCCTGGTTCGACGATGCTGCCGCTGTTCTTGTTGCCTGGTATCCGGGTCAAGAGTTTGGCAATTCCTTGGCTGATGTATTGCTCGGCCGGGTCGATCCCGGAGGTCGGCTGCCAATCACGTTCCCGAAAGTGTTGTCGGATTCCCCCACCTACTTAGATGTTCCCGGAGACGGTGACCGGCTTCACTACCGAGAGGGCCTCTTTGTTGGCTACCGCTGGTATGACGCCCGCTCCATTGAGCCCCTTGCCGAGTTTGGTGCCGGCCTGTCCTACGCCGAGTTTGAGATTGAACAACCGAAATCCCAAACGACCGAAGCGGGTGAGACGCTGAGTTTCGGGGTTAGCAATACCTCAGATCGAGCAGGGACTTGTGTAGTCCAGGCCTATGTCCAACCACCTGTCGGATCAGTGACCAGGCCGCACCAACACCTCGGCGGATTCGTTTCGGTTCACCTCAAAGCAGGCGAGCACAAGGTGGTTGAGGTCAAGATTCCTGAGCGCTGCTTCAAGGTGTGGATTGAGGGCGAGGGTTGGTCCCTGCCTCCGGGGGCGTACTCTCTGCATATCGGTACATCGAGTCGGCAAATCGTCGGGACTGTTGTGACCGTTCGAGCCTGATGCGAGACCTTGATGAGCGAAATAGAGGACCGAGACGGCCTCGCTGGCTGGTGCCAGCGGTTCTTGTTGTCTTGCTATTGGTGCTGTTCGGGAGATTTGATCGTTCGGAGCAGGAAACGATTGAGCTTGGTACTCCTTCGCGCATCATCGTGATCAACAATGCTGGACCAGTGAGTGTTCGCCAGGGGCCAGTCTCTCAGGTCACCCACCGAGACAGTTGGGCCTTTGGGCAACCATCATTTGAGATTGAGGTGAACGAAAGCGACATCTTGATCCGGGTCATGTGTAACGGTCCGATGCCTTGTCGATCCAGCATCAACCTCGAGGTCACAGGCGCACCAGACCTGTTGGTCATGGCCGATGGCTTTGTTGACGTTGACCAATTCGACGGCAAGCTCACCGTGTTTTCCTCCAAGGGAGGGGTTGCCCTCGGCCCACTCTCGGGTTCGGTCCGTGTTGTATCCAACGGGCCAGTCACTGGTGCTGGTCTGCAGACCGATTTGTTGGATGTCTCCTCATCAGCTGATGTTGACCTGTGGTTTGGAGGCGAGGTCGTTGAGCACCGACTGCAGATTGTTTCCTCCGATGGTGACGAACGAGCAATCAGTGACGAGGCGATCCGGATTGAGATTGCTACCGATGGTGAAGCTGCTAGTTCGGTAGCCATTCGCACCGATGGCGAGGTGTACCTTCGCCCGCCACCTCCTCCGCTTGCGCTACCCCAGCAACCAGACTGACGTAGGAAAACGCTTGCAACTGCTGATAGTTGTTGACCAGTGAAACCAGCAGATTCGCGCGATGAGCTTTCCGAGATATTGATGGTCCGAGACCCAACCGAGGGCCTCTGGCAGTTTTGTGATTCGGGCCGAGCGGCCGAGGTCGTCCCCGAGCTTCCGGCCTTGCAACTGGAACAAGACCCCATTCACCGGCACAAGGACGTGCTGGCCCACACCATTGCCGTTACCGCCAAGACCGAACCTATTCTGACCTTGCGCCTTGCCGCCCTCTTGCATGACATTGGTAAGCCAGCAACCCGGTCCTTTGTCCATGGCAAGGTCACCTTTCGTCATCATGAAGCAGTTGGGGCCAAGATGGCCCGAAAGCGGATGCGAGCGCTTGAGTACGAGCCAGCAATGGTCAAGGACGTGACCGAACTCGTCCGACTGTCCGGTCGATTCAAGGGCTACGGCGACGGTTGGAGCGACAGTGCCGTTCGCCGCTACGCCCGCGAAGCCGGCCCACTCCTTGGCGAGCTCAACAAGCTGATTCGAAGCGACTGCACCACAAGAAATCGATCAAAGGAAGCTCGACTCAATCGCCTCATCGACGAGATGGAAGGCCGTATTGTCGACCTGGCCAAAGAAGAGGCTGAGGCAGCAAAGCGCCCTCAGATTGATGGCCAAGCAGTCATGGAACGCTATGAGGTTCGGGGCGGACCGATCGTTGGTAAGGCACTCCAGTTCCTGCTTGTGATCAAGAACGAAGAAGGTGACCTTCCGATCGAAGCGCTCCATGAGCGGCTTGACGCCTGGTGGGCCGACAACGGGCCAAGCAACCCCTCATGACCTTGCCTCCCGCTATCGACGCATGAAGAAATCACCAGACCGTTCTGGTCTCACACCCTTTGAGGCTGCGGTGGTTGCGATCTTGGATTCGACCGTCCCCGGCGATGTGATGAGTTATGGCGATGTTGCCGCCGAAGCTGGCTTCCCGGGTGCGGCCCGAGCTGTAGGTGGTGTGTTGAAACGGGTTGAGGACCTTCCCTGGTGGCGAATCGTCAACTCAACCGGACGGGTCATTCCTCACAATCCCAAGGAGCACATTCGGCGGCTGCGAGCCGAAGGGGTCGAAGTCAAGAACGGAAGGGTTGTCGCTTCCAGTGACTAGGTCCGGTCAGGCCTGGTAGCCAAATCGCTTCAGGACCGGACGAGTAATTCGGGTCACGGTTGCCTTTGCCTTGGCATCAAGCTCGGTCTTCCAGGCATCATCCAGTTTCAGGGTGATTTCATCACCGTCGAATCGAAGCGGGTTTCCGGCAATGGAATGCATTGGATTCTGGAGGTGGATGGTCATGCCTTCAATCATCGGGAACAGGTCATGCCCCGCGATCCCAGCAAAGTTGGCAACCGCGGTCATCGAAGCTTGCGGATTGGCCAGGAAGTCTTCGTAGCGCAAGCGATGCGTCGCAACACCAAGCTTGGCCAGAGCTTCAAAGCCAAGATTGTCCGTCACCCACCGCAATGCCGTGCGTGACGGCTTGTAGGTCGGCATTGACTGGCCGTCGGCCTCGGGCCGGTCGATGACCTTGGTCCACGAATGAGCAACACCGCGCGGATCACGCAGCACATGGAGGACTCGGACATCCAGCGAGGGGTCCAGGGCCAGCAGGGCAGCGGTTGACAAGTGCTTGGAGGAGTCAAGGATGATTTTGGTTCCACCATCGGGCGATGGTCCAGCGACGGCGGCTGAGGCCTGCAGTACTGGACGCAGGTAGCCCAGGTACTCGTTCTGCTCGTCGCTGCTTCTTCCGGATCGAAGGGCCCGGAAGATCTGAGGAAGCATGCGACTGCGATCTTGCTTCCACCGCAGATCAATGACCCGGTCAAGGTCAACATTGGCCCATGAGCCAAACGCTGCTTCTCCAACCGCGCCCCAGTGAGGGCAGGCGGTGAAGGGTTGGCCGCAGCCGCAACGTTCCTGGTCTCGCACACCACGCTCCCACAGGTGCACGGTTTCACCGACTGCCTGGGTTTGGGGAAGCTCATTGAGAAGCTTCTCGATCAGGGTTGTCCCCGATCGGCCAAGCCCACCGATAAACAAGACGGTTTGACGGTCCGGGCCTTGCTCAGGGCTCACTGCCAGTTCATCTCTCGCCCGAGTAAGGCTTCGAGCTTGATGGTGTCTTGGGACAGGGCGGCTTTGAGCAAGGCAGTGGCCTCGGGCGAGACGGGGTCCTTTGGTTTCATATTCCAGGCAGAGAATGCCGCAGGTTCATAGCTGGACAGACCGAGAAATTCCAGGACCTGGCCATAGATTTTGCCCGGATCGGCGTACATGTCTTCACTGCGAAGCACGAGTATCTGTTCGGCTGGAAAAGTATCGAGCCAGCGCGACAGGCCATTGACATAGCGGCCCTGGTCAATGTAGGAAAAGTGCTGATGGGCGAAGCTGACATAGCTTGGGTCAGCCAGCATCCGTGACTCTTCGCCAGCCAATCGCTCCGTTTCAGCAGCTAGTGCCGCTTCGAAGGCCAGCGTCTCCACACCGTTACGGGTCCGTTCGGTCCAGTGACTGAAGGCTCGGTCAACGGGGTCACGCAAGAGGGCAATGACTTTGGCTTTTGGGGCTGCTTGGAAAGCCCGCTCTGCTGCGTGGATGGAGTGGAGGTAGTACGGGGTTGCCTCACCAACCAGGACCGGGCGACCCTTGCGTTTGGCCTGTCGCTGCAAGCTGGCTTTGGTCGGAAAGTGAGATCGATACCAGCCCTCGCCTCGGCTGAAGTTGACGTCGAAGAAGTAGGTGCCCTTACGCGTTTCTCGAGCGGGGAAGAGGGAGCTGACGTCGGGGTGTTCCAGGAGCCATCGCGCCATTGAGGTCGTGCCACCACGCTTTGCCCCAATGACCAGATAGTCCGGATCGGCCCGAAAACGGGCTGTGGCCTGACCGAACTGGCGGATGGCATCGAGTGAATGGGCGCGAAGCTTGGCCTGTGCCCCCTCGGGGGCACGGTAGGGGGCGCCATATGGAGTCATGCGCGGAGTAGGTGAGCCGTGGTCGATGGCCATCAAACTAGGCTAGCCACCATGCAAAACGGGGCAATAGGTCAGATGATTCGATCGGCTTGGGTGTTGCCTTGGGGGTCTCATCGTGAAGGGCACCGCTAAATCATGTTGTTGCTAGCGATTGCCGGGACCATTGTGGTTGCTCTGATTGATTGGTGGGCGGTGGCAACTGGTCAGACTCGGGTGGAGGAGGTGGCCAAGCCACTGGTGATGATCGGGCTCATTTTCGTTTCTCTCACCATCGAGTCCTCACCACCGGGAACTCGGCTCTGGATTGTCATCGCCCTGGTATTTGGTCTTGTTGGCGACGTGTTTCTGCTCCCACGAGTCGACCAGTTTATTGGTGGCCTGGTCGCATTCTTGATTGGGCACCTGGCCTACGTGATTGCTCTGACCCGACTGGAGCAGGACCGGGCATTGGTACTGGCCGGTCTTGTGATGGCTATTGTCGTTCTCGGCTCGGTTGGCTTCCGCGTCGTTGGCGGGGTGAAGGGCACACCACTGGTGGGTCCGGTTGTCGCCTACAACCTGGTGATTGCGGCCATGGTGGTTGCCGCCTTTGGTTCTGGTCAGCCAATTGCCATCGCCGGAGCTCTGGCCTTTGCTGCCTCTGACGCCATCCTCGGCTTGGATCGCTTTGTTTGGGAAGGGCCAAATCACCGGATCCCGGTCATGGTGCTCTACCACCTCGGCCAAGCCGGTCTGGTAGCCAGCTTGGCCAGCTAGGACAAGCGGAACATGTTCACCCCTCAGTGCCAGTGCCAGTGGCTAGGGACAGACCCGACCGGATGGGCGATCGGGAATTGACGGGTCGACCACCTCGACATGAACGTGTCCCCACGACGGTTCACCGGTGAACTCATCAATTTGTGAACGGAAAGGGAAGAGGGTTTGAGTCGGGGCAATGACGGTAACACCAGCCTCAACCCGGTCTCCGGCCCGGACCTGCACACCATTGATATGGAAGATCTTCACTTCCCAGCCGGGATGCTCGTCCGGCTCGATCACCAGGAAATCGTCACGGTATTTGCAGTAGAGGATGTAGCCGCCAGATCGCACGACAGTGCCAGTCACCGGTGAACGAATTTCAAAGCCAGGGTGAACAACAATGTCCGCAGCGGTCCGACTGCCAGTCCCGCGATTGCGGCTCTCCATGGTCATGACTGGCGGACCACTTGCGGTGAGCTGTGGGCTTGTGAGGATTGTCATCTGCCGGGACCCATCATTGCTGGACTGGTGGAAGCCAACCTGTTCAACGGCTACCGACGGCAAGTGGATGGAAACCCCACCAACGTTGGCGAATGGTGCATAGTTTTGAAAGTCCAGAGCGCGCGGCCCAGTGGGTTCAACCGTCCTTCGGCACCCTCGCCCTGGTACTTCATCAGATGGAAGGGGATGAGAGCTACGAAACTCCAGCGAGTCGGCGAAGTTGAGCATGATGCCCGTCCGGTCCAGGTGATTGCCCAGCTGGCTTAGCCAGTACAGCTTGCCCTCGAGCTCGGCTTCGCGGTCAAGCACATTGCGATAAACCAGGTCAATGAAGTCGCTGTCGTTCAGCTCGCCGTAGGTCGCCTCAAACTCGGGACTCTCCAAAAACAATCGGGCGATCTGGGGAAGGGTCACACAATGATCCCACCGGTCAAGCCAATACAAGGCGCCGCCAGGGTCAGGCTCGCGATCAAAGATGGCCCAGTACAAGCGAAAGACCTGGGCGTGTTCCCTGGTCAACTCATCAAGGGAAGCAATCTGTTCGAAGGTGACTGTTTCGCTGTTGACCGCCTCGGTGTCTGCAGCGCTGGCGGACGGCGCAAAACCGATCGACGACAGCAGGAAGGTCAAGGCAAGTGCGACGACTCGACACGTTCGCAGGGCTATGTGCTTCTCGTTGACGACCGACACCGGCATCTCCTGGCTCAAGTGCTTGAGCGTGATGCTAGGGGGCAAGCACTCGATCGACAATGACTAGCGGCTCAGAGCCGCATCAGTTGGGCTGGTCTGTGCCCGGCCACAGACCAGTGACCTGTCGCGTGGCGGATGTTTCTTGGGCGAAACGTGTCTACAAGCAGCTTCAACCCATCAGAAATGATCCGTCCGGACTATCAAGCTCAATGTTTTTTCAGTGGAGCCCGATACCCCATCGAGTGCTCTTGTTCGTGGCCAGAATCTGGACACCTGAGGAGTTGTTCAATCGGATCTTCAATGGCCAGATCTGATGATTTCGTTCGTGTGACCCAATCCAAGGCAAGGACTCCCAGCAATGACAGCAACTCCAACCGAGACAGCGGCCGTCATTGGCAATATTGAGGAAAAGAGCGCTGGTGGTTCACCACCCTCTGGCTCCGGGAAGGTGATGAACCGCCGGGCGCTCGTCGGAACGCTTGCCCTGGTCGCTGTCGGGGCCGCCGCCTGCCGGGATGGCGAGAACGCAGAAGACGCAACAGGAGTCAAGGGGAACCTGGCCATCCCCGACCCCGCTGATATCAGTCCTGAGGTGCTTCCTCTCTATGAGGGATCCAACAATCGCGACGATGGCGGATCTGCTCCGACGACGCGTGTCACTCGGCCAGGTCCCACTTCATCAACGACCGGTGCAAGACCAACAACGACGACCAGGCGGACCACAACCACCCGGCGGACGGCAACAACGCTGGCTGTCACCACCACTGCCCCGGCGATGACGTCTTCGACTACCGCAGCACCGACGACGACCTCGACCACCGTTGCACCAACGACAACCACGACTGAGCCGCCGCCGGTGGTTTCGACCAGCTTGTTGGCGACAAGGGTCACGTTTGGATCAACACCCGGCGTCGAGAACGACCTGAGTCTGCTTGGGGCGTCGGGTTGGATCGAGCAACAGCTCGGCCGTTCAGCCCCTGATCCGACCGTTGAAGCGCTGGTCTCCGGATTCCGCACCCTGAACACGACCCGTCAACAGGCCTATCAGATTCGTAAGGATGCCGATGACGATGTGATTCGGTACGAACTTACTCATTCGGCCCTGGTGCGCTCAACCTATAGCACACATCAGTTGTACGAAATGATGTGTCACCTTTGGATGGATCACTTCAATATCAACATCTCGGGCAATGGCAGCTACCGCCATCTAGCCATTGACTATCAAGAGAATGTCATCCGGGCCAACGCTATGGGTCGCTTCTCCGATCTGCTGAAGGCCACGGCGAATTCACCGGCCATGATGATGTACCTGGACAACTACCGCAGCAATGCCAACTCCAGTAGCGGGGTCAACGAGAATTACGGCCGGGAGCTTCTGGAGCTCCATACTCTTGGCATTGATCGCAACGACAACCAGATCTATACCGAAGCAGACGTTGTCGGAGCTGCTCTCATCATGAGCGGCTGGAGTGTCGAGACCGATCGCGACTCCGCTAACTACAGTGACTTTCGTTACCGCTCCAACTATCACCACACTGAGGCGGTCAGTATCCTTGGGGGAGCCTTCTCCAGCGCGGGCCTGAGTGGCAAGGCGGCCGGTGACGCACTGGTTGACTATCTGGCCAAGCACCCAACGACCGCCAGTCACATTGCTTGGAAACTGGCCCGTCGTTTCGTGTCTGACACGCCGTCTGCCGCCCTCATTGCTTCGACTGCCCAGGTCTATTTGGCCAACGACACACAGCTGATACCGACCCTGCGACACCTGCTAAATAGCACGGAGATGGCTCAGTCTGACGGCTTGAAATTCCGTCGCCCATTCGAGCTCATGGTTGCTTCCATGCGAGGGCTTGGCACCAGCCTGTCGGTCGATCCGACCTCACGAGCAGCCCGTGTTCTGCGTGACCGTCTCAACAGCCTGGGCCAAGAACCGTGGCGTTGGGAACAGCCCGATGGCTATGCCGATTTCTCCGATCCTTGGATCAACTCCGATGGCATGTTGCGACGCTGGGAACTCAGCGCACGTCTTGCTCACGACAATATGACCAGTTCCAGTGATGCTGACCAATTGCTGACTGATCTGAATGCGCTTCGAGGCTCGGCGGCAACCGCAGGTGAGGTGTATGACCTGATGGCCCTGCGATTTGGGCTCGGTGTACTTCCTCCCACTCTGCGCGACCAGCAGCTGGCCCTGGTTGACGGCGTAGCAGCCGATGCCGCCAGCTCCATTGATGATGATGAGTTGGCCGAGCTTGCCAGCTACTTGTTGGCCCACCCCATTTTCCAACTTCGCTAGGAGCGAGCACATGACGGCAACAATGACACAAGACCAGCAGTGTTCGAGCACCATGATTGGCGAAAAGGCAGCCGCAACCTCCCGGCGACGCTTCCTCGTCGGAGCAGGTGTGGTCGGAGCGGCAACTGCACTTGGACCTCGCTTGGCCTTTGCTACGCCGAGCCAGCCAGCCAGCGGTGACGCCCTCGTCGTAGTCTTCCTCCGAGGTGGCGCCGATGGCCTGAGCCTCACCCCACCCTATGGTCACCAGAGTTACCGAGACGCTCGGCCGACCATCGCGCTGCTGCCACCCGGCAGTGGCCCGGGAAGCGCCCTTCCCCTTGACACCGCCAGCAGCGCAAATGCTGTGTTCCCTACGGGCATTGACGGTGTCGTCGGCTTGCACCCTGCGATGGCTCCCATTCATGACA
The DNA here is from genome assembly GCA_024280015.1 of Actinomycetes bacterium. Classification (GTDB taxonomy): domain Bacteria; phylum Actinomycetota; class Acidimicrobiia; order Acidimicrobiales; family SZUA-35; genus JAJRQY01. Next base: position 17,720 of record JAJRQY010000132.1, read on the forward strand.
CCCTGTGGGCCAATGGCCAGCTGGCCATCATTCCCGCTTGCGGATTGCCACGTTCGGAAAGTCGGACACGTAGTCACTTCTCCGCCGAACGGTATTGGGAGCGCGGCTCAGCCAGCTCATCAGTCCGTACAGGCTGGCTAAACCGAATGCTGTCTGCTCAGGGCGGATCGGCTCAGGTGCCAGCCATTTCCAGTAGCTATCACGCGTCAGACCTGCTGAAGGGCCCGACCAAATCGATCACGGTGCCACGTTTGAGCCAGTTCGGTTTGCGCGGCTTCGACAATGGTTCGCGAGCTTTCTCGACCCTCCAGTCCATGTATTCCAGTAGCTCTGGTTCAATTGGGGTAGCTGGCACCGAAGTCTTGTCGGTCGTAAGCACCCTGGACCAGCTGGACCCCGATGCCGGTATGGCCTATCCCAGTGGCAACTTCGGTCGCAGCTTGAAAGACATTGCTGTCATGCTGCGCTCCAACATTGGATTACGTGCCGCCCATGTCGACTACAGCAGCTGGGACCATCATGGAAACCTCGGCGCTCCCGGAGACCCCGATGGGCCGCTGCACAAGCGTGCCGCCGGACTGGCCCAGGGCCTTCGTGCCTTCACCGATGACCTAGCCAGCGACGGCTCGCTAAACGAGGTCACCATCTTGGTCATCACCGAGTTTGGTCGCACGATCCACGAGAACGGATCCCAGGGCACCGATCACGGTCGGGCGGCAACAGTCTTCGCTATGGGTGGTGGAATCCAGGGTGGCGTGTTCGGTGACGACTATCCCGAGGTGATTGAGGATGACCCCGATGACAGTGATCTCAGCGTCATGACCGACTTCCGCAAGCCAGTCTCAGAAATCCTGGCCAATCGGGTCGGTGTTGGCAATGTCTTCCCAACCTTTACTCCAGCAGCACAGCCAATGGGAATCACTCGCCCATAGCGAGAGCGCGCGGCGTTGGTCAACCGACGAGGAGTTCTTCGATCAAGTTCATCACCTCAACCGCGTTGACCTCGGTACAGATATTGATATTAGGACGCCCCTGCCAGGCCTCCGGGGCCATGTCGGTCGGGCGCAGGAGTGGCCAGGTTTTGCCGCGGCTGAAGCTCTCGGTCTCGACCCGGACGGGTGAGGCCACGGTGGTAAAGAGTTCTGGGTTGAGTACATAGGCAATGGTTGCGGGGTCATGCATGAAGATCCCCTCGATCCCCGCGACTTGTTCGACGAACTCTCGATAGAACGAGAGCGCTCCATCCAGCAATTGAGCTTGGGCCGTCCCGGTGCCGGTGACCCGGCCCATGCAGGCATGATCCATGATGATGTCGTGGGTGACATCAAGGCCAACCATTGTCACCGCCCAGTCGGCGCCAAAGACTAGATCGGCGGCTTCGGGATCGTTATTGATATTTGCTTCGGCGGTGGGTGTTGCGTTACCGGGAACGAGGGCGTTGCCGCCCATGATCACAACCTCGTCAATCAACTCTGGCAGGTCCGGATGACGTTGTAGGGCGGTGGCCAGGTTGGTGAGGGGACCGATGGGAACCAGGGTGACCTTGCCTGGACTGGCCAAGGCGCTGGTGTAGATGAACTCAGCAGCATCATCCTTGATGGGGCTCGTCTTGGGGTCAGCGACTTTCCTCTGGCCTAGGCCGTGTTCGCCGTGGACGAAGTCTGCAGGGCCGAGATAGTCCGACGCTATGGGTCTGCTTGCGCCCCTAGCCACAGGAATGTCGGACCGGCCAGCAATTTCCAGGAGGGCGAGAGCATTGCTGGTGGTCACCTCTATTTTGGCATTGCCGTAGACTGTCGTCAGGCCGAGCACCTCAAGATCGGGGGAGGCCAGAGCCATGAAGATGGCCACTGCGTCGTCGATCCCTGGGTCGGTATCAATGATTATTGGGCGAGTCATGTGGTCGGAGACTAGCCCCTGTGACCCGTTGCGCTATCCCCAATTGGGTTGCGTGGCCCAACTGGTTGACTAGGTCGTTTGGCTCATTGTGGTTGCTCTAGTAAATGGTCACTCACTTGTTGGCTACCAGCTGGTAGGTTCGACATTCATGGGCCTGACATGTGCGCGCTACAACTGCCAAGAAGGTGGCGCAGCCAGCTTGCAGTTTGATACCGGCGGATCTCGCGTCTTGCTGGTTGACCTGACCGAGAGTGTTGCTGGCATACCCGTGTGCGCCAGTCATGCCGAGACCAGGACAGCTCCAATGGGTTGGGAACTGGTCGACCTGCGGACAGTCATTGGTCAGGCCGCGCTCCCTCAAGATCCGGTTGCCGTCGCTCGCGATTCGATTGTCCGTGAAGTTGGGCCGTCAAGTCGACCGACACGACGCCGTACCGACTTCACGTCACCCTTCACCTGGGATCGGCAAGCTCGCGAAGAAGCGAATCACGACGCCGCAGCCGCCAAGCCCGAGAGCCCCCTCCTGGCTCGTGCTTTTCGTCTCAGCTAGCTGTAGGCGTCAAGCGGTGGGCAGGAACAGCTGAGGTTGCGGTCTCCCCACGCGTTGTCGACCCGGCCAACCGGTGGGAAATACTTGTCGACCTTCATGCCCGGCAGGGGGAATGCAGCCTTGTTTCGGCTGTAGCTACGTGACCAGTCATCATCCATCAGGACTTCTGCTGTATGGGGCGCATGGCGAAGAGCACTGTCTTCAATGGCAATCGTGCCGTCGGCGACATCATCAATCTCACCCTTGATGACGATCATGGCGTCACAGAAGCGATCGATCTCGGCCAAGCTTTCGCTTTCGGTCGGCTCGATCATCAGGGTGCCCGGCACGGGGAAGGACATGGTGGGTGAATGGAAGCCGCAATCGGCCAGTCGTTTGGCGATGTCATCAACGCTGACGCCGGTCGCCTCAGTAATGGGACGGATATCGATGATGCATTCATGAGCAACCAACCCCGCCTCACCGGTGTACAGGACCGGGTAGTAGGGCTGGAGCCGGTGGGCAACATAGTTGGCTGCGAGCACCGCGGCCTCGGTGGCGGCTCGAAGACCGTCGGGCCCCATCATCTCGATATACATCCAGGTGATTGGCAAGATGCTGGCTGATCCCCACGGAGCGGCTGAGACTGGGCCTCGACCGACTGGTCCCGCTTCGGGGACAACTGGATGGCCGGGCAAGAAGGGTGCCAGGTGCTCACGGACCCCGACCGGTCCGACTCCTGGCCCTCCGCCGCCATGGGGGATAGCGAAGGTCTTGTGCAGGTTGAGGTGGCTGACGTCGGATCCGTACTTGCCTGGTTTGGCCACTCCGACCAGTGCGTTCAGGTTGGCGCCGTCGGTATAGACCTGTCCGCCCGCCTCATGAACCAGATCGCAGATCTCAACCACGGTGTCTTCGTACACTCCATGGGTTGACGGATAGGTAATCATCAGCGCAGCCAGATTCTGGTCGTGCTCGGCAATCTTGGCTTTCAGGTCATCAAGGTCAACATCACCACGCTCGTTGCAGGCGACAACAACGACCTTGAGGCCAGCCAGTACCGCTGATGCGGCGTTGGTGCCGTGAGCCGAAGATGGAATCAGGCAGATCTGGCGGTGGCCTTCACCAATACTGTTCAGGTAGCCGCGGATGGCAAGAAGCCCGGCGTATTCACCCTGGCTGCCCGCATTGGGTTGTAGCGAAACCTGGTCATAGCCGGTGATCTCAACCAGGGCCTGCTCAAGATCAGTAATGAGTGTTCGGTAGCCGACCGTCTGATCAGCAGGAGCGTAGGGGTGGACGTTGGCGAATTCGTCCCACGTCATTGGTTCCATCTCTGCGGCCGCGTTGAGCTTCATGGTGCATGACCCGAGAGGGATCATGGTCCGGTCTAGGGCGAGATCACGATCGGCCAGCTTGCGAAGCCAGCGCAGCATCTCATGCTCGGACTGATACCGGTGGAAGCGGCCATCGGTCAAGAACTCACTGGCCCGACGCAGCTTGGCCGGGACGCCGGCCGGTTCCGCATCGGCTGGTTGCTGGTCGAAGCCGTCTGCTACGAAATCGAAAGCTGGAGCCAATGCCTGCAAGGTGGCCACGGTCGTTGTTTCGTCGAAGGAAACGCTGAGTGAGTCGTCGTTGATCAGGTTCAGGTTGATCCTGGCGGTAGCCGCCGCGGCAACGATTGCGGCCGCCTTTCCGGGGGCGGTCACGGTGATGGTGTCAAAGAATGAGTCGGTCATCTCATAGTCAGGATGAGCGTTCCCAAGCATGGAGCGGAATTGGTGGGTGAAGTTGTGCACCCGTCCAGCTATGGCAGTGAGTCCTTCGGGCCCATGCCAGCAGGCATAGGATGCGGCGATGTTGGCCAGCAAGGCTTGGGCGGTACAGATATTGGAGGTGGCCTTCTCCCGGCGGATGTGCTGCTCGCGGGTCTGCAACGCCAACCGGTAGGCCGGGTTGTCAGCTGAGTCAACCGAAACTCCGACCAGACGCCCGGGCAGTGAGCGAGCCATCTTCTGCTTGGTGGCCATGAAGCCAGCGTGAGGACCACCAAAACCCATGGGCACACCGAAGCGCTGAGCTGAACCAACGACCACATCGGCCCCCAACTCACCAGGGGGAGTGATAAGGGTGCAAGCCAGCAGGTCGGTAGTGACTGCTACCCCAACCTTGGACCCATGGCTCGCCTCGATCAAGGGAGCAACATCGATGAGTCGCCCCGAGGACCCCGGTTGGGCCACTAGCGCACCGTAGATGGTTTCCAGGATGGGCCCGCCCGCCACGAGCTCAACCGTTGGGTCACCAACAATGATCTCGATGCCAAGGGGCTCAGCTCGAGTCTGCACAACGGCGATGGTCTGGGGGTGACATTCAGCATCGACAAAGAAGGAGGATCGCTTGGTCTTGTCCGCTCGACGCAGCATGGTCATGGCTTCAGCGGCTGCGGTTGCTTCATCCAACATGGAGGCGTTGGCCAGCTCGCAGCCGGTGAGGTCAGCAATCATGGTTTGAAAGACGGTAAGCATCTCTAAACGGCCCTGGCTTATCTCGGGTTGATAGGGCGTGTAGGACGTGTACCAGGCTGGATTCTCAATCATGTTGCGACGGATCACGGCCGGCGTGATTGTGTTGTTCCAACCCAGGCCGATCAGGGAAGTGAAGACCTGATTCTGGTCGGCGAGCACCCGCAACTTGGCCTGAGCCTCGGTTTCGGTGAGCGGGCCATCGGTGGTCAATGGCTCATGGATCTGGATATTGTCGGGCACTGCCTTGGCCACCAGGGCAGCCGCCGTTTCGTAGCCAAGCTCGGCTAGAAGCTTGGCCTGTTCATCCGCGGTGAGCGAGATGTGGCGATCGGCGAACGAATGGTGGTCGGAGTCAGCTTGATGGGTACTCATGTTTGGACGGAATCCTTGGCTGTTCTAGCGGCGGTAGTTGTGGGCGACGAAGGGAAGATCGACAACGGTGACACCAACATCGGTCCCTCGGACATCGGCAATGAGTTCGGTGCCAATGACCGCGTGTTCTGGCGGGACATAGCCCATGGCAACGGGATGCTCGACCGTTGGCCCATACCCCCCAGAGGAGACCTCACCCGCAGCTTCTCCGGCTTGAGTCTTCAGCGAGGTGTGATCACGGACTGGTCGTCGACCAGCCGCGGCCAGACCAACCCGGACTCGGGCCGGGCCGTTGTTGTACTGGTCCATGATGATGGCTGCCCCGGGGAAGTCTTTGGCCTCTCGCCTCCGCTTGGGCATGGTCCATTTCAGGTCCGCCTCCACCGGGGTGATGGACTCACTCAGATCATTGCCATAGAGACAGAGGCTGGCCTCGAGGCGAAGGGTGTCGCGTGCGCCAAGACCAGCTGGTTTCACCTCGTCCTGAGCCAGAAGCCAACGGGCCAAAGACTCAGCTGCATTGCCGGGCACAACAATCTCCAGCCCGTCTTCTCCGGTGTATCCAGAGCGGGAAACGGAAAGGGCGATTGGATCGGCGTGACCATCGAGGGTCACCTCGACGGCCAAGGCCTCCATGAACGACATGTCCGAGACCGCCGGGGCCAAGCGAGCAAAGGTGGCAACGGCCTTTGGACCTTGCAGAGCCAGCAGGGCTACATCGGTCCGTTCGATGATCTTGACCTTGGCCGGACCGTCGGAGGGCAGGTTGGCCCGGAGGTGGGGGAGGTCAATGTCACGACGAGCAGCGTTCACGATGATCATGAGATGTTCGCCAACATTGGTAACCATCAGGTCATCAATCACGCCCCCCTCATCGTTGGTGAACAGGGCGTAGCGAATCTTGCCCGGCTTGAGAGTGGTGAGGCCGGCCGGCGTGAGCTGCTCCAGGGAGGCAGCAACATCTTCGCCGTGGAGTTCGACCACTCCCATGTGGCTAACGTCAAACAGGGCAGCAGATGTGCGACACCAGTTGTGTTCGGCCACCACTCCTTCGTATTGGATGGGTAGCTCCCAGCCGGCGAAGTCAACCAGGCGACCACCGAGTTCGGTGTGCAGGCTATGTAGCGGGGTTGTTTTCAGGGCTGGATCGGACGCTGATGACATGGGTACCTCAAAACGGTGAACGTTCGGTACCCCCTCTGTCACAAACCTGAGAGTTTGGCGGCAATCCAGTTGACACAGAACTGCGCTTACACCTTCGGTGGACAGGCACCCGCCTATGTGGGGCGGACCTGACGCTCTCCAGAGTGGTCAACGCCTTGCGATACGGGTGCCTGAGAGTTTCCGGGGCGGTTGCTCCTTCGGCGGGCCAGTCAAAGCTGACCGCTCTCCCACAAGATGGTAAGACCAGCCTGCAGACTACCCGGCTGATCGGCTGTTGATGACACCTGCTGAGTGATCGTGCCAGGCTCGTAGTTGGATCATGGCGGCCCCCATGGACCCGATGAAGGCCAAGATGGTGGAGACTATTTGCCATGATCGCCTCAAGATTTGCGTTGACCGTCTCAAGATTTTTGATGCTCCGGGCCGATACCTCATCTATGAGCCGACTTTCAGCCTCCCCATTCTCTCGATTGTTGACTCTTGGGGCCGTCGTTCTTTCACTCCTGGTTGTTGCCACTGTTGCTCCATCAGTAGCCGGCGCGGAAACCCGACCCGATACGGCCTCCCTTCAGGTAGCGCGGTTGTATCTGGCCTACTTCGAACGGGCACCAGAGCCAGCGGGTCATAGTTATTGGACCCGGCAGCGTCTTGGCGGTCAGTCGCTGGCCTCGATCTCTGAGGGGTTTTCTCGGAGCGATGAGTTCGAGACGACCTATGGCTCATTGTCCAACGAAGCTTTTGTCACCCTGGTGTACGGCAATGTCTTGGATCGGACCCCGGACCCGTCGGGCTTGGCCCATTGGACCGGACAGCTTGACTCTGGCGCCTTGACCCGCGGCGAGGTCATGATTGGGTTTAGCGAAAGCCTTGAGTTTGTGATCGGTCTTGACCACCTGGACGGCGAGCCAGTCAAGCGGCTCTACCGCGCCTTCTTCTTGCGCGACGCCGATACCGATGGGCTCAACTATTGGTGGAGTCGACAAATTGCTGGCATGTCCCTGGTCCAAATCGCCCAAGAGTTCGCGGGCGAGGCCGAGTTCGTTGCCCGATATGGCTCCCTCAGCGACCCGCAGTTTGTGCAACTGGTCTATCGCAATGTCTTGGACCGAGAACCCGACGCTGGAGGCTTGGCTTTCTGGACTGACGAATTGGCCTCGGGTCGTCTTAGTCGAGGGGCAGTCATGGTTGGCTTTAGCGAAAGCCCAGAGTTCTCCGGTAACCCGGCCCCAGCCTCAGGAACCACCATTGCTGGTTGTTCGTTATTCCCGAGTAATTCTTTCTGGTATTCCTCGGTTGCTGACCTGCCAGTCTTGGCCAACAGTCAGGCCTACGTGAACCGCCTCGGTGCCGACACCAATGCCCACCCCGATTTTGGTGCTGGCTTGTGGAACGGGTCCCCCATTGGCATCCTCTACACAGTGGTGCAAGATCGTGGTGATGACACGGCTGTTTCGTTCACCTACGGCGATGAGAGTGATGCCAGCCCCTACCCGGTGCCGGTCAACGCTCCGATCGAAGGGGGAAGTGATCGCCATGTCCTCGTGGTCGAATCCGGTGCCTGCGTCTTGCATGAGCTGTTCGCGGTGGATTGGCAGAACAATGGGACCATTGAGGCGGGCAGCGGTGCTCGCTGGGACCTTTCTTCCAACGGTATGCGTCCCGACTCCTGGACTTCGGGTGATGCTGCTGGCCTACCAATCCTGCCTGGACTGGTTCGCTACGACGAGGTGGCCTCTGGAACCATCAACCACGCCATCCGCTTCACCGCCAATGTCACCGACGACTCCTACGTGTGGCCGGCCTCCCACTTTGCTGGCAGCGACGCAGCCGACCGACCCCCAATGGGAAGCTGGATCAGGCTTAAAGCGTCAGTCAACCCCGATGACTTCAGCGGACAAGCCCGGGTGATTGTTCTTGCTTTACAGGAACACGGCGCGATCCTGGCCGACAACGGTTCATCATGGCTCTTTAGTGGAGTGCCCGATGAGCGTTGGGACAATCAGGATCTGCGCCAACTGCGTGATCTTGATGGCAACATGTTTGAGTTCATTGATGCGTCGTCGCTTCAAGTTGAAGCCGACTCCTACGCCGCCAGATAGACCCGTTGAGCCGAGGACTGCCGGTGAGTCCAGTCCTAGTGCTCGATCAGTCTTATTGCTCGATCAGTGCTTGCAGTTTGGCGTCGACAGCTGAGGTGTCGTCATCGAGTGCAATGATCCGGCTTAACCAGGTCATGGAAACCTCATTGTCCATGATGGCACGGGTGTCGGTTCCTTCCGGCTGATCGACATTATCGCCATATTCCAGTTCGACGTGGTAACTACCGACATGGCCTTCCTTGGGCTCAAGCCAGGCCTTGGTCCAGGTGCGAGGGGGACGATCGCCAAGCTTGGTCCAGCTCCACTTGGCTAGCTCGTCGGTGGCCAGATTTGGGACATTGATATTCAGAACGCTGGCCGTCTCCGGTGGATCCTCCAATATGGCGGCAGCCGCTGCGGCCGCCACGTCGGCCGCCGATTGCCACTTTTGATTCTTGACCGTTTCTTCCCATGCTTGGCCCTCAACACCGAAGTTGTCAGCCCGCTGGCTCACCGCGATGCCACTGATACCACCATTGCGACCGGTCAGGCAGGCCCCGACAGTTCCGGAGTGATACACGCTTCGCCCAACGTTGGCGCCTGGGTTGATGCCACTAATGATGAGATCGGGAGTGAACCCGAAGGCCCCCATCCGGGCAAACATGACACACAAGGCCGGTGGGCCAGACACCGACCAGGCTTTATCGAAACCTTCGACATGAGCCTCGTGGACCTCGGGCTTGATCTCCCAGATAGCTCCAATAGCCGCACCGGCTCCGGAGTACTCCGAGTCCGGGGCGATGATGGTGACATCACCCAGCTCTTGCATGGTCCGGGCCAGGACATGAAGTCCGACCGAGTCGATGCCGTCGTCGTTGGTGAGCAAGAGCTGGGGTCGTGATGCCATTGGGCCGACCATACAGGCCGAAACCGGAGACTGGCTAACTACCTGGCAACCACCGGACAGCCACCCGCTAGCCTCAGCCCGGTGACTGGACGACAACGGGGGATTCTGCTTGCCTCTTTCGGCATGCTGACCATCAGCACCGACTCCCTGTTCACCCGCGTAGCCGATGCTGAAGCCTTCGACATCACCTTCTGGGTTGGCGTGTTATCGGTTGGGGTGATGTTGGCGGTTGTGGTGTTCTACGAGCAGACAACGCCTGTCGCCCTGATGCGACGAGACGGCTGGACACTCCTGTTGTCAGCGGTCCTCCAGGCGACCATGACCACCTTCTTTGTCCTGGCGGTCAAGAACACCTCGATATCAAATGTGGTAGTCATCGTTGCTGCATCACCCTTGGTTGCTGCGGCCTTCGGTTGGATCCTGCTCCGCGAAACGGTGAGCCGTCGGGTCTGGTTGGCCATTGCGGTCTGCGCCGCCGGCATTGGCGTGGTTGTGTCCGGCTCACTGTCCGGCGGCAAAATTGTCGGCGACCTTCTGGCTATGGGGGCAGTCATCAGCTTTGGTCTTGGTGTCGTGGTGTTGCGAGGCAATCCAGAGATGAGTCGCCCCATGGTGGTCGGACTTGGCGGCCTGGTGATGGCCATATTCGCTGCCGTTCCCGCCCAGATCTTCGGGCACAACACCAAAACGTGGCTGGTGTTTGGCGCCATGGGAATTGTCTTTGGTCCACTCTCGCGAGTCATGCTTGGCAGTGCCCCGCGTTACCTGTCGGCGGCTGAAGTTGGCTTGTTTGTTCCCATCGAAACGGTGCTTGGCACCTTGTGGGCCTTCCTGATCTTCGGTGAGGTTCCGGCTGTTCAGACCTGGATTGGCGGCGCCATTATTCTGTTTGGCCTGCTGTGGGGAATCTGGCCCCGAGACAATCAAGCTCCGGTCTCTGTTTGAACGGGGCCCAGACACCGGCACTGGCACCCGGACCGGCACTGACCACTAGTCGCGGAGCAGAAGCAGGGCCTCCTCAGCGAGGGCTTCAACCTGATCGATATACGCGTCGGTGTCGGCCTCTTCGTCTCCCATCACCCCCTTGAGGTAGCGAGCGAGCACTCCTTCGATGATGGCAGCAAGGCGCCAGTTCTGGAACGCTCGGTAGTAGTTGATGTTGGCGATCTCAAAACCAGTGCGTTCGACATAGCGAGCCACCATCTGGTCCCGAGTGAAGAATCCCCCGATGCTGGTGGGGAAAGCGGTCGCCCCACGTGTGGTGTCCTCGCCCTCTTCCACCCAGTTGTTCAACAGGTAGCCAAGGTCGGCTAGGACATCACCCAGGGTGCAAAGCTCCCAATCCAACACACCCAGAACGTCGCCCTTGCTTGGATCAACCAGGATGTTCCCCAAGCGGTAGTCGCCGTGGACGACGCCCGTATAGCGCTGCTCGGGCTTGGCCGCCACTAGCTCGGCGTAGGCCTGTTCCATCGCTGGAAGCTCCCTCGTCTTGGTTTTCTCCCACTGGCCGTTCCAGCGGCGCAGCTGACGATCCAGGTAGGCCTCTTTGCGGCCAAGTTCGCCTAGACCGATGTCATCAGGATTGGCCAGATGCAGGTTGGCCAATACGTCAATGGCGTTCTCGCTCAGCGCTTGCCTGGCTTGCATTGAGGTCATGAATTCGGTGGCATCTTCGTCACTATGCAGAACAGTTCCCGCCACATAGCTCATCACGTAGAACGGGGCATCGTTGACTGTCTCATCTTCACAATGGGCCAGGGCGATAGGAACCGGAACCGACGTATTGTTGATGCCGGAAATGATGCGGAACTCGCGGCCCATATCGTGGGCAGTGGCGATCACCATTCCCAGTGGTGGACGACGCAGGACAACCTGAGATCCGTCACCGGTTGTGACCAGGTAGGTCAGGTTGGAATGCCCACCGGTGATGAAGGAGAACGAATAGGGTCCGGAAATTCCTTCCACATTGGTGTCCAGCCAAGCGCTGACAGAGTCGTGGTTGATGCCACGTACGGTATTGTTCGTTGTCTCGGTCATTGTTTTGTCCGCTCTTGTTGGAGGGAGCTCCGCCGCACCTTGCCAGCGTCATCACGCATTGGCTGGTCGGTCCATTCGAAGCTTTGTGGGATCTTGTAGCGGACCAGTCGTTCGGCCAGGAACGCCAGAAGTTCTCGTTGGTCCAAGGCCTTGGAGTCATCGGGATCGACCTGGACTATGGCGTGTACCAGGTTGCCCTTGTCCTCATCGGGCAGTCCGATTACCGCACATGATTGGACTTGGGGATGAGCATTGATTGCGGCCTCAATCTCGGCCGGATAGATATTGGCTCCGCCAACCAGAATCATGTCGCCTTTTCGATCGGACAGATAGAGGTAGCCGTCCTCGTCCATGTGGCCAATGTCGCCGAGGCATTCCCAACCATCTCGGCTGTCTGCTTCGGCCCCGATGTAGCGATAGGTCGGCGTGTCGCGGCCGACCCAACGCATCCACACGTCCCCGGTTTCCCCCGCTGCCAGTTCCTTGCCATCTTCGTCACAAATCTTGACCTCGCCGGAAACCGGCTTGCCGACCGAACCTCGATGTTCCAACCATTCGGTTCCACTCAAGAAGGTGAACATCTGTCCCTCGGTGCCGCCGTACAGTTCCCAAAGATTGTCGGCCCCGATCCATTCAATCCAAGCTTCTTTCAACCATGGCGGGCAAGGCTCAGCCAGATGAACGGCTCGGGTCAGGCTGGACAAGTCGTAGCCGTACTTGATGTCATCGGCCAGCTTCCACATGCGTTGCATCATGGTTGGCACCAGATAGACGGCTGACGCCTTGGTTTCGGCAACCAGTTGCAGGGTGGCCTCGGCATTGAAGCGGGGGAGGAGGGCAACGTGACCGCCAGCGAACAGGGTTGAACAGGTCCAGATGAATGGGCCGTTGTGATAGAGCGGACCAGGCATGGCCATGGTTTCGCCCGCTGCGGCCCCAAGCAGCGTGCCGAGGCCAGCCAAGGTCGCACTATAGACGGATGGGTCGCCGGAGACGATGAGCTTGGGTCGACCGGTTGAACCACCCGATGTTGGTGCCTTCCAAGATGGGGAGACACAGTCGGGTAGGGGCGAATCGTCAAGCTCCTCCGGTGGCTCAAATCCAAGTGGCAGTGAGGCCCGACCCTCAACCTCGACACCGACAACGAGACGAGAGTCAGCGAGTTCGATAATGGACTCCAACTCCATGCCTGGTAGACGGGCCGATACCGGTTGGGGTATGGCCCCAATCTTCCAACAGGCGATGGTACTGGTGATGAATTGCACGCCATTTGGTTCGGCAATGGTGACAAAGTCACCTTGTTTCACACCAAGGTCGAGGAAGTGGCGGGCCAACAGGTTCGTTAGTTGTCCCAGCTCGGCGTAGTCATAGGTTCGGCCATCGAACGTGAGTGCGGGGGTTGACCCGAACTCAGCTGCCAGTTGATAGAAGCGAGCAGCGAAGCTCTGCTCGGCCGGAGGCTCAGTCGTATCAGGAGAACTTGTGTCAGAAGAATCGGTCACGCCGACAAACTAGAGGCTCAAGTGCTTCTGGGCGAACTGAAGATGCGTACCGCTTGGTCACCCCTACTTGGCCAAGGCGCTGGCTTCAATATGTGCCGGCTCGTGGCGTTCCGCATCAGGATGGGCGGCCTGCCAGCTGCGGATGCCGCCGGTGAGGTTGCGTACGCTGAATCCACGGAGACGGAGCATGCGGTAGGCGAAGTAGGAGCGTTGGCCAGAGAAGCAGTGGACAACGTACTTCTTGCCCGGGTCCAGTTCGTCCAGTCGATCTCGTAGCTGATCCAGTGGGATATGGATGGACCCTGGAATGCGGCAGTTCTGATGCTCTTCTTCGCTGCGAACATCAATGAGCACGGTGTCCTCATCAAACTCATCGATTTCGTACCACTGAGCGATTTCCACATCACCCTTGACCACATTGCGGGCGGCCATCGCTAGGAGGTTGACGGGGTCCTTCGGTGCGCCGAAGGCGGGGGCATAACAAAGCTCCAGTTGGGCAACATCGTCAACGGTCATGCCGCCTTGGATGGCGGTTGCCAGCACTTCCAGTCGCCGGGCTGCGGTTTCTTTGCCGACAACCTGGGCGCCATAGATGGTCCCGTCCTCGATCGAGAACAGCAGCTTCATATCGAGGACTTCAGCCCCTGGGTAGTAGCCGACATGAGTAAGTGGATGGACGTGGACTGCCTCGTAGCTGATCCCGGCTTTGGTGAGCTGGTTCTCGGTGAGCCCGGTGCTGGCCAGAGTGATGTCGAATACTCGGACGATTGAGGTGCCCCAGGTGCCGCGGTAGCTGGTCGGTCGTCCCATGATGTTGTCAGCGGCGACTCGCCCTTGCCGGTTAGCCGGGCCAGCCAGCGGGATTGATGCCCATTCCCGGCTGATCGGGTTGCGAACTTCGATGGCGTCTCCAACGGCCCAAATGTGCGGATCTTGGGTTCGCATGTGGTGGTTGACGCGGATGCCGCCAAGCGAACCGATTTCTAGGCCGGCTTCGCGTGCCAACTTCACCTCGGGCTTGATTCCCATGCTGAGGATCACCAGATCCGTTGGTAGGCGGGTGCCGTCCTCGAATACTAGAACCGAAGCTTCCGCCGACTCTTCTGGTGTCGGTTCCTCAAAACCAACGACCCTCTGGTTCAATAAGATGTCGATGTTGCGGTCGGTGAGTTGATGCTGAGCCCAGAACGCCATGTCGGCATCGATGGCCCCCAAGACCTGGGATTGGGCCTCGACCAGGGAAACCTTGATCCCCAACTCGGTGAGTTGTTCGACCATTTCCAGGCCGATAAAGCCCGCACCGATCACGGTGGCGTGGCGTGGTTTGGTGCTCTGGTTCCAGGCGATGACCTTGTCCATGTCGGGGATCATGCGCAGGGCGAAGTGACCCTCACGGTCAATGCCGGGAATGGGCGGCAGCATGGGTTCGGCCCCAGGAGCGAGAACAAGGTCGTCATAGGTCTCTTGATAGGTCTCACCGGTCACGAGGTTCTGGATGGTTAGTTCCTTGTTTTCCCGGTCGATGCTGAGGGCTTCACTCTGGATTCGTACGTCAAGGTTGAAGCGGTTCTTGAGGCCTTCGGGGGTTTGGACCAGGAGGTCCTCTCGGTTTGGAATCTCGCCGCTGATGTGGAATGGCAGGCCGCAATTTGCGTAGGAAACAAAGCTGCCACGTTCGATGATGATGATCTCTGTGTCTTCAGAGAGACGACGAGCTCGGGCGGCAACACTGGCCCCTCCGGCTACTCCGCCGATGATCACAATCTTGTTTGCCTGAGTCATTCTGAACTCTTTCCTTCTCGAACGTTCGACCACCTTGAAGACTATTTGCTGGGAGTAAAGTTCACTTCGTTTCGGGGAAGAGGTGACGCCTGACCGCCATGCCTCTTGCTCGGTCGATCTTGGCTGTAGGTTCTTGGGGTGCATCATCAGCTGCCACCGGGTCCCCGGCTCCACCGACGAGGCTTTGTGTTGCTGATCTTGTCGATGTTGGCCGCTGCCTGTACCGGCGACTACAGCACGACCCCAACCACCCTTCAACACCCACCAACGTCGGCGCCTTCGGCCGGGCCTCCAAACTCAGGCGCTGAAGAAGCCGAGCCGGAAACTCCAGGCGATCAGGACCTGGTCATCGAGCTTGGCGGCACGCTGGCAGTCACCGTTGAGCACCTGGTAGTGACCGCCAGTCCAGACGGTTCACAGATTGACCTGGTTGATGGCGGCCCCGAAGGAGTCGCCTCACAACCGGTTTGGTCACCCGACGGATCCAGCCTGGCTTGGGTATTGGTTGGCCAGGATGGTGAGTCAGTCGGTGTTCGAGGAGAGGATGGTGAGACCATCTACAGCTCGGCTGTCGGCTCAACCCCCTTCTACCTGCAATGGAATTCATCGGGTCAGAGGTTGGCTTATCTTCGTCCGGCCCCGATCCCGGTGGCAGGCGAGTCTGACGAACCCGTGCCCGGTGATGGCGCTGCCCCTCAAGGCGAAGGCGGGCTGGAGGTTGGGTTGGTCGAGCCCGGCCTTCCGGTGACGCCCGTCGCCCTGGGATCACCCTTCTTCTTGTCGTGGGCTCCTGATCGTGACGATCTCATTGCCTATCGAAACCAGAGCGAGCTTCTGTACCTTTCCCAAGAAGACGGGGCAGTGGTCCTGCCTGCGGGGGAAGGGCCCTACACCGCCCCGGTCTGGTTGACCCCACAATCAGTCATTGTGAGCGATGCTGATTCGATTGACGAACTCAATATCGAGACTGGTGAGCGGCGAGAGCTGGCCTCGGTGCCGGGGCGTGTGCGATTCATTCTCAGCCCAAACAATGAACGCTTGGCCTATAGCCCGGCCGCCGACGGGCTACTGCCTGGGAACCAGGATCAGCTCATTGTGCTGGACCTCGAGTCGGGCGAAGAGGAATTAGTTTCTCAGGGCTTTCTGTTGGCGTGGGAGTGGAGCCCCGACAGCGAGACCTTGGCTTGGCTAGCTCCCGCTCAGACTGCTGAAGTTGATCTGGTCACCTATCAGCGGGCCCATTTCAACTGGTCGTTCTGGAACGATGGGAACATAGAAGTTGGAGCGCCGTATCTTCCTTCTGGGCTGGCAGCGCGTTCGTATCTGCCCTTCTTTGAACAGTTCGCCCAGAGCCACAAACGCTGGTCTCCTGGTTCGAATGCCTTCGCTTTTGCTGGCTCAGTTGATGGGTTCGACGGCATCTGGATCCAGGTTGTTGGTCACGCCGATGAGCCGGTCTATCTGACACCCGGTGATGCGGTTACCTGGGGCCCGGCCGATCCGAGCGGCGGCGGTGGCAGCGTCTTGTAGGGATGCCCGCTAGGCCCGTTTGAGGTCTAGGATCGGGTCGGTGAAACGAACTGTTCTCGCTGCTCTGACGGCATCTGCTGGTGCTGTCTTTCTTGCCCCTCGTGCCTTCAAGCGGGCGTTTGCTCCGCCTCAACCCGATATTGAACAGACTCCGAGCGACCTTGGCTTGCCGGAGGAGCAGGTTTGGCTCGTGAGCAAGAAGGGAACGCGGCTGCACTCGTGGTATGTGCCCGTTGAGGGGGAGCGCCCAGCGGTTGTGGTCTTGCATGGTTGGGGTGCGAACTCGTCCTTGATGCTGCCCTTGGCCCGTCACCTTCACCAGGCTGGGTTTCACGCCCTGTTCTTGGACGCACGAAATCATGGCTTGTCCGAGCATGACGACTTCACGTCCATGCCTCGCTTCGCTGAGGACCTTGAAGTTGCCGTGGCCTGGTTGAAGGACCGGCTCGAAGTCACGACCATCGGGGTGATTGGCCATTCGGTCGGTGCGGCTGCCTCCATCTTGAGTGCTTCTCGCAGCGATGGGTTGTCGGCGGTTGTAGCTGTCTCATCCTTTGCCCACCCCGGTGAGATGATGCATCAGCAGATGGCGAGTGCCCCGCAGGTCCTCGTCAATGTCATCCTTGGTTTTGTTCAGCGCACCATTGGCTACAAGTTCGATGAATTCGCCCCTCGAGAGCGCATTGCGTTGATCAAGGTTCCGGTGATGCTGGTGCATGGTGATGAAGATGACGTTGTGCCCGTCGCTGACATGTATGACCTGGCCAAGGCTGACCCGCGGGCGGAGACCTTGCTGGTGCCCGGCGGTGGCCATCGTGACTTGGCCCCCTATGAGCCCTACGTCGAAGTCATCACCGACTTCTTGACCCGCAGCCTCACCCCAGCCCAGGCATCTGCTTAACCTGGGTCCATCTAGCCTGCACCTGTCTAACCTGCGTCTGTCTAGTCTGAAGGTACGAGAAGGGCGTCGGGGTGAGTGGCCAGCCACTCTTGGACGGGGATGGGTTCGGGCTGGTAGTAGTCGGCGGGCATTCGGATCAAACCGGCAGCGGACAAGAAGTAGACCTGCCAGGCGTGGTAGCCCCGATAGGCCAGCTCATTGTCGGCCATGACCTCGGCGTAGGCGGTGACCGCGTTCACGTATCGGTCCGAGTTGTTGTAGCGGTAGAGAGCTTTCTCGATGTCGTCAGCGCCTCCAACCCGAACGAGGTAGACACCGGCGCCGATGATTGCGTCCCGGTCTATGGTCGGGTCCCCTTCACAACAGTCAGCCCAAGTTGAAGGAAGAAACTGCATGGGGCCCGTCGCCCCAGCGGTGGAGAACCCTTCAATCCGGCCCATGCGAGTCTCCACCAGATTGATCGCCGCCAGGTAGTTCCAGGGAACGCCGGTTTGGGCCTCGGCCTCTCGGTAGTAGGTCATGAGTTCCTCGACCGGCAATGGCTCACGTAGCTGCCAAGCCGGCAGGGTCTCGGCCAGCTTTGTACTCTTCACCAGGGAAGAGAGGGCTTGACGGGCGGCCCAGTTTTGTTGGACTCCAAAGCGCGCGTCCTCCCCGACCGCGGCTATGACAGCATCACCCCAGTCCGGGTTCTCGGCTAAGACTCGGTAGAGCCGTTGCTGACGTTGACCCCACTGGGATGCCTCGGCATTGTCGATGGAGGGGTTGCGGATGGCCTCTTCGGCTTTGGTCAGGGCAGCAACGAGATCGGTTTGGGTTTCGGGAATCGGCCGATCAATGATTGGTTGGGACGTCGTTGATGGTGCCTGCGTCGAAGTGGTTGTCTCGGCCGGGGTGGTGGTCGGTGGTAGGGCGGTTGTTGACTGGGCAGTTGCCGGTAGAGAAGCCGTGGCATCTGACGCTGCCTCCAACATTGAGCTGTCGGTCCTGGCAGCCTCGTCCCGCAAGGTGACCTCGGAGCAGCCAACCACAATGAGGGTCAGGACTAGACCCGAAACCAGCAAGCGGAGACACCGTGCGCGTCGGGTATTCGGGAAGAACCTCGGTTGCAGGCTCCCCAGGTTGGGTTGTGATGGAGGGTTATTCACCCTCCGATTGTGGTCCAGTCGCGACGGGACGTGAGGGATCACTGGACCATCCCGACCAGGAGCCGACATAGAGACGTGGTGTGCCTAGCCCGGCGGCCTCGACGGCAAGGAGGTTGTTACAGGCGCTCACTCCTGAGCCGCAGTAGAAGATGGCGTCCCCGTCAATGTCACTGGCCTCGAACCTGGAGGCGAGTTCCGACTTGGAGAGAAACGATTTCTCTTCGCTCAGATTTTCGGAGAACGGCAGACTGACGGCGCCAGGGACATGCCCGCCGGTGGGGTCGATGGTCTCGTTCTCCCCGGCATAGCGGTCCGCTCCTCGACTGTCGGCGACTACGCCCCCTTTGGCGATGTGGTCAACCACCTGATCAGCGGTGGCCAGGCGATCTTCGGGAATTGCTCGGGGCCAACAGCTGGTGATTTCATACTCTGGCTGGCTCTGTTCTAGATCGTCGCCCCAGGCTTGGATGCCTCCGTCCAACAATGCTGCAGGCTGCCCGAGTGACCGCAGCATCCACACAAGACGCCCAGCAATCAGGCCACCCTGATCGTCATAGGCAACAACGGTGGTATCTGGACTGATTCCCACCGCCCCAAGGTTGGCGGCAAAGATCTCCGGATCGGGCAGCGGGTGACGACCTTCGTCGATCTCCGGTGGCCCCGAGAAGTCCGAATCCAGATCGAGGAAGACGGCGCCAGGGATATGCCCTTCCAGATAGTTGGATCGGCCGTCACGGTCATCCAAGTAGGCCCGAGCATCAACCACTGTCACCTGGTCACGGTTCTGTCGTAGCCAGGAGACCGAAACAATCGGGTCGATCGTGTGTGCAGTCATCTTTTGTCCGGTCGTCTTGTGCTCGGTCGTCTCGTGTCCTGGCATATTCAGTCTCCCCGCAGGTACGTTTCGGCCTGATTGCTCAGGACTGAGTAGAACTCTTGCATACAGCTTTCGATGATTTCGCCAACTGGGGCGACCGAGTCAATCCGCCCCTGGACCTGTCCGGTGAGAGGAATTGCTGCCTCCATGTCACCACCGAAGTACAACTCTTGTGGATCACCGAAGTTGCCAAACACATTGTGCTCAGCAAATTGTAGGGCCAACGTTCGCTCGGTCTTGAGGGCCCGCAGGGCGGGGGAGTGACGCTGGTTCAAGAAGACGGTGTCGGTCTCACCGCCGGCGACGATGGCCTGCTTCCAGTTGTCATGCACCGGGCTTTCGGCGGCAGAAACCATGCGAGTACCCATCTGGATTGCTTCGGCTCCAAGGGCAAAGGCCGCAGCCATGGTTTGTCCGTCCAACATGGCGCCAGCGGCCACAATTGGCACCTGGACCTTGGATCGAATGAGGGGAAGCAAGACCATGAGGGCAACCGGGTCGGGGTTCTTGAATCCGCCTCCTTCGCCTCCCTCAACCACCAGTCCATCGACTCCGGCTTCGATGGCCTTCATTGCGCCCCGCAGGGTGGGGACGACGTGGTAGACGGTTAGACCTGCTTCTTTGAGCAGTGCGGTATAGGCCATGGGATTGCCGGCCGAGGTGGTGACAAACTTGACTCCTTGGTCGATCACAAACTGGACGATGTCGGGATCGCGGACGAAGGCTTGGGCGATGTTGACCCCGAACGGCTTGTCGGTCAGATCGCCCATCTTGCGGATTTCTTCGCGGATATTATCCAGTTCGCCTGATGAGGTTTCGATGATGCCGAGCCCGCCAGCATTGGAGACGGCCGAGGCCAACTGGCTGCGGGCGATCCACCCCATTGGTGCTTGGATGATGGGATAGTCGATGCCGAGCGATTCAGTGATGCGGTTCTTGATCGGTTTCGGGTTCTGGTTCACTCAACGAACCTAGCCCGTTGATCACTTAGGACTGCAACTCCGGGGTGGCGGCGAGGGCGGTGGCGTAGTTTTCTAGCTTGGGCCAGGTGTCGGGTTCGAAGTACAAGATGACCTGATCAGCGCCCATCTCGTTGGAACGGCCGACTGCCTCGATGAGCTCCTCGATTTCTTGTGGGACCCAGAGCTGGATGGACTTGGTGATCTCGTCATAGTCACGACCAACGGCCTGGCAATGCTGGCGAAGAACCTGACATTTGTGGACGAAGTTGTCGGTGTCATGGATGCTGCCGAAGTTCCAATGATCGGCGTGCTTGGCCACAATCCTCAGCATGCGCTTCTCGCCTGAACCGCCAATGGTGAGAGGCATGTGGTCTTGCACGGGGCTGGGAACTAGCCGTGCCTGGTCCAGTTGGTAGTGCTCGCCTTCATGGGTAACAGTTTCGCCCGCCAGGAGTGACCCGATGATGGTGCAGGCTTCGTCGAAGGCGTCGAGACGATGTCCAGGTCGCATCAGGTCAATGCCGTGGTCGGCGTGTTCCCGCTCGTGCCAGCCTGCTCCGAGGCCAAGCTCAAACCGGCCGCCGGAGATGTGGTCAATGGTGACAGCCATGCGGGCAAGAAGAGCGGGATGGCGGAACAGGTTATTGGCTACCAGGGTCCCGATTCGGATCCGCTTGGTGATGGTGGCCAGGGACGCCAATGCGGTGAAGGCCTCATAGGAGTGTGATGAATCGGAGTCAGCGGGGAAGGATGGGTTGTAGAGATGGTCGTTCACCCAGCCCGTTTCGAACAGTTCGATCTGGTCGGCCCGTTGCCAGAAGTCGGCCAGGTCGGCCCAGGTCATGGTTTGCAAGGAGGTCTTGAAGGCGAATTTCATCTCGAACCTTCCGTGGCTGACTGCAGAATTGCGCCCAGGATCGCGTTAGCGAAGGCTTGCGGGTTCTCGGCCATCATCAGGTGGCCTGTGTTGGCGATGGTGGTGTCGGAGGTGGCGAGTTCTCGAACCCAGTCTGGAACGTTCCAGCCCGTTCGAGAGCGTTCACCGCAGATGAGATGGAAGGGCATGTCAGACTTCAACAGCATTCGTACCAGGCCGAGGTAGATGTCGGTTGAGGTGGCCGAAACAACGGCGCGGGCTTGGGCTTGAATGGTTGAGGCTGGCTGATTCTCGATCCAGCTCACGGCCAAGGCTTGGGTCCAATCGTTGAGAGTTACACCAGCATCTTGAATCCAGGCATCGGGGTTCGAGCGGTAGAGATCGATGATTGCTTCGACCTCACTGTCAGGTTTGTCGGCCAGTTGGGCTGACCAGAACGCATCTTCGATGGTGAAGTTTCCCTCCACGCTGGTGAGAGAGGCGACGAGGTCGGGATAGTCCGCGGCCACCAATACGGCGACCGCGCCACCGACCGAATGACCGACCAGATGGACGGGGTCCAGCTTGTTCCGTCGGATGTATTTGACGATGTTCTTGGCCTGGTCACGCAGGGTAAGCCCGGCGTTGTCCGTGCCGCCCATCGCTGTTTTGTTGACCAGTGATCCGTAGCCGACGAGATCGGGGGCATGAACCGGCGTGTCACCGAACGCACCCAGTATTCGGTCATCGTGCAGATGGCCGAAGAGGCCGTGGATGAGAACAACAGGTGCGGACGCAGACGAGGGCATGGGCGCCCAAGCTACTGCCCAACGTGCGGCGTGTGACGCACCAACCATGTCGACTTCGCGACCCGCTAGTGGGACGCGAAGTCGACACAGAACAAGCAGGGGATTCCGGTGGCTGCTTCAGCCGACCTGTTCTGATGCCGATAGGTGGAGTCATGGGCGGCCGCTACAGAATCGAGCTTGACCACGAGTCGGTTCACGCCGGGGATGAAATCTCGGGGCGAGTCATCGTCGAGAAGTCTTTTGACTCCCGACTCCTTACCATCACTCTCTGGAGCGGTAATGCGAATGCCAAGATTGTGCACCAGGGACCTCGCGTCGAGATAGAGCTGCCGGGTCCGATGTCGCCGGGTGACTCCTTCGGCTTTGGCCTCAGAAGTCCTGTGACAGCCGTACCAACGTTCGCGGACGACAACTGCCTTCATCGGTGGAGTGTTGTTGGCCACGTGACAGGCCCTTGGATACAAGGCATGGTGATGACGTCAGTCGATATCCATGCCCCCAGTCACGAAGTGGCGATCTCTGATCGCCTCAGTGACTCCCAGCGATCTGAGCATCGTTTGGCCTGGACCAAGAGACAGGGGAGTCGGCGGAACTTCCTGACGTCACTGCTCTGGTTTGTAGGTTTTTGGGCTATCGCTGGCAGCAGTCTTGTCACTTCCGTCGGGCGGGTGGAAGATGTTGTCGCTGGGCGAGAACCGCTTTCTTTGCCGCTTGCCGGCATCGTGCTGGTCGCTATGTTTGTATTTATAGTCGGCCTTCGTGGGGTCTTGCGAAACACCCGACCTCGCGTGTTGGGAGGGGTGGCAATCTCCGTTGAGCGGTCGGTGGTCGAGACCGCCTCGGTGGTTGAGGTCCAGGTCTTGAATCCTGAAAGTGTTCCGTGCGCCGTCGGCCTGCGGTGCGTGAAGTGGTACCGAGTTGAATACGACGAATCGTCCAGACTCAAGAGTCGGGTGATCCACGAGGAATGGAGATCCGCTGACTCATCGAGTGTGGTTAGATTCAATATTCCCGACGGACCGCCGTCATTTGTGATGGGGGGAGAGTCGCTCCAGTGGGAGATTCGTCTTGCTGGGGGCGCCACCGAGCGTCGGAGAATGCATAGCGGCTTAGCTGAGCATCTTGTTGTCCTCTCAAGAGCTAGTGCCCGGGAGCAGGCCCTGCCCAGCCGCCAACACGAGTATCTTGAGGGATCCACCTAGTCGAAACGAAGGCAGAGGCAACATCATGACGACGGAGACCGTGGTTGGGGCCTGTCCGCTGGATTGTCCTGACGCCTGCTCATGGGTTGTCACCGTGCAAGACGGGGTGGCGGTCAAGTTGCGGGGTAATCCCGAACACCCTCATACGGCCAAGGGACTCTGCGTCAAGGTCAACCCATACCTGGAATACACCCGCCACCCCGACCGACTCATGACCCCGCTTCGTCGTATTGGAGCCAAAGGTGAAGGACGCTTTGAAGCCATTAGTTGGGACGAAGCCCTGACCGAAATCGCTACCCGGCTCACCGGCGTCATCGACGAATTTGGAGCCGAAGCAATTTGGCCATACCTCGGCGCAGGAACAATCGGCTACATCCAGGGCATTGGTGGGGCAGGCAAGCGACTTTTTCACGCCCTTGGAGCCAGTCGACATAGCGCCAACATTTGCTCGGCTGCCGCCTATCCGGGTCTGGGCTACACCTCGGGGCGAGGCTCATCCATGGACCCAATGGACATGGCTCACGCCCAGACCATCCTCATCTGGGGCGCCAATACCGTGTCCACCAACCAACATTTGTGGCCCTTCATTCGTCGAGCCCAGCAGGACGGAGCCACCATCGTAGTTGTTGATCCGGTCGCCACCCGAACCGCCCGGCGGGCTGATAGTCACCTGGCCATCCGCCCCGGAACCGACGCGGCGCTGGCCTTGGGAATCATGGCCCACCTGGTCGAAACGGACAGGCTTGATGCTGGGCTGGATGACGCCATTGGCTGGCCAGACTTTCGGGATCAGGTGCTCACCGAGTGGAGCGCACAGCGGGCAGCAGACGTCTGCGATATCCCGGCCAGCCAGATCACTGAAGTGGCGGAACTACTAGCAAGGAGCGGACCGACCGCCATCCGTCTTGGCATGGGCATGCAACGCCATGCCGCCGGAGGCCAAGCTGCTCGGATCATCTCCTGCTTGCCCGTCCTCACCGGCAACTATCACCGGTTTGGTGGTGGCCTGTGCTACTCGACTGGGCCGCTGTACCCCATCAACTCTGACAAGCTGAACCGGCCCGATCTGTCTCCCCATCCGACCAGACGCCTGGCCATGACCCGTCTAGGTGAAGCCCTACTGGATCTGGATGATCCACCAGTCAAGGCGCTGGTCGTCGTTGCCGCCAACCCGCTGTCATCCAACCCCGATCAGAACCGAGTACGACAAGCTTTGGCACAGGATGACCTGTTCTGTGTGGTCATCGACAACTTTGCCACCGACACTGTTGACTACGCCGACATTGTGTTGCCGTCAACCATGCAGACCGAGCACCTGGACATCCACGACTCGGTTTCGCACCTCTTTCTCAATCTGAACAATCCGGTCAGCGAACCACCGGGAGAGTGTCTGAGCCACACCGAAATCTTTCGACGACTTGCTGCGGCCATGGGACAAACCGAACCGGCATTGTTTGCTAGCGACGAAGAATTGCTGGCCGATGCCTTGCACACCGAACACCCAGCCCTGGCCGGTATCGATATCGCCGAGCTTCGACGAACGGGCTTTGTTCGATTGAACTACCCCGAACCATTCATCCGTTTCGCCAATGGGTTCGACACACCGTCTGGTCGCTTCGAGTTTGCTTCCGATGAGGCCGAACAGAACGGTGATGGTCGCCTGCCTCACTATGTGCCACCAAAGGAAGCCACCTCGCCTCAGCGCGGAGCGAGCTCTGATTCAGCCAATCAGTCGCTGGCTTTGGTCGCTGCGGCCAACCACTTCTTGATGAATTCCATGTTCGCCAACTCACCAGACCACGTCCGGGCCGGAGCCCAGACTATTGCCATCCACCCAGCCGATGCAGTCGAGCGGGGCCTGGAAGCAGGCATCTTGGTGCGCGTCCACAACGATCGGGGCGAGTTCACTGCGGTGCTGGAAATCTCTGACCGCACTCGGCGAGGGGTCGCCACCTCTACCAAGGGTCAATGGCCCAAGTTAGTCGGTGGTTCGACGGTGAACGCCACCACCCTGGAGACAGATGCCGACATGGGACGAGGCGCCATCTTCCATGACAACCAGGTCTTTCTCACCTCGCTTGGCCCAGCTATGGGGCAGCAATTCACTTCGGAGGCAACCCGATGAGCGGAAGGTTCGAGCCGCGACCGACACGCTTCGCTCCGATCCCCGCCGGGGGTTCGACTGCTTGTGTCTGGGAGCTGCGCATTCATGGATTCGAGCGGGACTCATTCGTCACCCATGTCCTGGACCCAGTCGGCGGCCCTGATCTTGGTGCCTACCTGGCTGATGCTCTTCCCGACTCGCCGACGATAGCAAGCGGCAGTTGCTGACCTCCGTGGTCCCACCAGTAACGTAGTAACTGGTCACGAGGAGGCCAAGACGTTGATCAATATTGTTGTGGTGGTCGCGGTTGCTGTGGTGGCAGCCCTGGTCTTTAGTCCAAAGATGCGCGCCTCGATGAGGTGGCGAGCAACCGTTACCCCGCTGGCCTCGATCATCGGGTCAGGCTTCCTGGTGGTCACCCCCCTGCTGGCCTCCGTTGTCGGTTCATGGGCGCCACTGGCGATGATCGGCATTGTCCTGCTCGCCTACTGGGTGGGGGCGGCGATGCGCTTTGTGATTGCCGAGGTGGAACCGGTGCTGGCCAGCGCTGGGCCGCCGCGCTCCCTGGTCGGCCTTGAGCAGTTATCTCGTGTGCTCCTCAGTTTCGCCTACGTTGTGTCGGTTGCCTTCTACGTACGCTTGTTGGCGTCGTTTGTGCTTCGTTCTGCTGGCGATGGCGAGGTGCGAGCTCAGCTTCTGACGACTGCAATCCTGGCTGGAATTGGGGTTCTTGGATTTTTGCGCGGCCTTCGTGGACTGGAAAACTTCGAAGAGGGGGCTGTTGGCACCAAGCTGGCAATCATTGGCGGCTTACTCATTGGACTCTTGGTCTTCAATCTTGCTGATCCGCCAGCGGTGCTTGATGCCTATCGGGGAGGCGGAGTCCCATTTGCTGGATGGACGACGGTGCGGGTCCTGGCCGGAATGCTCTTGGTGGTTCAGGGATTTGAAACCTCTCGGTACCTCGGCGAGCACTATGACGCCGAGACCCGTGTCGGTACCATGCGCCTGGCCCAGCTCATATCCAGCGCGGTCTACGTTGTCTTTGTTGCCCTTAGTGTTCGGGCCTTTGACGTGCTGCCGGCGAGGGTGGATGAAACCGCGATCCTGGACATGGCTGGCGAAGTTGCCACCGTCTTGGTCCCTCTTCTGGTCGTCGCCGCTATCGCCAGCCAGTTGAGTGCGGCCGTGGCCGACACCGCGGGTGGGGGAGAGATGTTGAGTGGCGCGAGTCGAGTTGTGCCCGCCGCCCGCTATGGCTACGTGATTGTTACCGGCCTGGCCATTGGGGTGGTCTGGCTCGTTGACGTGTTCGCCATCATTAGTGTGGCCTCTCGCGCCTTCGCCGCCTTCTACCTGGTGCAAACCGTCATGTCCTTCTTCGTCTTGTACCGAGATCGGTCCCTGCGCCGGCGGACAACCTTGCTCCTCAGCTACGGCGCGCTGATCCTGGTTTTGGCCTTCATCGTCGGGTTCGCCATCCCCGCAGACTCCTGAATCCGAGTCGCCGCCCCAGGTAAAGCTCAGCCGGAGACGTCTTCGGCCAGGCCAGCATCGATCTCGCTGGCGAGAACCTCCAGCCGGTGCAGCGACTGGACCAGCTCGTCCCGGTCATGGGGACACTCGTAGGCAATCGTCTCGGCATGATCGATCCAATCCTGCACGGTCTTGTCCAGCGATTCGTCGGGCGTTGGCAACAGGGTTGGAAGAGCAGTCCGGGCGCGACCATCCAGATCATCGCAGAACGCCGTATCACCAGCAACGAGCTCGTCAATCGGCGGAATCAGTCCGCGTTGAAGCTCCCAGGTCTGTTCCCATGCGGCATCACTTGGCCGATCATTGTCGCCGCCACATGAGGCAGCGAGCAGCAGAACGGCCCCGACAAGCACACAAAGTCGCGCCATTCGTTTCAAGAGTTTGGCCGATCCGGCTTGCTGGCCTCGCCGCGGGCCTGCATCATCACGAGAAGTCACAATCTGGGCAGAATACCAGCTGGGCGAGGCTTGACCAGAGGACGACGTCTGCTGGTGACAAAAGTCCCGTTAGCTCGAAGAGGCGAGATCGGTGGCGATGGCGCTGGCTGAATAGTTGCCCGCGTTGCCCGGTAGCGCGGCCAGGTATTTCGCCGCCTGCTGATGGTCCATGCTCCACGAGTCGGCCAGGCCCTCGGCGATCACCGACAAGTAGGAGACGTGAGCCGGTTGAGGCGCAAGTGAAGGGTCGGGTGAGGCAATGGTAATTACCGGGGTGCGGTTGATCTCGCCCAGCAACTCGACTCGTCCGTACCAGCGATCAAGAAGGTGGAGCGAGCCCGTTGCTTGGAGCTGATCAAGGGCGATTGGGGCGACCGCCGGTTGACCATTCTCTTGTCGAAACAGATCCTCCAACTGGCCAAGCGTTATGCGCCAAGCCCGTCCCTTGGCCGGACTGGATGGCTTGGTGTCGGCGTCAAGGAAGGCAACCCCACCGTCTCCCCAACGGTTGGATGAACCAGCGAAGAAGAGGGTCCGATCGATGGCAAAGGGCTGGTCATCGGTGGGTAGGGACTGGTCTCGGGCGGAGTCTTGCTGGTGGCCAGCGGTCGAGCCCGGAATGGGCCCGCCCTGGATATAGCGAAGGAATCGTTGGCGCGACAGATTGGATCCATAGGCGGCATACCACACTGGTTGGTCCAGCCTTGCCTGGTCCGCTTCGATCTCACTCATCGCAGAACCACACAAACCCAACCGTCTCGATCTAAGCGGCTTACCGGAAGCAGAGGAGCGAACAACTCCACCACCTCATCGGCTTGTTCCTCCAAGAAGCCACTGAGCACCAGCGTCTCACCCACCAATGGGGAGATGGCCCCAGCCAAGGGCCGCAGGTCGGCGAGCAGCATGTTGGCCACCACCAAATCAAAGGGATCGTTGTCGCTGAGCAACTCCGATAGGCCGGTGTCGGTGACCTCGATGGAGGCATTGTTTGTTTGGGCGTTTCGGATCGCTGACTCGATAGCTGTGGGGTCGTTGTCGACAGCGATCACGCGCCCAGCCCCCAACTTCTTGGCGGCAATGGCCAGAACTCCTGAACCGGTTCCAATATCGAGAAAGGAAGAGTCGTGCCCGACCAGCGCCAGCAAGGTGTCGATCACCAGCTGGGTCGTCGGGTGTTGACCATGCCCAAAGGCGTGCTGTGCGTCGATTCGCAGCACTGTGCCCGCCAGCGAGATTTCCGTCACTGGTGGACCTTCCCAGGCTGACGGATCCAATGCTTCGACGGTGGCGTCGCCATGAGTATCGGCCAAGAGGTGGGCGGCGGAGTCGGCATCGGACTCGGATTCAAAACCGGCAACGAGGAGGACCCGTTCTTCGGAGCCAGCAGGGTCGGGAAGCTCTGCCACTCCCGTGGTTCCAGCATCCCAAAACTTGCTAGAAACCGCTTCGACGGATTGGGTTGGAACAGTGATACGGACAAGCCAAGACATTGCTCCCAGGCTAGACAGGTTGTAAGTCGGTCGTTGTTGGTCAACACTTGCGACCATGACCGGCGAACCCGACCACGACCAACCCACTGATCGGGCGCCATCACTGTGTGCAGCCATTGATATTGGGACCAACTCGATGCATCTGGTTGTTGCCCGCACCAATGAGGGCGGCGGCTATGAGGTCCTGACTACCGAGAAGGAGATGGTTCGACTCGGAACTGGTGCCGGTGATATGAAAGAGCTTGCTCCCGATGCCATGGACCGCGGCATTGCCGCCCTCAAACGAATGGTTCGGGTAGCGGAGAGCTTCGGTACTCCAAAGCTCTGCGCCGTCGCCACCAGCGCGGTGCGAGAAGCCTCCAACAAACAGGTCTTTCTTGACCGGGCTCGAGAGGAGGTCGGGGTCGAAATCGAGGTCATTAGTGGCTTTGAAGAGGCGCGTCTCATCCATCTGGGGGTACTGCAAGCCTTGCCGGTGTATGACCGGCGGATCATCCTGGCCGATATTGGTGGTGGCAGTACCGAATTGTTGGTTGGGAAGAAGGGTGTGACCCTTGAGGCCCGCAGCATGAAGCTCGGAGCCATCCGTCTTACCCAACGTTTCTTCCCCGACCGCACGGTGAGCGATGAGGCGGTGCAGGATTGTCGAAACCATGTGCGGGCCGCTTTGGCCGCAGTGGTGCGCGAGCTTAGCGGCCACCAGCCCGAGGTTGCCATTGGCAGTTCGGGAACAATCAGCACAGTGGCCACCATGATTCTGAACCGCCGCAGTGCGAGTTCGAAAAATCTGAATGGGGCGACCTTCACCCGAGTCGAGTTGGATGCCTTGATCAAGGAGATTCTTGCCACTAAGCCAGAGGATCGGCACAAGCTTGATGGTCTGGATCTGAAGCGGGTCGACATCATTGTTGGTGGTGTGCTGCTCCTGTCGGAGATTTTCCAGGCGTTCAAGCTGGAGGAGATGATGATCTCTGACTTTGCTCTGCGCGAAGGGGTCTTGTTTGACCGGTTCGGAGGTGGGGCGGCAACGGAGTCATTGGCGGACATTCGTGCCGCCAACGTCCGGCGGCTTGCTCGTCAGCTGGATCCAGATCCCGCTCACGCCCAAGTGACGGGTGCCCTGGCAGTCCAGCTTTTTGACCGTACGACCAAGCTGCATTCGTTGGGGGATTGGGAACGTGAGATTCTGGAGTCAGCGGCCATTGTTCACAATGTTGGATTGTTCATCAGTCATTCCAGTCACCACAAGCACAGCTACTACGTGATTCGCAATAGTGAGCACCTGACGGGCTTCACCCAGCACGAGATCGAACTCATCGCCCAGATTGCTCGTTATCACCGCAAGAGTCATCCCTCAGATAAACACGTTCCTTTTGCCCAGCTGCATGACGATGACAAGCAGCTGGTTCGAGTCTTGGCTGGTCTGTTGCGGGTAGCCATTGGTCTTGACCGCAGCCATAAGGGATCAGTGAAGAACCTGCGGGTCTTCCTCGAGGATTCGGCTGATGGCGCTGACCATGCCCAGACGCTCACCATTGAGCCAGTGCCCCATGAGGGTGAGAGCCTGGATCTGGAGATTTATTCGGCCGCTGAGCGTTCGGGGTTGCTGGCCAAAGCACTGGACGTGACCGTTATTGTGCAAGCCCCCGTTGCCGGCAACTCTGAACACTTGTCCAGCTGACGTTCAGCCCCGCGTACAACGGTGGTCACAACATTGTTGGCTTCCGCCACAAATACGGCAGCAGTGCCGTTGGATGGATCCACCCTGATCGCTCGACCCGGGCCGGATTTGGTGGGTGCCGATGTTGACCAGTCTCCGTCCAGGAAGACAGTGTTGGGTTGAGCACAGAGACTCGACGCACCTCGTTTGCTGCTGACACAAGCCTGAGCAATCAAATGCACTTACACTCAACGCACGTGCCTAAAGCGTGCCTATTTGCCTGGCACGGCGTACGGTCAAAGGTCTAGACACATCAGTTCGCAGTAGGGATCAAGCCATGCCTACGACGTGCCTAAAGACGTTGATACATCGAGTAATTCTGAAAGGCGGAGCCAATGGCAAGTCAACAGAACCCCTTCACGCCAGGTTGGGGCACACAGCCACCGGTAGTGGTTGGACGTCAAGAGCTTCTATCCAAGGTGGGTGAAGTCTATGTCAACCCTGGGTGGCAGAACCGCTACGCCAACCTGTCCCTCATTGAGCGCCGGGGAATCGGAAAGACAGTGTTGCTGACCGAATTTCACCACCTCGCCACTGATGAGGGGTGGCTAGTGATCGCCGATTCTGCTGGCCGCAAGACAGGTTCGTTCGTGGACCGTATTGCCGCTTCTCTGAACGAGTTTGACCTCCCATGAGTTCGCCCGAGACCCGAAAGGGCGATCTAGGATCGCGCCTCCGACGGTCAGCTTTGGCACTATTCTGGGCGGCGCTTGCATTTGTTCCGACAGCCCTTGCCTGCTTCGGAATTGTCATCCTGGTGGGCTCAATTGGGCGTCAGACAGGTGATACCAATACTGCCGCATTCGGTCTCATGTATATCGTTGTTGGTGGCCTCTTTGCCGCTCCGCTTTGGGCCATCGCGATCTCGACTTTCAAAGGTCGGGACACCTCGACATAGCCCGAGCAAAACTATTGGTCGAGGTTTCAAGCCATCCACCGATTTCCTCCAACTTGACCTCAATTGCTGCCTTCACATCAGCCACGGAGGCAGGGTGATTCGCTAGATGCGTCTAGCATCACGAGATCAGCTACCTTGTCGGTATCGGTGCCCGGGGGTCATGTGAGGGGGAGACATGTTGATCGGCTTCCGTAGCCTGCTATTTGCGGCGATCGTTGTTTTCGCTGGTTGCACCGACGTGCTTCAAGACCGTTCGCCTTCCGTCTATGAGTCATCGCCGCGGTTTTCGGTGCGGTATGACGAAGTTGATGAGGTGTTGCTGTTGTCCAAGCCGCCGACGGCACAGTGTTTCTGGGTTCAGAGATGGTCAAGCGATGAGCGTGAATGGTTAGTTGTCGGATCCATACCAGCCAATGGCCGCATTTGGCCTGGCGTTGACGAGGTTTTCGGTACCAAAGACATTACGGATCCTGGATGTGACGACGTCGGGCTGGAACCCGCGCCGCTTTGGAGGGTGCCGTTCTCACATGCCATGCCGGGCATCTACCGTGTTGTGTGGCTGGCCGAGGGCGAGTACTCAGAGCCGATTGAGATTCTCTAGCAGCCGAACGGAGCAGTCGAACCGGACACTGATTGACACCTAGGTACCTTGATCGGTAGACTTACACCTGTGGTCCTAAGCATCAAGAGTCAGCGAGCCGATGAACTCGCCCGAGAATTGGCGCATCTCACGGGTGAGTCGATTACCGACGCGGTTGTTTCCTCGCTTGAAGCGAAGCTCGCCGTGGAGCGCCGCAAGGGAAGGAAGCTCACCGACATTGTTGATCGATTCAGCCTTCTTCCGGCGCTGGACGACCGACCGGCCGATGAGATTCTTGGCTATGACGAAAGTGGCCTCCCATCGTGAATGCCATTGACACCTCGGCGGTCATAGCCATTCTGTTCGGCGAGGTCGGAAGTGAAGCGATCGAACGGAAACTGATGGGGGAACGAGCCGTGATGTCGGCGGCCACGCGCGTTGAACTGGGCATTGTTGTTGAGGCGAGAAGAGGTCCGGCTGGTACCCAACTTCTTGAAGAACTACTTCACCGGGCCGAGGTCGAGGTCGCCGAAATGGACGAGAACCAAGCGATTGAAGCGCTCGTCGGTTGGCGCCGATTCGGTAAGGGGCGACACGCCGCCAACCTGAATCTTGGTGATACGTACTCGTATGCTCTCGCTATTGCTCGGAGGTGTCCGCTTTTGTTTGTCGGAAATGACTTCAGTCAGACTGACGTCCAAGTCGCCTGAGGGTAGTTCTAGAAAACTACCCGCACGTCATGCCTTGGTCGGGTCTCCCGATTAGTGAATGTAAGGGCTGGCCACTTACAGCTCGTGGCGGCTCGGCATCTGATCCAAGTTCGGCCAGCAAGACTTCGGTTGACAAGACGTAGCGTTCCGCCGCAATCAGGAATTCAGGCGGCATGTCGGTTCTAGCAACAATCTTGGTTTCCCGGACTCCTCGAAACAGTCGGCACTCGATCGAGTTGGCCAGTTCCGTTGAATGAAGAACACCTTCCTGATGGCCAAACGACTCGTACTGAAGTCTGGCAAGTGGCCACAGGAGCACATTGTCGGTCAACGTCAGAGATTCGGTGACGGCTGGCGTCGCGTCGGGACGTCCCCGTAGGGATACTCGCACAGGAAGCTGCCCGACAATGTCGAGGTCCAGCACGATGGCGTAGGTCCCTTCGTCATAGATCGAGGGGCATTCCGCGTCTCCGCCAGGCCGGAACCAGTCGATGATGATGCGGCCATCCGTGACGTTCACCGCATCAAGACGGATCCCGCAGATCCCGCCATTGATTCCCCAACCTTTGGTCTGGATCGTTAAAACGACTTCATGGGAGAAGTCGACTTCTGGTTGGGCGCCGATCGGGCCAAGCAATGGCTCGGGCCCAGCCTGGAAGGTGCCCCACATGGCGTCGTAGCCCGCTTGGCTGGTGATCAAACTAGGGGAGTCGCCAACCTCAATCGACTGAGCCCCGAGCCACCTCCAACCGAGTCCACCCAACGGCTGGCGCCCGTCGGCCACGTACCCCTCAGGATCGGCGCCGTCCACACATACTTCTGATGGATCAACCAGGGTTGCCAGTGTCTTGAGGGCTTCTTCGTTCAGGACGTAGAGCTGCAAGAGGACTCGTGAGCCCGGCTCGAAGGTTGCACCGTGACCGAGTCCGGCCGCAGCAGTCGCACGAAAGAGCTCTTCGCGGCGTTCGTCGGTGAGTTGATCGTTCGGTTCGCGATGGCCACACCTCTCGAACCCGTACTGGACGAGCAGCGCGTCAACGTCGACATGTTCAGAGGTCGATGAAGCTTCAGTCGAGGTTGTTTGGGCAGTCGAGGTTGCGGTGCTCGCCTGGGAAGCTGCTGTGGTGATCGAAGAAGAGTCGGAATCGGTCGAGCAGGCGGTGACGCCAAGCCAAAGGCCCAACAAGAGAGCAGCGCATGATCGTCCAGTCATGGTTCCTCTGACGTTCCAGCGGTGGGCCTGGTTCCCCGATGAAGAATGACTCATGCCTATTCCCGCAAGCTCAGCCGCATCAGGTCAACGGCAATAGAGATCGGGCCCTGGAATCCACCGGCATTCGCTTGGTTCACGAATTGTTGTTCTGCCTCATCCGTCTGAGGCGGCGGTAGTAGGTGGGTGAGGACGAGTTTGGTGACGCCGGCCCGCTGGGCTAGAGCACCAACTGACTCAGCACTGGCGTTCCAGTCAAGCAAGCCTCCCCTGACTTCGTTGGCGTTAAGGGCCTCGTGGATCAGGAGATCGACACCTCTGGCGAGTTGGGCCATCCCCTCACAAGCGGCAGTATCGCCGCTCAAGGCAACGGCATGTGAACCGTCACTTACTCGGTAGCCGACTGCCGCCTCGATTGGATGATGGTCGACCAGAACGCTGGTGATGGACCACGATCCAAGCCTCGCAACCTCTGCCTGGGAAAGGGTGGGTACGAATGGCTGAACTTCGATGGCTGGGCGGGAGCCCGCCTCCGAAGGAGCTTGAGAGTAAAAGGCCTGGTCATCGAACGCATCGAGACAATGCTCAGCGAATGCCGTGCAAGGCCCATCGGGAGCGACAACGACAAGAGGGTCGGCTGCACCCGCTGACCAACGAGCAATAGCCAAGGTTGCGAGGTCGCTGATGTGGTCAGAATGATGATGGGTCAGCAAGACGGCCTCGATTGCTGTCAGATCCAGCCCGGCCTCGATTGCTCGCTGGGTCACGCCCCGACCGCAATCGACCAGAAGCCAGCCACTCGGGCCGACCAATGCCGTACCCGAACCGGCTCGCCTTGGGTCAGCGATCGGTGTTCCGGTTCCGAGCATGACTACTTCAAACATGTCTTGGAGTCTCTTTGGCTTAGTCTTGCCAGCGCAAGACGCGGATCTGTGCATGAGCGGCGAGGGCATTGAAGTCGCCGATGTCACTGGTCAGGATTGGTTCATTGATTCGTCGAGCAAGCATCGCAAGATGGGCGTCTATTGGATCGGAGCTTCCTGTTTTGGCTAGGAGTTCGCCGATATGTCGTCCATTGCCGAAATCGGAATGCACTTCCATCGCCTTCAGAGCGCTACTCAGGTTGGCCTGAGTCGGGCTGCGCCAAACTTGGGCGATAATTGCTTCAGAGGTTCGGAGCACCTGATCTGCTTCGAGCGCGGCATACATCAATGCGGCGAGTCTCCGTCGGTTGCGGTCAATGGATATGAGAGGACCGGCATCGAGAATCATTGGAAGTCGAGAATCACTGGAAGTATTGTCTGGCGGCTTCGAGCTCGGCCTCGGTTAGCTTGCCCGACTCGGCTTCGGTATCGGCAACAAATTCACGCATATTGGTGAAAAGTCGTTCTCTTTTGGCCAGGACCGCTAGTGCGGACTTCACCGCCGCCGTCTGGGTGCCATAGACACCAACCAGAAACTTGAGGTCACGTTCCGCTTGCTCGTCCAGCCGCAGTGCCGTTCGTTCAGCCATCGTCAAACAATACGGCACACAGCTGTCAAACGCAAGAGTTGACTCTGGCAGGCATGTCTCGTGTCATGGCTGATTAGCTTGAGGACAGTTGGCGGAGTCGCTGATGGTCTTCGTCGGTCCCAAATGCAATGAGTACGTCACCCTCATGCAAGATGGCGTCCGCATCGGGATGATGGACAAATTCACCGCCTTCCTTGCGCACAGCCAACACCGTTGCCCCACTGGCGCCACATTCACGCAAGGGACGGGTGTCCAGGATCGACCCAAAGGGAATCTGGATCTCGGTAATGGATATGTTGAGCTCTCGATCATGCATGGCAATGTCGAGAAACTCCGCAACATTGGGCTGGGTCACCAAGGCCGCCATATGGGCGCCACCAAGCTCATGAGGGTTGACCACTCGGTTAGCTCCGGCTTGAAAGAGCTTCTTCTCGTCCCCACTAGCCATGGCCCGGGCCACGATGAACAGGTCTGGCTCGGCCGCTCGACCCGACAGGGTGACGTACACATTGGCCGGTGCATTGTTGAGGGCGACGACGAGAGCGGCCGCCCGATTGATGCCAGCCGATGCAAGAACCTCATCGTCGGTGGCATCGCCGATGACGAACAACTTGTAGCTTTCGACAACACCTTCGTCACGGTCGATGACCACAACGGTGTTCCCCTCCTTGGTCAAGGTCTCGGTAATGGCCTGGCCAACCTGGCCCCAACCGCACACCACGATGTGGCCCTCGAGATCATCGATGTCTTGCACCATTCGCCTTCTCCCAAATTCTTTGGTGAGTCTTCCTTCAACCAGGGTCTCGAGCAGAACACCAACGGTGTACAAAACCGAACCTGCGCCGAGCATGATGAGCACAATGCTGAACAACTTGTAGGCCGTCGTCACCTCGCCGAGCTCTCGGAAGCCGACAGTCGAGACAGTGATGACCGTCTGATAGACGGCATCGAGCAGGCTCAGCCCCAACATGAGGAAGCCGAAGGTGCCGACCGCCAAGACGGCGGCCAGGATGCTGGCAGCTACCCGAAGACGACGCCAAATATCCTCGTCATAGGGTCTTCCCCAAAGGCGAAGCCTCCTTCGCCGTCCAGCTCCAAGCTTCACCATTGGCACAAGACTGCCACGGTTAGCGCAGCGATGAGTCGACCCATTGGGTGATCTTTGCCTGAGGCAGAGCCCCAACCTGTCGGGCGACTTCCTTGCCCTGGTTGAACAGGACCATGGTTGGGATGCCCTTCACCCCCAGCTTGGCCGAGACAGAAGGCTCTTCGTCGACGTTGACCTTCACGATGCGGAGCTTGCCCGCTCGCTCGGCAGAAATCTTCTTGAGCGCCGGCGCCACCGCCTTGCACGGCCCGCACCAGGGTGCCCAAAGATCAACCAACACCGGCAAAGAGGACTTGCGAATCAGGTCATCGAAGTCCTTGGTTTTGGCATCAACCAGCCAGGGCAGGTCAACGTGGCACTCGCCACAGCGGGGTTTGCCCTTGGTGACCATCGGCAGACGGTTCTTCGTTCCGCATTTGGCGCATTTCACTACTCGACCAGCCATCTCGGCCTCCTCTGCATCATCGCCCGACTACCTCCTAGTGAACCTGATCACGGAACGTCTACCTCCTCGGCGAGACGGCTGCCACTAGTCCAAGGCGACCAAAGAACGTCATCCTGGCGTGTTCGGACAAGGCCAGATCGGGTTCGGTGTTGTAAGCGAACACACTGAGGATCCGGGTTCCGATGCCACGAACGGGTGTGACTCGATGGAGGGTTTCTCGCCCCCGAAAGATGACCAGGTCACCGGCTTGTTGGTTAAGAACCCGTGGATCACCTCCGGTGCGAAGCGTTTCCGCCACACCCCCATAGTTCTGGTCCTCGGTCGTGGTGTCTCGCATGCCGGTGATGTATTCGAACTGGCCGCCCTCCTCAGGGTGCTGGGTTAGCAGGGTGATCGAGAAGGAAGAATTGTCGAAATGCCAGCCAAGCTCCTGGCCAGTTTCGTAGTAGTTAATATTGATCGACGACAGCGAATCGGCATAGGGGAAGAGCTCCGCTTCGCCAAGGATCGACGCCAGGAACCGTCGAAATAGCTGTGAGTCATAGATTGTTCGCAATCCGGAATCGGCGGGAACCTGGTCGGTGGTTACCGCCCCCTTGGTGCTGGTGATCGGCCAGCTACGGGCGTCGCCGGATCCACGGTCTGGTTCTGGCTCCTCCAAGTACACGGTGTGCACCTGCTCGGTGAAATAGGCCAGTGGTCGTTGTTTGACTGCTTCGGCCACCAGGTCGGAAATGGCGTGAGCCTGAATGAAGCCGTCCATCACCAGCACGCCGGTGGCGTCAAAGGTTCGACGGCACTGATGGAGGAATGTCGCTTGGTGAAGGGGGTAGCGCGCAAGGTCAACGATGACACGCAAGCCGTCTGCCGCCGCATTCGATGTGGTGGTTGCGCTCAACCTAGTTCTCCCCGTCACCCAGTTGGTCAGGGTCAGCCGTTGGTACCGTTTCAACCGGTTGGCCACCGAGGTGTTTGGCGTAGAAATCATGGATGTAGCCGAATCGTTCCATCCGATGTTTCGGTTTTCCACTACGAGACAGCTCGTGGCTTTCACCCGGGAAGATGACCATGGTGGCCTCAACCCCATTGCGACGGTAGGCGGCGAACAACTGCTGACCTTGCTCAAGGGGGCAGCGATAGTCCGAATCGGAATGGACAACCAGTACCGGAGTGTCAACCTTGGATACGTAGGAAAGCGGCGATTGTCGGCGAAGCTCCGCATGGTCAGTTTCAACCGTGGTGCCATTCAACATGAGGGGGAAGTAGCCGCCAATATCGGATGTTCCCGCGAAGCTTTCGACACTGCTGACGCAGCGTTCCACCAAGGCTGCCTGGTATCGACTGGTGTGGCCAATCATCCAGGCCGTCATCAAACCGCCGTAACTTCCACCACCGACTCCAATCCGACCGGAGTCGACTTCGGGTAGAGATTCCAGGTGGTCACTCAAAGCCATGATGTCGTCGTAGTCGACCGTGCCGATCTTGCCTTGCAGGATCTCGGCCCACTCGTCCCCGTAGCCGTCTGACCCGCGGGGGTTGCCGGCAATCACCACATAGCCAGCCGCAGCCGCAATCTGGAACTCATCAAAGAACGTGTGGGAATAGGCCGCCGTTGGACCACCGTGGATATAGACCAGGCCCGGTCGCTGCTTGCCGGTCGTTGGCACCGATGCTGGCGGACGAAACACGAAGGCTTCAACCACGGCGCCATCAGTTGAAGGGACTTGCACGATTTCGACCGGAGCAAGGTCGAGCTCGGCTAGGAGTTCCTGGTTGAGTTCGACCAGAGGTTGAAGCTCGCCGTCCTCCAATTGCCACAACTCCGCTGGACGGTTGGGGCTGGTGATGGCGGCAATGATTCGATCCTTCGTTGGGCTGGCATCGAAGGTGGTGACAACCTGGTCGCCACCGATCAAGGTGGTGAGGACACCAGTGTCGACATCAAGTTGATCGAGGGTGACACTTCCCCGTCGATTGGCTTGGCAGAACAAGGATCGACCCTGAGACCAGCGTCCCCTCGAGGCCGAGCCTGGTCGATGCAGGGTGATGCCCTCGTCGTTGAGTCGAGCGGCTGCCTGGTTGCTGGCGATCAAGTCAGGGTCGGTGATGTCGGTCTTGAGCTGGACCAGTCGTTCCAACTGGAGGGCATCATCCAGTTTGGGGGCAGCGGCGATAGCGGACCCATCGCCAAGCCAGCCAGGGGAATCCCAATAGCGACCGGCAGCGACAACCGTGGCGGTACTTCCGTCGCTGGCCAGCAGATGGATCTCTTGATGGCCCAACAGGTGTGCATCCTGCCCTCGGGTGGCCAACGCCAAGATCTGATTGCCGGCGGGTGAAACGGCGATGGTGTGATAGTCCAGCGTCTTGTTGTCAGTCGACGTGCCGGTGCTGTCCGCTGGCGGGGGACTCAGCTGGCGTCGCTTCCCGGTGGCGATGGAAACAATCTCAATGGTCTTGAGCCGATCCGTGGTCCAACCCGCCCCCTCGTTGAGGCCGCCGACCCCGGTCAGCACCCGCGGCTGTCGGGCCAACTCGTCATCATCGAGTCCTTCATCAGCGGTTGAACGCTGGGCCGCCAACACCACCAGATGATCCTCGTCCAGCCACTGGATGTCGCTCACTCCTTCCTCGCTCAGCCCATCGAGGACCGACAAGGAGCGAGATGAGACATTGAGAATCTGAACCCGGGCGTGTTCCTTGGGTGTGTTTCGCACGAACGCCAACAGGTCGCCCGAGGGGGAGAAGCGCAAGGTCGAATCGTGGTGGCCATAGCTGACCTGGCAGGACGGGCTTGTCCCGGCGGAATCGCCAGACTGGTTGGATGCGCTGCGGTCATGGAAATGGATCTGGGAACGATAGGAATCGGACTCATAGTCCATCTGGGTGATGGTGAAAGCCACCAGCTCACCATCGGGATGCAAGGCAACGTCACCGACTGATTGCAGCTTGAGAAGATCAACAGGTTCAAGTGGTCGCGGCATGGCCTCAACCTACTCGTGCGCGTAGGCCCGCAGCGAACGGCTTTCGCACAAGAACGAGATCCCCGGGCCATAGGTGCTGGCGTAGCCGGCCTCGACCGCGTCGCAGTCAGTTTCGTCATAGTGCACAATCACCACCAGCTTGCCCTCATCCAAGAAGTCCTGAAGGTGGCTCTGCGTCCACCAGTTCTTCTCCTGGTTGAAGGACTCGAAGGTTGCCCCGTCAAACACGTTGGGCTCAAAGCGGATGTTCTTCGCCATACACAACAAGTTCAACGAGTGGGCATAGCGACACAATTCGTTGCCATATTCCTCTGACTCTTCGTTGCTCACCGTCAGGCCGTATCTGGCTCGGTATTGGTCATCTCCTCCCCAGTCCATATTGTCAAACTCGACCCAATCACAGTCTTGATTAGCAAGGAGATTCAACCGTTCCTTCATGATGGGCAAGGCCCCGGCGGTGTCGTTGACGAAGTACTCGCCGGCCCACTGATCCCACTGCTTGCTCACAAGGAAGGGTTGGAGTTGGGCGAAGTCGGTCCGCCAGTCCTCACCGGTTCCGATACTGACGTAGCAACCAACGGAGTTGCCAAGCTCTTTCAACTCGGGAATCGCTGCCAGCGGGGTATCCGTCGATGTGTCAACAAGGACGTAGCAGTCCCGGGCCAAGGACGTAAGGTCGCCGGCTTGGTCTTCTTGGTAGTTCTCTTGGTAGGCCTGATTGAAGACACAGCGTTCGGCGCCAGCAGTTTTTGTGTCGCCGGTCGCGGCTTCTTGGGTGCAGGCACCAATGACAAGAGCAAGACCGATTCCAACAGAGACAAGACTGGCCGTCTTCAGGCTGTCTCGCTTCAGGCTGTCTCGCTTCAGGCTGTGACGACGGGGAAACACTGGATCATGTCCTTCAACCAGCCCACCACCAGGTCCGACCGTTCACTCGGTGTCTTCCCCAGCCGCACCATGACCAGGTCACGATCCGGTACCACGATGATGTACTGGCCCTCATAGCCAATGGCGCAGAATGCGCCAAGCTCATCATCCAGCAGCCACCAATGGGCGCCATACCAGTTGGTCTCATCCACCTCGGGCTCCACTGGAGTGCGAGCATGCTCAACCCAACCCTTGGGCAGGAGCCGGGTTCGGTCCCAGACACCGTCTCGCAAATAGAGATAGCCAAAGCGCAGGAAGTCTTGCGCGGTGGCATAGATGTAGGACGAACCAATCAGAGTTCCGGCCTTGTCGAATCTCGGATCGGCGCTGGTCATACCCAGGGGGCCGAAGAGGCGCTCGGTCAGAAAGGTTCGCATGCCTTCTTCGCCACCACCAATGATTTCTCCGCAGATGGCGGCGAGAATGTTGGTGGTGCCACTGGAGTAGCTGTGGAAGGTTCCTGGTTCATGAATGAGAGGCATGCTTCGGGCGTAGGCGGCGACGTCCTTCTCGCCCTCACCAAACAGCATTTCGATCACGTGGGAGATCTGATCGTCCACATAGTCTTCGACAAACTCGAGGCCCGACGTCATTTCTAGGAGGTGCTGGATTGTGATGTTTCGCCGCTCATCACCGGCCCACTCCGGAACGGGTGCGGGAGCCTCCAAATCCAGCCGACCATCCAGGATGAGCATGCCGATGACCGCGTGAATGATGCTCTTGGCTGTTGACCAGGAGACCAGGGTGGTGCCCTCATCAGCCGAACGGCCATAGTGCTCAGAAACCAGCTTGCCTCGGTGGGCGACAACCAGGGCCAGGTTCAGACTCAGATCCTGGGAGGATCCCTGTCCGAAACCAGTCTGGGTGAGCTCTCGAAAGTGCTCGCTGGCAACATCATCGGCCAGGGGCCCGATGGGCCAGGCCTTGGTCGGCCAATCCTGGCCTTGTGGATGAGGATGTAAGGGTGGGCGATTCGTTGGTTTCTGCATCGGCTTGTGACTGGGCTTTCTGGGTCAGGCCGGTTGGGTGGGTGCGGCGACGGTGAAATCAAGTGTTCTCTTGGTTGAGTCGACCCCATCAAGTCGCAGACTGACCTTGTCAGCAAGCTTCAGACCATCATCGGCGACAGAGGTGACAATCGCCGGGTCAGCAATCTGGATAACTGCCCGCTCACGCTTCGCTTTCAG
The DNA here is from genome assembly GCA_024280015.1 of Actinomycetes bacterium. GTDB lineage: Bacteria > Actinomycetota > Acidimicrobiia > Acidimicrobiales > SZUA-35 > JAJRQY01. The sequence continues at coordinate 59,655 of JAJRQY010000132.1, forward strand.
ATCGACAACGAATCCATCGAAGGACTCACCGATCCGTGATTGCAGCAACATGGTCTCGGTGAAGTTGACCATGGCTCGTTCTAGGGATGAATCCTTGGACCGGGCACGGCCCATCAAGCCCGGCAGTTCCTCCAGAGCTTCAAGCGCCCAGGCCGGAGGTTGCTCATCGGCATATAGCGACAGCAGGATCTCATTCCCAAACCGGTCAACCAAGCGTCGAAGCGGGGCGGTGACGTGGGCGTAGATGGAGGCGATGGCACCATGGCCGGCGTCCTCGGGCTGCTCTCCTTGGAAAGCCAGGTAGCCGGCCCCACGGAAGGACCGGGCTGCTTTCAACAAGAAGGCAGTGCGATGCGGACTGTCGGGGGAGATCTTTCGCACAGCTTCGGCGTAGTCCATGTCCTCTGGCCAGTCGACATCCAGGGCTCTGGCCTGCCGGCGAAGCTTCTTCAAGTCCTGCTTGCGAGTAGAGGGCAGAGTTCGCAAGATGCCAACCCCAGCATCAAACATGGTGGTGCCAGCCACGATTCCCGTGAGAAGAGAGATCTGAGCATTCCAACCCTCGACCGGTAGTGACGTGTCGTATTCAAGGTCATAACAATCACCGGTCTCGATGATCTCTTGGCTGGGCAGGTTGAGGCTGATACCGCCTCGGTTGATTTCTTGCTGTTGGCGCAGAAGACCGACCTGTCTTAGGAGCAGCATGGTGGGGTCTGATTCCGCGTCGATCCGCCTTTGGGCCTCCACGTAGGAGATTGCCTCCCGGACCTGCACGATTGCTCGCTGCAAGCGTGAAGATGTCGGAAGTCCAGTTGAGTCAAGGTCGATGGTCCACAACAAGGCTGGCTTGTCGCTACCGGGCAACAGGCTGGCCCGGTCCTCGCTGATGATCGGCGGATGCAACGGCGTCCGCATGTCCGGGCTGTACAGGGTGTTGCCGCGCGATCGCGCTTCAACATCGACCGGTCCGCCGGGCACAACAAAGGCTCCCAGATCGGCAATAGCGTAGAAGACCCGAAAGCCGGGTTCAGTGGAGTCGTTTTCCTTCGAGCCGACTGCGCCGAGCCGTTCGGCAAAGAAGGCTTGATCCAGGTCGGTTGCCCCCGGAGGGTCTACGGCGATGAATCCGAGATGCCGGGCATCAACACGCTCGATGTCGGGGGCATGGGCGGCGTCGGCGGCCTCCAAGACCTCGGCCGGAAACCCGGCAGGAATGTTGAGTTCGGAACGGATCTGGGCGAAGCCGTGTTCGAAGGCTTGGGGGGCACGAAGGATGAGTCGGGGCACGAGCATCGAAACTACACGAGAAATGGGTCGATTGAGGACCAAGGGACCGTGTGTCGCCGGGCGCCTTGCCCCTACGATGGCCGCTAACGCGTACACACAGGCACCGCCATGACCAGTCCAATTGGTCATGACGTGCTGACGAACAACGAAAGCAGACCTCCATGCCGAATTTGGCCGACTATCGCAAGCTGTTTGATCTGACCGGCAAGACGGCCGTCGTCATCGGAGCAGCCTCGGGCATTGGCGAGGCATCAGCCTGGGCCCTAGCTGCCCATGGCGCCAACGTGATGTGTGCCGATCTGAATGCCGACCTTGCCGCCGCGGTCGCCAAAGCCATTACCGACGATGGCGGTACGGCCACCTCGACCCAGGTTGACATCACCGATGCCAAGTCGGTTGAAGCCGCCGTGCAGGCTGCTGGGGAGATTGAAATCCTGGTCTGCACTCCGTCCATCAATGTTCGCAAGCCCTTGCTGGACATGACCGAAGAGGAGTTCTCCCGGGTTATCGACCTCAACCTCGGAGGAACCTTCAATGTGATGAAGGCTGGCGGTCGGGTTATGGCCGAATCGGGTAAGGGCTCAATGATCGTGTTCAGCTCGGTTCGCTCCCAGGTGGTCGAGCCTGGCCAGGGCGTCTATGCCGCCACCAAGGCAGGAGCGCTGGCCATGGTCAAGACCCTGGCCGCTGAACTTGCATCCTCTGGTGTTCGAGTCAACGCCGTTGGGCCTGGTGTGGTCGAAACACCGCTAACCGCTCCAATCAAGGCCAACCCCGAGTGGTATCAGGCCTACTCCGATATCAGTGCCCTCGGTCGTTGGTCCACCCCATCTGAACAAACTGGTGCGGTCGTCTACCTGGCATCGGATGCGGCGTCGTTCGTGACGGGAACCATCCTGTTTGTCGACGGTGGCTGGCTGGCCGTTGATGGCCGGTTCACGCCGCCACTTTGAGCATCGGAACTCCGAGTCGCTGAGGCATCAGATCTTGGGCTCTGAGTTGCCGCTGAAAGGTTAGAAACTACGCGGGACCCAATCGTGGGCCCATCAGGAGAAGAGGAGCCCGGCAATGCTGGACAGCCAAGAGCTTGAGGTCACGACCGATTCGAGTGAGGCCATCGAGGCCATCGACCGATTCGGTGAGGCTTTCCTGGGCTATCGCAAGGACGCTGTTGCCATTCTGGATGGGATCAAGGCCGATCCCGATTCGGTCTTGGCCCGAGTGCTTGGCGCCGCCCTGTTCTTGTTTGGAGAAACCCAGCTTGGTCGGGCCGAGGCCCGCGAAAACCTGGACGCGGCCCGAGCGGGGGTAAGTAGGGCCAATGATCGAGAGCTGGCCATGCTGGAAGCGGTCGAAGCCTGGTTCTTGGGGGATTATGAGACAGTCATGGCTCGACATGAGGACATCGCCGCTCGATGGCCGCGTGACCTGGTGTCGGCCAAGCTTGGTCAATACCACGCCTTCAACCGGGGTGACTCCAGGCGTATGGCCGAACTGTCAATTCGAGCCTTAGAAGCCAATCCGGATCGGGCCTACGCCCATGGCATGGCTGCCTTTGGTTTTGAGCAGACCGGTGACCTGCAGCGGGCCGAAGAAGAGGGTCGACTGGGTACGGAGATGAGTGAGCACGAACCCTGGGCCAACCACGCGGTTGCTCATTGCCTGGACGCTGGTGGCAGGCTGGATGAGGGGGTGGAGTGGATGCATGGCCTGTCGCAACGATGGGACGACTGCAATTCCTTCATGTACACCCACAACTGGTGGCATACCGCCCTGTTCCATCTTGATCGTGGCGAAACCGATGTCAGTTTGGACATCTATGACCGTCATCTGTGGCCAATCGAACCAACGTTTGCCCAGGATCAGATTGGGGCCGTATCCATGCTGACTCGACTGGAGATGCGAGGCGTCGATGTTGGTGACCGCTGGGATGCGGTGGCTGAGTATCTGCTGGTTCGAGTCGATGACCAGATCGAACCCTTTCTTGATGTCCAATACCTGTATGGGCTGGCCCGCGCTGGCCGAGACGCAGCCGCTGACCAGTTGATGGCCAACATTGGTGCCTGCGCCTCATCGGATCAGGAGTTTCAACGGGCCGACTGGGCCGAGGTGGTGGAGCCAATGGCGCGGGCCGTGTTGGCTCATGCTCGCGGCAAGTGGGCGGAAGCGGCCGATGGTCTTGCCGCAGTAAAGGGAGAGATCTATCGCATCGGGGGAAGTCACGCCCAACGCGACCTCTTCAACCTGCTGCTCCTGGACTCGTTAGTTCGGGGTGAAGACAATGAAGAGGCAGCAAGGGTACTGCAGGGCCGCATTCGGGCACGAATCTCGATCCCGTGGCATCACCAGTTGTTAGCCAAGACCTATGACCGACAAGGTGAGTACGAGCAAGCAACAGCAGCCCGCCAAGAAGGTGAGCGTAAGGAGATGGCCCTGACTGCCTGGTCGGGCGAGTAGATTTTGGTTCGTGCGGGACCACCAATCAAGGAGCAATGAGTAGATGGCGCTGGGGATTGATGGAGTACGGGTCGGCGTTGTCACCGATGATGAGAGCCACACCGGGTGCACGGTTGTTTTGCCCCCGGAAGGTTCGGTTGGCGGCATGGCTATTCGGGGCGGAGCCCCAGGTACCCGCGAGGCTGGGGTGCTTTCGGTCGGATCAGCCAACACGGCGATCCATGCGGTTGCCCTTTGTGGCTCGTCCTTGTTTGGTCTGCGAGCCGCTGGCGGAGTAGCCGACTGGTGCGCCGCCAACGAGATTGGGCTTCAGCTCCCCGGTGGACGGTTCCCCATTGTCGGAGCCGCCGTAGTGATGGACATCCACTCACCCGACGAAGCCAGGATTGATCATGAGGCCGGTTGGGATGCGTGCCGACTTGCGACAACAAACGATCCCGCCCAGGGTTCATTTGGTGCCGGAACAGGATGCACGGTTGGAAAAGAAGGTGGCCGAGACTGGGGCAGCAAGGGTGGCCAAGGCTGGGCCGTGGTCGAAGGTGGAGGAATCACCGTCGGAGCACTCATGATCGTCAACGCCTTCGGCAGTGTGTTTCGCGGTGGCCAGATCCTGGCCGGATCAAGAGCTCCGGAGGACTATCCCCGCTATCCGGCAACCCCACCATCGGGCTTGTTCAACCGTGCTGGAAAACCTGTTGGTGATGGTGAATGGGGTTCGCTGAGCGATGGACCAACAGCCAACACGGTGATTGGCGTGGTGGTGACCGATGCCATTTTGACCAAGGCCACGGCCTGTCGAGTGGCGGACCTATCTCATTCCGGGATTGCGCGAACAGTGTCACCTGCTCACACCAATCTGGACGGTGACGCCATGTTTGCGATTGGTACGGGATTGCATGCCGCATCAACGGACTTGATCGCTGACCTAGCCGCCAGCGCAGTGGCAGAAGCCATTGATAATGCGGTCACTCACGCCGCCGGAATCCCCGGCTGGCCCGCCGATGAGCGGGCAGGGAACGACTCTTCGGTTGATCGAACTCTTTGGAGCGAATAGCTGCTTAGGACCGGTCTGCGGTTATGGCTCCCGCTAGGTGCAGGCTGACAAAGCCCACGGTGATCGCCAAGAAGACTGGCGGTCGACCAAGGCTGGGTGCGAGAAATAGAGCTAAGACTGGTGGGCCAAGGGCAAGAACCCAGAACAAGCTCATATTGGTCGCCTGCTTAGCCCGCGCTTCGGCCACTTCGGAGGCCCCATACCACTGTTCCAATGCTCCTCGGGATGAAATCAGGATCAGCGCGCCAACAAAGGCCAAGGAACCAGCCGTGTGTCCCAGGTACTGGAACACACCCGCAATCGTCACTTCGTCGAAGATTGGAGTCGACACCACTACTCGGTCAAATCCGAGCCACTGAGCCCCAAAACGTGCAGGATGGGTGAAGCCATCGATGAAGATGTGGCTCCCGGCACCAATAAGGCTGGACAGCAGGGCAAGAGGCCAGGAATGCTTGCCCTCTGACAGGACGGCGTAGGACCGCAGACGCAGTGGGCCCAAGTCGGGCATATGAGCAAAGACTCCCTGGGCAACGCGCCACCGAATCAACCCAACTGCGACCAGGGTGACCGGAACAGCGAAAACAGCGAGGCCGACCAGGGTGTGGCTGTGTCTGTTTAGCCACGGACCTAAGGCATAGGCCAAGTCTGGTGCAGCCGCCCCGACACAAAGAGCGGTGTCATCAATGTGACGAGGCCAGCGAAGTTTTGCTCCGACGATGAGCCCCTGATGGGCCGGGAAGGTAACTGGCACGATCGCTCACAATAGTCGTCATATCGGCATTCCGGGGCTGGAAAGAGACCGGACCAAGGAGATGACAGAGCAAGGCAAGCTTGTTAGCTTGAGCTGGGCATGCCGCCCTCCTATTCAGATCTGGCCAGCAACTGGTCGCTCAACCCGGACATCGTCTATCTCAATCACGGATCGTTCGGAGCGACACCTCGAAGCGTTCAGGGCTTTCGGGCAGAACTCCAAGCATCGATGGAGAACGACCCGATGCGGTTCTTCGTCCACGATGTGTGGACACTGATCGACGACTCCCGGATGGCGGTCTCCAATTTCGTTGGCGCAGACCCAGAAGGCCTCGTCTTCGGAGAAAACGCCACCGCGTTGGTGAATGGAGTTCTGCGATCGCTGCAACTGGACGATGGGGACGAGATTCTCGTGCTGGACCATGGCTATGGCGCTTGCACCAACGCGGCACGGTATGTCTGCGAGAAGGTGGGCGCCAACCTTGTGGTGGTCGACGTTCCCTTCCCGCTAGATGATCCATCCGAAGTCACCGATGCGATCCTCGCCACCATCACTGAACGGACAGTGTTGGCTGTCATTGATCATGTCACCAGCCCAACAGCACTGGTTCTTCCGATCGCGGAAATAGTAAGCAAGCTGGCCGAACGAGGTATCGACGTATTGGTTGATGGTGCTCACGCTCCCGGCATGCTCGATCTGGATATCAATGCCATCGATGCTGCTTACTATGTCGGGAACCTGCACAAGTGGGTGTGCGGCCCGAAGAGCGCGGCCTTCATGAGCGTCCGGTCAGATCATCGCCAGTCGGCCAGACCGCTGGTCATTAGCCATGGAGCAACGGGCTCGGACACCACACGTTCCAGATTGCATCTGGAATTTGATTGGCAAGGAACGTCTGACCCGACAGCGATTGCCGCCATTGGTGAGACGATCAAGGTCATGGACGCGATGGTCCCCGGAGGTTGGCCACAAATCCGCCAGATGAACCGTGACCTGGCACGAGCGGCCAGCAAGGTTCTGTGTTCCCGGCTGGGGACAATATCGCCCGCACCGGCTTCGATGTTTGGGAGCATGGGACTCATCCCGATTCCGGGTGGACTCACAGAGCGGATCGAGTGGCCCGGACTGCAACCCCTGCAACAGGTCCTCGACGACACGTACCAGATCCCCATCCCCATCGTTCCGTGGCCGAAGTTTGACACCAGGTTTGTCAGGATTTCGGCCCATCTCTACAACACGATGGAACAGTACGAGTACCTTGCTGATGCGCTGGTTAGTGAAGTCCAATAACTCAACAACTGAAGTGGGAGGGCGAGGAAGATGGCGATGTCTCGGCTTCTGATCGAAGCGATGATCTGAGCAACCCTCACTAGCGGTCATCCCTTCTGACCACGCTCCGCTATACCTTGCTCATGGATAGTGGTGGCAAGAGGGCCGGCGAGCTAGTTGATGAACGGCGAGGTGCAACACCTGGGTTCGAGTCTCGCCCGATCAGTAGTATCGATGAGCGGGTGACTGAGCGTCTCCCGGATCGGCGACTCATCGGCATCGATATCGCGCGGGGTCTGGCCCTATTGGGTATGGCCATGGTTCACGTCACTATTGCTGGCCCCGATGGCGAGCAGCCAGCATCCTGGATCAAGGGGATTCTTGGCGCCCCGTCTGGCTCGGCATCGGTTCTGTTCTTTGTGATCTCCGGTGTTTCGCTCTCGGTCATTGCCAAAACTGGCTCGGCCAGCGCCGAGCCAGATGTGCTTCGGCGGCGTGGAGCCGTACTCCTCATCTTTGGCTTCTTGCTAAGCGCGACGGTCTGGCCCGCATCAATTCTGGAGCACTACGGCGTGGTGTTTCTGATTGCACCAATGCTGGTGAGGGCATCGTCCAGGCTCTTGTCGATCATGACTGCTGCAAGCCTCGTCGGGGGACCTGTCGTACTCCTCTTCGCCCGGCACCTGACCAGTAGCGTGGCCGACTACCTCAGCGCTGGAGTTCTGGAGTGGCTCTTGAACTGGAGCTGGAGCCTCACTGTCAGCGGCAACTTCCCGCTCGTTGTCTGGCTCGGTTTCTTTGCTCTCGGATTGCGTATCGGCCGCCTCGATCTTGGACAGCCTCATACGGCTCGTCGGCTTCTTGGCTTTGGCCTGGGTGTCCTTGCCGCTCTTTGGTTCGCTCTCTCCTTCGCCGCATCAGTCGGCCTTGACTACGAAGAACTAGCAGAGCGAACCGATGCATTGTCAGAGGCCGGCACGGGAATCCCGGCCGACACAGTCCCGGCCGACACAGTCCCGGGCAGCACTGTCCAGGTCGATCCTGACCGGCCTGACCTCGAAGGTGGCCTCACCATTCGAGATGAGTTCATTGATGATGATCCACTCCAGCTCTTGTCCGCCGAGGCCCACTCCAATCAGGTCGCTTGGGCGATATACGCCAGCGCCTTGGCCACCACGATTCTTGGCGCCGCCCTGCTCCTACCAGCTGCCGTCAGCCGATCTTTGCGCCCGATTGCCGCGCTCGGCTCCATCAGCCTGACGGCCTATCTGCTTCATCTCTTTCTGGTTCTGGACGGCTGGCACTACTTCCCGGCAACAGCAACGGTCAACCAAGAACTGGCTGTTCTATTCGTCGGCGAGGCGATCTTGATTCTGGCTTGTTGGGGAATTGTGACTCGCTGGCGAACCGGTCCGGCAGAACGGCTACTCAAGTTCCTCGCCAGCCGCTAACTGGCAATAGTGGCAGGTAATCCTGAGGTTAAGAATGTAAGAAGGCCAAGGCGGCTTGAGCAAACACCTCGGTGGCCTGGATGATCTCGGCTACCTCGACAAACTCATCCACCTGATGGGCAATCCACTTTCCCCCCGGCCCATAGACCACACTGTCCAGGCCACCGTCTCGCCACAAGATGGTGCCATCGGTTGTGCCGGGAACACCGCCGAACACCGCGGGCTGACCGGTAACGGCCTCGTGCCCGGCCACCAAAGCCTTTACCACTCTGGAGTCCAGAGGAGTGTCAGCGGAGGGGCGATCATCAATGATGGTCAGCTCCAGCGTCACACCGGTTGCCGCCGATGACTCATCTAGAATCCGGTTGACGTCGGCCAGCAAGGTTGGATGATCAACCGCTGGTGTCGTTCGAATATCAATCCCGAGGATGGCATCAGCGGGAATGACATTGAGCTGCTCGATCGTGCCACCCTCCAAATAGGTTGGAGTGATCGATATCTTGCCCAGGTGTTCGTGTGGGCCAAGCTCTTTCTGCAGCCGTTGCTGCAAGTCGGTGAGGCCAACCGTTGCATGGGTCAGCACCGTGATGGGGTTTGCTCCCTTGTCGGGCATGGCCCCATGAGCCATCACCCCATGGGCATCAATCCGCAGCCGGATTGCCCCCTTGGCTACCGCACAAATCTCTCCCGCTTCTGGTTCAGCCGAGATGGCCCCATCAATGCCTTGGCAATGACCAGCCGCCACGAAATGCTTCACCCCAATCATCATCTCTTCCTCATCACAAAGGATGCCGATGAGAATCTTGCCCGGGAACGGTCCAGCCACCTGCACCGCCCGCGTGGCGTAGATGACAGCGGCAACACCCGACTTCATGTCGGCTGAACCGCGGCCGTATAACTTGCCGTCCACAATCTCGGCCCCGAAAGGATCGCGCGTCCATTGGGACTTGTCCCCGGCAGTTACCACATCACTGTGACCCTCGAACATGAGGGTTGGCCCAGGCAGGCCGCCGTTAACGATGCAGATCACGTTTGGGCGACCGGGTGCGACTTCCTCAACCACTGGCTCCCAACCAAAGGAGCGCATCTCCGCCACTACCGCGGCTGCGGCCGGTTCTTCGCTGAGCCCGGCCTCGGGATCATTCACGCTCTCGATGCGAACCAGTTCTTGGGTGAATTCGACCACCCGATCGTGGTCAAAGGTGAGGGTGGTAGTCATGGTTCAATTCGATTCTGGTGGGTGTTGGCTCACTCCTGTGTGCAGGAGTGGTGGAACGAAAGGCGGCGCCGGACCAATGGTCCGGCGCCGCAACATACAGAACTACGTGTTACCGCAATCCTGGACAGTTACTCGGGGCTGTAGCCGACCCGTCCGATGTCCAGGGCCTGGCTGGTGGCGTTGGCAACATAGCCATCGATTCCAGCAGCGGTTACTGAAAGCTGAGGCAGAACAAACAACCAGATACTTGCAGCATCAGCGGTGATTTGGGTCTGCACATCCTTGAGCAAGGCGTAGCGGGCCGCATCGTCTGGCTCGGCATCGGCGGCGGCCAGGTTGGCCTGTACATCAGCATTGTCGTAGCCGAAGTAGTAGTCCGCATTGCCGTACTGGATGATGTCACGAGCCTCAACATGGGCCACGATTGAGGTGTCGTAGTTGAAGCCATTCTCGACCCCATCAACATTGAACACGTCAGCGAGCCACACGCCCCACTCGACATTCTCGATCTCAAGGGTGACACCAATGTCAGCCCATTGGGACTGGATGATCTCCGCTGAGCGACGAGCGTAGGAAGGAGGCGGAGCCTTCATGGACAAGGTCAGTCCCTCGGCATAGCCGGCTTCAGCCAATAGCTCAACAGCCTTGTCTGGGTCATAGGGGTAGACGCCGGTCAGATCCTCGTAGTACGGATCGGTCGGAACGGCGAAGGTTCCGGTCAGGCTCCCGTAGCCGAAGTAGGCACCGTCGATAACTTCCTGACGGTCGGTGGCGTAGCTCAGGGCCTGACGAACACGAACATCAGACAGGATGTCGGTGCGGTTGTTCAGAGCCATGGTCACTTCACCGTTGGTGGTTCCCACCGCAACATTGAAGGCATCATCGCTGGCGAATTGCTCCAACGTTTCCGGAGCAGAAACTCCGGCAAGGATCTGGATGTCTCCGGCCAACATGGCGTTGTTCAGAGCATTTGGATCCTCGATATAGCGATAGGTCACTTCGTCGAGAAGGGCTTGGGTGCCCCAGTAATCTCGGTTAGCAGCCACGGTGATGTGATCGCCCCGGACCCAGTCTTGGAAGGCGAATGGCCCGGTACCAACCGGTGCGTCAGCCAATGAGTCAATGTCGGACTCGTCGAAGATCATGCCTGCGCTCTGAGCCATGAAGAACAAGAAGTTGGCACTGAACTCTGATAGCACGATCTCGACGGTGAAATCGTCGACGGCCGTCACCGAATCGATTGGATCCAGGTGAGCCTTGAACGGATGCTCAATGTCGTCGCCTCGAGAACGGTCGAGGGAGAAGACAACGTCAGAGGCATCGAAATCGGCGCCATCGTGGAAGGTGACTCCTTCACGCAAGGCAAAGGTGTAAGTCAGGCCGTCGTCGGAGACATCCCAGGATTCAGCCAGGAGGGGAACAATCTCGCCACTGGCATCAATCTTCACCAACGGCTCGATGATGTTGTAGAGCTCGACGGTTTGGATTGGCCCTTCTGGGCTGGCGGTTGGGTCCAGGGTTGCTGGCTCCAATTGTAGTCCAATGGTGATTGCTGCTTCGGATGATTCTTCGGCCGCTGGTGGCACCGTTGTCTCGACTGTGGTGACTGGCTTCAGGGTCGTTGTGACTCCTGTTTCGGCCTCATCAGTCTCAGAAGCTTCATCACTACTGCCGCAGGCGGCTGCAGATAGCCCAAGCGCCAACGCGATGGCTAGCCCTTTCCGTACGTTCATCTTGCGTCCTCTTCCTAGGGAATCCAACAGCCTGTAACAGGGTGCCGGGCTAATCAGCCTAGTACGGAATCAAGTCTTGTTCCCGCCCGAGGACCTGGTTGCCGCCAAGCCAACGTGACAGGCCGCGGCGCGCGATGGGTTCGATTCAAGAGGTGTGAGTGAAGGAGCTTGCTCTCGACACCGCGTTTCGACAAGCGTGCACCGGTCGGCGAAGGAACACCCGAGGGCCTCACCAATGGTTTGTGGGGGAGTGTCGGCTAGGTCATCGGGAACGAGCTTGCCGCCATGCAGGCGTGGGATGGCATCCAGAAGGGTCTGGGTATAGGGATGCTCCGGACAGTCGTAGAGTTCCTCAACCGGGCCAACTTCCATCATTCGGCCTGCATACATCACTGCTACCCGGTCACAAACGTGATGCATGACAGATAGGTCGTGGGAGATCATGACGACGGTGAGATCGAACTGTTCCTTTAGGTCCTGCAATAGGTTCAGGGTCTTAGCTCGAACCGAAACATCAAGGGCGCTGACGGGTTCGTCGGCGATAAGAACCTTCGGGTGGGGGGCCAGGGCCCGGGCGATGGCAATTCGCTGCCGTTGACCACCAGAGAACTCGTGCGGGTAGCGCTCAACAGCGGTTCTGGAAAGGCCAACCGCGTCCATGAGCTCCAGCAGACGAGTTTGGTGATCGCCGGGAACATGGAGTGAGCGGAGGGGTTCGGTGATGATTGCGCCAACCTTGAGCCTGGGGTCCAGCGATGCGTTTGGGTCCTGGAAGATGATCTGCATGGAGCCGCGCAGTTCGCGCAGTCCTGACTTGCTTAAGCCGCCGATTGGATTGCCTCGAAAGTGCACGGCCCCACTTGTTGGCTTGTCCAACCCCATCAGCATGTGGGCCAGGGTGGTTTTCCCGGAGCCGGATTCGCCGACGATGCCAAGGGTCTCCCCCTCGGCTACTTCGATTGTGACCTCTCGTACCGCATGAAGAACTGGCTTTGCTCCAAAGAGGCCGTTGCGCGGAAGCCGGAATGAGCGAGTCACTGCCCGTGCTTCAAGAATGGGTGAACTCAAGGTGCCACCTTGCTGGCAGAGGCTGCTTCGGCGACGGGATGGAAACAAGCAACTTGTCGCCGCGTTGTCGCCTCGAGGGTGAGGGTCGGTGGTTGTAGGCAGGCTTCGGTTGCTCGATCGCAGCGGTTCCTAAAGACACATCCACTCGGAAATTGGCCGAGACCGGGAACCGAACCAGGAATGGTGGCCAGCCGGTCCCGCCTTTCCTGCCCAGCTTCAATCTCGGGCACGGCGGCAATCAAACCAGCAGTATAGGGATGGTGCGGATCCGAGAAGACCTCACTGGTTGGGCCGGTTTCGACGATCTTGCCTCCGTACATGACTAGTACGTCTTCGCAGATACTGGCTACAACGGCGAGGTCATGGGTGATGAGGAAAAGCGATGTGTTGTGCTCGGTGGTGAGGTCACGCAGCAGAACCAGAATCTGAGCCTGAACCGTGACATCCAGCGCCGTGGTCGGCTCATCGGCAATGATCAGGGCTGGGTCACAGGCTAAGGCCAGGGCAATGACCACCCGTTGGCGCTGGCCACCCGATAGCTGATGGGGGTAGGCCCGCATTCGCGACTCAGCATCAGGAAGATGTACCTGCTTCAGCAATTCAAGCGCGTGCTTGCGGGATTCAGATCGAGATGTTCCTCGGTGAATCTGCTGAACTTCGGCCACTTGGTCACCGATCCGCATGACCGGGTTGAGGGCTGTCATTGGTTCTTGGAAGACCATGGTGATGTGGTCGCCACGAATCTCGCACAGTTCATCCTCATCGAGCGCAAGCAGTTCTTGTCCGGCATGGACAACGGACCCGGTTGCCGACAGGCCATCGGGAAGGAGGCCCATTACCGACAATGCTGTCAAGGTTTTGCCGCTGCCGGACTCACCAATGAGGCCGACGCGGCGTCCGGCAGGAATGTCGAACGAGATCCCCTTGACTGCAGGGGTTGAACCAACGGAGACGGTGAGGTCATCAACCTTGAGGACTGTCGAGGGTGCAGGACTGGACATTGCTCCTACTCCTTCTCCGCCAGCTTGGGATCGAGGAAGTCTCGAATACCGTCACCGAGCAGATTGAAGCCAATGACCGAGATGGCGATGGCCAGACCGGGGTAGATGGCCAGACTGGCTTTTCGATTGAGGAAGGTCTGTGCTTCGAACAGGCTTCTACCCCACGAAGGTGATGGTGGCTGGGCACCTAGCCCCAAGTAGGACAAGGCAGCCTCGGCCAGGATGGCTAGGGCGAACAAGACGGTTGCTTGCACGATGAGAACAGAGGAGATGTTCGGAAGAACGTGGCGTAAGAAAATGTAGGTCTTGCCCCGGCCATAGCTGCCGGCGGCAGTGACATAGTCGGTCTTGAACACGGTGAGGGCCGCGCCCCGAGTGACACGGGCGACGATTGGGATGTAGGCAATACCAATGGCAATCATGGCCGAGCTGATGCTCGGCCCTCGAGCTGCGGACAACAAGATGGCTAATAAGATGGCGGGGAAGGCGTACATCACATCGGATAGGCGCATGACGGACTCTTCGATCATTCCCCGCTTGCCTGCGGCCAAGCCTCCGAGAGGTATGCCCATTATCAGGGCGATGCCGACGGAGAGGATGCCGATGAAGAGGGTGTTGCGAGCGCCGACCATGATCTGGCTCAGGATGTCTCGGCCGAAGTGGTCGGTACCAAGTAGATGGCCTTCCCAGCCAACGCCTTGGAGGCGATCGGCAATGACGACGTCAGTTGGGTCAAAGGGAGTCCACAAGAAGGAGAGCAAGGCGGTGGCAATAATGAGGCCGACGATGGATGCGCCAACAATGAGATTGGTGCCAACCTTTCGGCGTTCAACTCCGGCCACTTCTACTGGCTGATCATCATCGTCGACCAGTGGAATGGGTTGGTCGTCGTTCTGGCTGAGCGAGGTGCCTGTGTGATTGGTGCCCGTGTCGTTGAAGCTCATCGGGCGCGCAGCCTGGGATCGATGATGTTATAGACCAGGTCAACCAGAAGGTTCACGGTGAGGATGGCCGCGGTAATCACCAGCGTGGTGCTCTGAACCAGCAGCAGGTCTCGACGTTCGATGGCTTGCACCAGCATGCGTCCCAGGCCGGGTAGGACGAAGACGTTTTCGATGACGACGGTTCCGGCCAGGAGAGCAGCGAGCTGGAGACCCAGGATAGTGATGACGGGGATGGCGGCGTTGCGCAAGCCATGCCGCCACAGTGCGGCTTGGCGGGTGAGGCCTTTGGCGCGTGCGGTTCGAATGTAGTCCTCGCGCATGACCTGGAGGACGGCGGAGCGGACGTATCGGGTGAGGATTGCACCCTGCACCAGAGCCAGGCTGATGGTTGGCAGGATGAGGTGGACCAGGGAATCGCTGACGGACTTGCCCCAGCCGGGGAAGCCGTTGGCGGGCAAGAGGTCCCATTTGACGGCCACATAGGTGGTGAGCAGAAGGCCAGCCCAAAAGGCCGGAATGGAAATGCCGAGCTGGCTCAAGATGGAAACAGCGGTGTCGCCCTGGCGTCGATGATGCGATGCGGCGTACACTCCGGCAGGAATGGCAACGGCAGTAGCCAACAACATGCCGGTCAGGGCCAGAGGAACTGTCACCTTCATGCGATCAGTGATGAGTGGTCGGATCTCTTCCTGAGTGATGTAGGAGGTCCCAAGGTCACCAGTGACTACACCACCAACCCAGTCCATGTATTGCACCGGGATGGAGCGGTCGATGCCAAGATCATGGCGAAGTCGCGTCACGTTCTCGGGTGTGGCTTGGGTACCAAGAATCCGGGTTGCCGGGTCCCCGGGAAGTACCGCAAGGACCCAGAAAACCAGCATCGAAGCGACCAGCAGACTGACGGCGAAGATAAGGAATCGTCGGATGACATAGCTGGCGATGGTGGATGCTCCTGCGTGGGGCCGCGGGTGAGGGTCGACTCACAATAACGGCTCGGCAGTCCAGCCGCGTAACCAGGGTTGCCTGACTTTCAGTCTGGTGCAATGTCTCGTTCCCTCGCCTGTTGCTGATCCTGTGGATCTCGAGTTGCACGCACGGGTCGAGAGCCTGGCTTCGACCGTCTTCTACGAGACGGCGGGATGGTCCGCGACGGACCGTCTCGTTCATGCCGTCGAGCACGGCATCAGCTATGACGAGCGCCTCCTCGTCAAGCACTTGGAAGGCGGTGGACGAACCGACGACGAATGACTACAATGTAGTCATGGCTGTTGTTTCGATCCGATTTTCCGATAGTCCGGTTCACGGGCGCCTCAAGGAACGTGCTCGCGACCGCCGAGTTGGTATTTCAACACTGGCGGAGCGCCTCATCGACGAAGGACTTCGTATGGAGTCGCACCCATTGGTGATATTCCGAGAAGGCCCCTCCGGGCGCAGGCCTGTCCTGGTCGCTGGTCCGCAAGTCGCTGACGTGATTGGAAGCATCGTTGGCGGAGATGTTCCGGTCGAGCAACGTCGGAGTCGGGCAGCGGATCTCTTGGAAATATCTGAGTCAGCAGTTGATGCCGCGCTCGCGTACTACGCCGACTTTACGCAGGAAGTTGATGATGAAATTGCAGGGCGAATACGAGCTGCCGGTGAAGCTGAAGCTGCATGGCGCCGCCAGCAAGACCTTCTTCAGAGGTGAGGCTACTTCTGGACGAGATGCATGCACCGAGAATCGCTCGGACCCTGACTGGTGAGTCATTCGATGTGAAGGCCGTAGCATCAAACCCGGAGTTGCGAGGTACTTCTGATAGTGACTTGATGGAGCACGCGGCGAGTTCCGGGCAGGCTCTGGTCACCGAGAACATCATTGACTTCGCCCAACTTGCTCAGCAATGGGCAAGTCAGGACAAGGCTCACGCTGGTTTGATCTTCACCAACCCTAAGCGGTTCAATCGCGCGACGGTTAGGTATCCAGACAGTCTTGGCGTTGCTCTTCGCCGCTTCCTTCAAGAACCACCTATCGAAGGAGAGTCCTGGGTCTGGTGGCTGGATCTCTAGCTGGAGCCGCCCCGATTCGCAGAGGATATCAAGAGGACGGCCTTTTCAATTCGAGACAGGTATGGGACCATGGCCTATGGGCAGAGCCAAGGCATTCGTTCTTCTTTTGGTACTCGTGGTGCTGGCGATGACGGAGCCGGTTCCAGTCGCCGCTCAGGAAGCGAGCCTTGCGGTGGCTCCTTCGGAGGAAGAGGTGGACGAGTTCTGTCAGCAAGCCTCGGCCGTTTTCGGGTATGAGTTGGCGGGAATGTCGGCCACTCAATCGATCCTCACGACAACCGGGACTATTCGGACCGAGTACGGCTACTTCTGTGTTGTACCGGAGCTGAAGGCGGGTATTTTCGTCTACCCGGAGAGCACCTTGATTGGTGTGATCACCGACAACACCTATGCCAGAGCGGACCATCACGGAGCTGCAACCCTGTACTGGGACTCCTACTTTCACAAGAAACACCTGATTTGTGGGTCCACAGCCATGGGCTACGGAACGACTCCCTCAGTCACCCTCACCATTGGCGGGCAGACGACCGAGATTCCTGCTGGAGAACCGTTGAGCGAAGCAGATGAGATTGGGTTACTCAACAATGCCATCCGAGTCTGGTGCCCCGGCGGCATCCCAGACTTGGAGCCATCTCGTTCTCTGACGTTTGCCAATCGGTTTGAGGATCTGTTGCGGATCTCGGACTACAGCTCTGAGGACGCCGCCACCTTGCGTCTGTATCGAGCGTTCTTCAATCGTGAGCCAGAGTTTGGGGGCGCCCAGTATTGGCTGGAAGAACGGCGTCGTGGTGTCTCACTCGACACGGTCGCCAATTCTTTTGTTGCTTCAGAAGAATTCCAATTGACCTATGGCAATACGACCGATGAAGAGTTCCTGGGCATTGTCTATACCAATGTGCTAGGCCGTAGCTTCGACCAAGTGGGCTTTGACTACTGGCTGGGTCAGATGAATAGTGGCCTGTCCCGGGGCAGTGTCGTCCGCTGGGTTGCGAGCGGCAATGAGTTCATTGATCTGTATCCCTACGCGCCAATCGACTAGCGATTGGGGCTAGCGGCGTTGGCAGTGGGGGCACCAGGTGGTGGTCCGAGCATCCAACTGTTCGGAGACCAGTTCGGTTTCGCAGCGCAAACAGGGTTGTCCGGCTCGTCCGTAGGCCACCAACTCGTGCTGGTTCATGCCTTCGCCTCCGTCGACGTTGCGGTAGTCGCGAAGGGTGGTTCCACCATTGTCGATGCCTGCTTGCAGCACCTGTCGCAGGGCTGCCAGTAGGTCTCCGGCTCGCTCTTGGCCCAGGCGGGTGTTCTTGGGATTGATCTTGGCGATCCACAAGGCCTCATCGGCGTAGATGTTCCCGACCCCAGCGATGGGTCGTTGCGACAACAGCTTGGTCTTGACGACGCGGCGGCTCTGATTGAGGAGTTCCCAGAATCGTTTGTCAGTGAGGTCTGGATCCCACGGCTCGGGGCCGGCTTTGTGCAACGTCGGGATGGTTGAGTAGTCCCCAGCCGGCACGACTCGGAGGCGACCAAAGCGACGTACGTCGACAAACTCCAAGGTCTCGTTCTCTGATCTGTCCGCTGCCCCATCATCAGCATCCAGATACCACCAGGCCCGGAGATAGGGGTTGGAGTCATCGGGTTCGCCTGCCCGAAACTGGAGCTTGCCGGTCATGCCGAGATGCACGATCAACTCCCTTTTGCCTGAGGCTGGGCTGCCGGTCGGGGAGTTGAGCGGCAGCAACAAGTACTTACCTCGTCGCCCGGCCAGGCCGAAGGTTGCGCCAGTCGTTTCTCTCGCCGGCGTGAACTTTGCCGAGTTATGAGAGCCAGCCTCCAGGACCGTTCGGCCAACCAGCCGAGGAGCGAGTTGTCGCCGGACCGTCTCGACTTCTGGTAGCTCAGGCACGAGGCCAGCAGTCAGGTACAAAGACATGTTCTGCTGGCAGTCTCACAAGATTGGTCACCTAGACAACCTACATCGCTAGCGTCAAGGGGATGACGTTGTACTTGCCTGATTCGCCCGCTTCGCCCGAAGACTTGATGGAAGCCCTGGTTGAGCAACTGCCCGTCAATGCCAACCTGATTGTGCCAATCGCCAACGGTGAGCCAGTCAAGTTGTTGGATCAGCTGGAAGCAAGAGTTGGGCAGATGGAAGGGGTGCGTGTTCATCAGATGCACGCCTTGCGAGACCGGCCCTACCTTCATGGCGCCTACCGAGGGCAGCTGGAACATGTTTCGTGGTTCTTGTCCCACATCACCCGGCCAGCTTTTGAGGCTGGTGGCTGTCATTTCGCTCCGGCCAACTTCAGCGAGGTTCCTCTCTTCCTGGCGGACAAGAAGCCGGTAGCAGTTCTGGCGGCAGCGAGTCCACCTGACAAGCATGGCTACTTCAGTCTTGGCGTAAGTGCTGATTATGCGGCCCCGTTCATTGGGAGGGTGCCGTTCATTCTGGAAGTAAATAGTCAGATGCCACGCACGTTTGGCGACAACCGGTTGCACATTGATGATGTGGCAGGCTGGTGCGAAGTCGAGTATCCACTGATCGAGATGCCGGTTGTTTCGCCTGGTGATATTGATCGAACGATTGCCGGTCACATTGTTGAGCGAGTACCCAACGGTGCAACAATTCAGCTTGGCATTGGCTCAATCCCAACCGCGGTGGCCAGCTTTCTAGTTGACCACAAAGATCTGGGTGTTCACACCGAATTACTCTCGGACCCAGTCGTTGATCTGGTCGAAGGTGGGGCAGTAACTGGACGGTGCAAGCAGTCCAACCGTGGACGGATTGTTTCCACGTTCGCGTTAGGCAGCCGCCGGCTCTATGACTTTGTTGATGACAATGATCTTGTGCTGTTTCACTCGGTTGACCGAGTGAATGACCCCAGGCTCATTGGTCAAGAAGACAACTTTGTCTCCATCAACGCCACCCTTCAGGTCGACCTCTATGGCCAGTGCGCATCGGAGACGTTGGGAACCCGCTACTTCTCCGGCAGCGGCGGACAAGCCGATTTCGCTCGAGGCGCCCAGTACTCCAAGGGTGGCCAGGGCTTCGTTGTTCTGCAGTCGACCACCAGCGATGGGCGTATCTCCAAGATCACTCCAACGCTGAACAGTGGTGCGGTAGTAACAACGAACAAGAACACGGTCGACAAGATCGTCACCGAGTACGGGGTGGCCGAGTTGCAGGGTCGCACGCTGGCTCAGCGAGCAGCGGCGTTGATCGCCATTGCTCACCCCCAACACCGAGACTGGTTGGCGAGAGAGGCCGAGGACCAAGGGTTGGTCCTCGAGTCTCGTGGCGCATTGCCAACGGACTGAATCCGCCATTGTTCTTACTTCTTCTATGGCCTCAGTTGGCTCGAATCTGATGGCCAAGGACCCAGGTAGAAGGTGTCATAGATAGCGATCGCGAGGATGACGGCTACTCCGAGGCAGAAGTAGAAGAAGTACCGGTTGGGACTTGCATCAATTCGGACTTGAAGCTTGAGCAGCATGCTCTTTATTGCCCTTGCCCGCAGCCATCAGATCGCGATGACACTCTTCCACCAGCCCTTTCTAGGCCCGGAGCACCGGGTCGTTGGGGCTTGTGCTATTTGTACCAATGTCGACTACATCTGTCAATGAAAGAGGTGCTTGTAGCGATCCCAGTTGGTGACAAGTCCAAAGAGGCAGAGGGCGGCGATTGCTGCTCCGAGGTAAGGCTCAATAGTCCCTGTCCATGAGGGAGGATTGTTCCAGAGGTTGTCTTTGAACAATCCAAAGGCCCCGAGCAACCCTGCCACAAGGAAGAAGGGGCGACCCTTAACTTGTTGTCGAACTTCGTCTTCGACTGGTTCCGTCATCACTGATCGCTTTCTGTCGCGTGGTATGAGTCCCATGGGGTGGTGGAAATTCAAGGATTCACCCATGGCTGAGTCACCGGCATGAGGCTGAGTGTGCAATCGCTAAATCACACGAAAGAGGATCCGCCAATGACTCTCTCAGAGTCCGCTATCGGATCGCCAGAGTCAAACCTCCCAGTACGGGTCGTCCAATGGTGGCTCGGGTAGCTGGCGTCGAGGTTCGCGGGCTTCAGCCAGAATCTTGGCGGCAACCAGTCCAGCTAGGACTCCAAAGAGATGGCCCTCCCAGGAGATTCCTGGCTGAGGAGCCAAGCCTCGAATAATGCCACCGTAGAGCATGATGGCGACCAGAGCGCTGGCTCCGGCGGCCAAGCGGCGTTCAAAGATGGCCGCACCAATGAGTGAGCCGAAGAAACCAAAGACGACACCACTGGCCCCAATATGGTTTGATCCTCCAGCGAACAGCCAGGTCAAGCCACCCCCGAGCAGGACGACGATGGCGAAGGTTGTGAACCAATAGCGCGCTCCACGCAAAGCCACCAGCCCGCCAAGGAGGGCGAAGGGAAAGGTGTTGGAAACAAGATGGCGCCAGCCTCCATGGAGGAAGGGAGCCCACAAGATGCCGTCCAGACCATCGACCCGGCGCGGTCCGATCCCGTTGGCTTGCAGCCGTTCACCAAGCACCACACTGTCAACAATCTCCACAACCCAGATGGTGATGATGAACAAGATGACGGCCTGAAAGACCGGTGGGATACGAGACCAGAACGTGGACTTGGCTGGATCTGATAGCTCGTTCATTGAGACCAGCTCATGAAGATTCTTCCATTCGACCAAGGTGATTCATGATGGCCGAACCAGTGCGGATCCCATCGAGGAAACGGTCAACTTCGATGTTCTCGTTCGGAGCGTGGTTGGCCTCATCGGCATTGGCGTAGGGAATGACGAAGGATGGAAGGCCGAGGATCTTGGTCCAGACATAGTCGGGAAGACTTCCACCAAGGGCAGGAACAGCCAGCGGCTTTTCTCGTCGTCCCGATTCGACTGCGTCGCTGAGTGGTTGAGCAAAGCGGGAGTCCAGCGGGGTCTTGGATGGGTCCATTCCGCCATGGGCAACCACCTCAACATCCGGCGCGTGCTTAGCTACATGAGCCGTAATCTTTTTGATGATGTCTTCATGCGTTTGTGATTGGACGAGACGGATATCGCACTTCACTGATGCTTGGTGGGGCAGCACCGTCTTCATTCCTTCTCCGCTGTAGCCACCGCTGATTCCGTTGATGGTGAAGGTCGGTTGGGCCAGACGGAGGTAGTACGGACGGTCAGGCAGATCGAGGTTGTCGAGATCCAGCTGGCCCTTGACCTCGTCCTCATTGACAGGAAGGGCCTGCAAGGTGTCCAGCTCCAGCTGGCCTAACTCATCGACATCGTCGTACAAGCCCTCAATGGTGATCTCGCCGGCGGCATTCTTCATGGTCGCGAGCAGATGGACCAGAGTCCAGATGGGATTGGGGGCGACATTGCCGAAGTTGCCCGAGTGCAGGTCTTTGTTGGCTCCTTGGGCACGCAGTTCAAAGGCCACGACGCCGCGCACACCAAAGAGGACTACGGCCTGACCATTCTCGTGGACAGGTCCATCAGAGGTGACGACGAGATCAGCCTGGAGTAGCTCTCGGTGCTGGTCGACGAATCCCGCAATGTTGGGGCTGCCAACCTCTTCTTCTCCTTCGAGCAGGAAGATGACGTTGCATGGCAGCTCACCATGAGTCTTCATCGTTGCTTCGATGGCAAGGAGTTGAGCGAAGTGCTGCCCCTTATTGTCACCGGCACCGCGAGCATAGATTCGACCATCACGAATGGTTGGATCAAAGGGAGGCGAGTCCCATTCATCAAGGTCATCGGCTGGTTGCACGTCGTAGTGCCCGTAGAACAAGACGGTTGGTCGGCCCTCCTGGTGCGGACTTCGTCCGAGCACCATTGGCCAGCCAGGAGTATCCATCAGCTTGGTGTCCAGACCAATGTCGTTCATCCAGTCGACCAGAACGTCTGCGACCTCAGCCATTCCCTTTCCGTGGGCGCTGATACTCGGCATCTTCAGGTATTGGATCAGCCGATCGACTGACTCGGCTTCAACCGTCTGGAGGTAGTCGTGGACCTGGGTCAGTCGTTGTTCTTCGAGTGATGATCCAACGCCGTTGGCATCAGGGTCGAATCCGGAAGAAACAGTACGAGTCATGTTGCGACACTACATGGGAATAGCTCAGAGTGACATGCGAGCTGCTACTGAGTCGTTCCGACGTACTACTGGGTTGTTCCAACCTCGTTGCGGTCAGCGAGCCAGAACAGATAGATCAATGGAGGGATCACCAGGACGACAGCAAGACCGAACCCGATGAGCAACCCGACCATGGTTGCGTCGGCTCCAGCCCCATCTTTGAGCGTGACCTCATCAACGAGAATCCAGGGGTATTGGGCGATGCCCCAACCAAGAACTACGGCACTGACCGCAGCAACTGAGGTCAGTCGAGCCAGTCGTAGTCGGTTAGTCCACAGCAGCCACATTGCTGCTGCCCCACTGATAGCGGAGAGGGCGACCATGGGTCGGGCTCGGCCGTTGAGACCTTCGAACAGGGTTGGCGCATCCGCCCTCAAGGGCAGGGCTGCGGTTAGGGCGATGAGTCCACTAACTCCGCCGCTGAAAAGAGCCCGAGTACGGCACCAAGCTGCCGTACGGGTCCAACCGAGGCCTTGCGCATCGGCGGCTAAGAAGACCGCGGCGAGGAAGGCGCAAGTCATGACGGCCAGGATCCCGCCAATAAGGGAGGTTGGTGATAGCCAACTGCTCCACAGCACATAGGAACCGTCGGCCTTCACCCGGCCACTGGCCACTGCACCAGCAATGGTGCCAAGGAAGAAGGGCGTGATGAGCGACGAACTGGCAAAGATGATGCCGTACAGTCTCGCCTGGTTGAGATTCTCGCTGTACTTACGAAAGGCGAAGCCTGAACCCCGCAAAACAATGCCAAGACCGGCGAGCCAGAAGGGGATGGCCAGCGTTCGCATGATGGCGGCGAAGGGGCCAGGAAAGCCAGTGAGTAGGAAGACGATGATGAAGATGAGCCAAACATGATTTGCCTCCCACACGGGTCCGATGGCGTGATCGACTAAACGACGGACAGAGCTGCCGCGCTTGGCGTCGCCTGCGGTGAGGTCCCAAATGCCGCTGCCAAAATCAGCCCCACCAAAGATGGCATAGGCCAAGATTCCAATGAACATGGATGCCCCAACAGCATTGATCACGGTCATGTTGTGTCACCGTCCTCAAGGTTGGCGGGACCATAGGCCGAGGGCAGATCGTGTTCGCCTGCGGCCCAACGCTTGGACATTGAGCGCAGGACCTGGGTGGCTCCGATGGTCATTCCGGCATAGACCACAATCAGAACTGACAATGTGATCCAGATGTATCCGGCCTCGGTTACGGCATCTTCGGTCCGCATGATGCCGTGCACGATCCATGGCTGACGCCCGACCTCGGTGGTAATCCAGCCGGTCTCCATCGCCACAACTGCTGCGGGGCCCGACAGTGTCAATGCTCGCAGGAGCAGACGGCTTTTGAGGAGTGGTTTGCCTCGAATTTTCAGGTAGCCGAAGGCGGCTATGAGGCCGGTGAGTGCCATCCCCAGTCCGACCATGACATTGAAGGCGAAGTGGACGATGTTGGTTGGTGGACGTTCATCCTCCGGCACAGAGTTCAGTCCGATGACTTCGGCATTGAAGTTGTTTTGGGCGATGAAGGAGAGCAATCCGTTGATTGGAACGGGCACTGCTCCTTTGAGTTCTCCGTCGATAAAGACCCCGCCGAGCTCGATATTGGCCGAGGTCGTCGTCTCGGCCAGACCTTCCATTGCCGCCAGCTTGATTGGTTGCTCATCGGCTAGGCGTTGTCCAGCAAAGTGTCCGACAAGTGGTTGAAGCGGGGTGGCGATGGCGGCAAAGGTCATTGGAACCAGGATCCCGAGCTTCTGCAACTGGTTGGTTCGTCCCTTGAGGTAGCCGTTGGCGTAGGTGCCAGCGAGCAGGAAGCCAACCACCATGACGGCGGCCAGGTACATGTGGAGGAACTGCAACCAGATGGCGGAGTTCAGCATGGCGGCGATCGGGTCGACGTTGGTCACTACACCATCAACAATGTCGAATCCCGTTGGCGCGTTCATCCACGCATTGACCGAAATAACGAAGAATCCACCGGCGACTCCCGAGGCGATGACTGGCACCAGCATGAGTGAATGGAGCTTGCCGGGAATCCGACCCCATCCGTAGATGTAGATGCCAAGAAAGATGGCTTCGAGGAAGAAGGCGATGCCTTCAAGGGCAAAGGCCAGTCCAACGACGTCGCCGAACTGCTCCATCATGACCGGCCATAGAAGCCCTAACTCAAAGGACAGAATCGTTCCTGAGACGGCACCAATGGCGAACAAGACGCCAGCTACTTTTGACCAGCGCTTGGCGAGTTCCAGTGCTGCCTCGTCACCATTGAGGCCCTTGCGGTGCAGGACAAAAATCATGGCGGGGAACGCCATCCCGAAACAGGACAGCACGATGTGCCAACCAAGTGAGAGGGCCATCTGGTTGCGTGCGGGCAGCAATGCTGAGGATGCGTCGGCGAAGAGGTGGAGCGACACGGCTTCAGTATGTCCGGACATATCCCTCTTGGCTAGGGATTTCTTTGGGACCGATGGCTTTGCAGGGGTCAGAAATCGAGGGAAGCGCCTTGGCGGCGAAAGGTTCGATGCAGCAGGTCGGTACAAAGAGCCTCCAGCTTTTCTGGTGCACTTTCGTTCCGGCTTTTCTTGTTGCCGTCCGCCCCCCATGCCCGTACAGGCTTTTCTGCTCCGATCGAGACCCACAAAGCTCCGTTGTCGACCCAGATCTTGCTGTCGGGGTCATCGAGGGCTAGTCGGGTTTGGCTGAGCAGGTTCCGGACCTCGAGGTGAGTAGGGGTGACACGTACCCGTAAGCGAAGCCAGACCAGGAAGAGCAGAACGGCAGGAGCAACGATGAGGCCCCGGACCGTCATGTCGTCAAAGAATGCCGCAGCATTGATCAGGAGAAAGACACACAGCCCAAGGGGCCACGCGCTGAAGCGACCAAACCTGAAAGTCTTGTTGTCCGAACCTGACCGTGACACGCAGCCAGTCTGCCGCGGTAGACCCAGATCGCCGTCTTGGCGGTGATCCGATCGTTGACCGACAGTGATCGTGCAAGGCCGGTATGAGTCTGGAAGCATGAACCTATGGATCTGCAGCTTGAAGGATTGAGCATCATTGTTACCGGAGCCTCGTCTGGCATTGGACTCCAAACCGCTCGACTACTCCTGGAGGAGGGGGCTTGGGTCACGATCTGTGCCCGGGACCACGCTCGACTCTCCCGAGCAAGAGCTGAGCTCGACTCAACTCGGCTTCTTGTCGTGCCAGCAGATGTTCTCAATCCTGAACAAGCCAACCAGGTAGTGGAAGAGACATTGAAACATCGCGGAACGATTGATGGGGTTGCGGCCATTGCTGGACGGGGCCATCACGGAAGCCTTCTTGAGTTGTCGACTGCCGATATTGCCGAGGAGGTCTCCAACAAGTTGTCCAGCTTGCTCAACATTGTCCGGCCAGCAGTCCTAGCTCTTGGTGACTCCAAAGGGTGTGTGGTTGGACTCACTGCACCGACAGCAGCGAGCCCCAACATTGGGATGGGAGCAATCGGTGTTGGGCGAGCAGCCCTGGACGCGGTGATCAAAACCTTGGCGTTGGAACTCGCAACCAAAGGTGTCCGAGTCAATGCCGTTGGGGTTGGGCTGATCGACACGCCCCGACAGGAGGCTCGACATGCTGAGTCCGCGAGTCCGGCCAGTTACTCGGACTGGTTGGCTGATGAGGCCTTGAGTCGAGCAGTTCCTCTTGGCCGTCCGGGACTCGCGACCGAAGTTGCGGCGGCAATCTGCTGGTTACTTTCCCCACTCAGCGCATACACAACCGGGTCGGTCCTCGACGTTGCTGGTGGACAACAGTCTCGTTAGGACTGAAGCGTGAGCCCGATGTTCCTATTGGCCTTTATGCAGGCCATCATCTCGGAGACCGAGGCGAGGACCACGCTTGGGTGCGCCGCCTGTTCCCTTGGCCAGGCGGATGACTCGCCAGCGGTGGCCAGCATAGGGTTCTAGCAATTCCAGCATCCGAGTGTCATTGGCCCGTTCTTCGCCAGCAATGGCCCAAGCCACGGTGTTGGGAAGGTGAAAGTCACCGAGAGGAACAGCATCTGCATCCCCCATCGATGTTGCGGTAACCATGGCGGCGGTCCACGGCCCGATGCCGCGAATTCGTTGCAGACGAGCCTGGGCCTGGGCGGGGGTTCGTTGGGTCAGATCGCGTAGTCGTCGCATCTCGACTCCCACCCGGATGAGGGTCTCCGCCCGCTTCCGTTCCACCCCCAACGGATGAAAGTGGTGATAGCCAAGCTCGGCCACCGTCTCTGGTGACGGCAGGATCCAGCCGCCCATTGGACCAGGCGCTGGATCGCCGAACCTCGAAGCCAGCAAGCGCCTGCTTCGCTTAGCGTTGGCAACTTGAACTTTCTGCCCGAGCACACCGACAACGATGGAGTCCCAGGGCCGATCGGTTCGACCAAGTCGAAACGGCTTCTGTCGCCAGAGCTTGCCGATTGGCCCCTCGGGGTCAAAGCCAGCGAGATCATCCTCACTTCCTAAAACCAGAGGTGCTTGATCCAACAACCACGCTGCGCCATCGCCCCATGCGTCGGCCTGGATCGTTGTCTGCGTTAGCCGTTTGAGGGCAAGTGACCCGAGGCCATCTGGTGTACGGGTTGACCAGACAGCCTCCACTGGACCCAACGAGAACGGTGCTTTGGTGCCTCGAATGGTGTTGGTAATACTGAGTGTGGCCGGAATTGTGAATGAGCGGCTGAGCACGGGGCTACTGCCGTCCATGCTGCTGATGCCGTCCTTCGGAGCGACAACCTTGTCCCTTGGCGTTTCGCAGAAATCTCCGATGCGCGGGCGCGGAACAGGTGATTGGATCTAGGGTCGAGACATCGAGAGCAGCGGGCACTCCCTCCGCCACGCGGTTTTCGTGGCCCGGGGGGAGCTTTGGCTCCTTCCGGGTTTCTTGCGTCTGGACTCGAGCGCTGCTGCTGGTGGCGAGCACGCTGCTCAATCCCAGAGTGAGTGCAACAAGGTGTCGACCTCGTCGGCGAGACCGACCGGGTTCAGGTCAACAATCTGATCGTCACTGGGGCCACTGTCACCGCTGACTTCATGAAAATGGTGACGAACAGGTTCGATGAAGCGGCTTATCTGGCCATAGAGATGTCGGTCATCGGTACCGAACCGGTTGACGTGGTAGCGGAGAGGAACATTCACCGTCAGCTCGTCCTTGGCTCGCGTCAAAGCGACGTAGAGCAGGCGGAGTTCTTCGGCCAATCCATCCTTGTCTCCGACGGCCATGTCAGAAGGGATATTGCCATCTGAGGCATGGAGCAGGTGTACGGCTTTCCATTCGCCACCCTTGGCCGAGTGGATGGTGCTGAGTGTCAACCAGTCATCATCGAGGTGGGGTGGCCCGGCCTGCTCACTGGTTTTGGATGGTGGGTCCAGTGTGAGTTCGGTCAAGAAGCGACTTCGGTTGTTGTACGCCGACGCCGTTGCTGCCAGCTGATCAATATCGGCCAGGCGGGCGGCGGCATTGTCGTATCGGTTAGCGAAGACCATCTGGCAGAACGGTTTGAGTCGATCGATTTGCTCGGCCACCGTCAGACCGCCCGAAGTGGTGCCCTCCGATGAGCTGGATGGGCATTCACCCAGCGCCTGGCGAAGCTCATCAGCTTGAGGCCTTGCGGCAGATGGAACCTTTCCTGTGCCGTCGATGAACTTGCTAACTGAGTCCGGGGCTTGCTCATCAATACCGAGTTCGTCCACCAGTCGTCGAATAGTCGCTGGCCCGATCCCATCCATCATCGGTAGCACTCGGTGCCAGGCCAACGTGTCGGCCGGATTGTCCAGCAGTCGGAGTAGAGCCAACAGATCTTTTACGTGGGCCGACTCCAGATACTTCAGTCCTCCGTATTTAACGAACGGGATGTCACGTCGAGCCAGTTCGAGTTCCAGTCCGTCGCTGTGGTGACCGGCGCGAAACAAGACGGCCTGCTCCCGCAGATCGATGCCGCGTTCTCGAGCAGCCAGCACCGAATCGGCAACACTTCGGCTTTGCGCTCCCTCGTCATGATGAACGGCTAGGACAGGAGTCAGACCGGTGGTCTTGGTTGACCACAGCTCTTTTCGAAACGCGGCAGGCATAGCCGAGTCGGCCACAGTGTCTGCCTTGACTGCAGGGTTGGGTTGATCCTCGCCTTGGCGACGCTTCGCTGGTTTTGCTCGGTTGATGGCCGCAGTAAGGGGCTGGTTCAGAACCTCGTTGGCGACCTGAAGGATGGGCATGGTCGAGCGGTAGTTCTGCTCGAGAGCGACAATGGTTGCTCCGGCGAAGTGGTCGGCGAAGGCCCACATATTTGCCACCGTGGCCGAACGGAACCCGTAGATTGCTTGGGCATCGTCACCAACCGCGCACAGGTCGGTTGGGTGGGGTTGATCGGCACCACGGCACATCCCTCGAATGATGTCGGATTGGATCGGATTGGTGTCCTGGTACTCGTCAATCAGGATGTGGTCAAAGAGATCGCGCAGTGAGTTTCCGGCCGGGCTGACAGTGAGGGCTCGCCAGAACAAAAGTAGGTCGTCATAGTCAAGCACCTGATGCTTGCGCTTCTGGGCGGTATAGGTGGTGAAGATGGTTTTGAGATCGTCTTGGTGGTCGGCGACCCAGGGGTAGTCCTTGTCCAAGACGTCGCTGAGCTTGGCTTGGCTGTTGACCATGCGCGAGTAGATGCCAGCAATGGTCTCCTTGCGGGGGAATCGTTTTGACCGTTCGCCGAACCCTTCCTCAGTCCGAGCCATGCCCATCAGGTCGGTGCTGTCGGCCTGGTCCAAGACGGTGAACCCAGCGGTAAGCCCAGCTGATTGCCCGAAGTTGCGTAACAGTCGATTGGCGGTTGAGTGGAAGGTGCCTCCCCAAACCTTGGAGGCCGAGCGGTTGGTGCTGGCAGCAGTTACCCGTCCAATCATTTCTGAGGCAGAACGGCGGGTGAACGTGAGTAGCAGGATTCGATTTGGGTCGGCACCTTCGTCGATAAGACGGATGACGCGGGCAGCCAGAGTCTTCGTTTTGCCGGTGCCAGCGCCCGCGACGATGAGCAGGGGAGAGCCGGTGTGGACAGCTGCCAGGTGTTGTTCTGGATTGAGTTCTTCAAGAGTGGGGGAAGCGAACATTCGTTCGCCACTCTAGTCGCGACTGCAACCTGGGTGCTACGTCGTCGCCCATGGGAGGGTCAAGAGGAGGACTAGTCTCGACTCATGATCTCCGGAATTGACCACCTTGTACTCTGTGTCGCCGACATGGACCGTTCGGTCCAGTGGTATGGCGAACACCTCGGCATGCAGGCGGAACGTCTGGAGCAATGGCGGGCCAAGGAGGTCGCCTTTGTCTCACTACGAATCAACGACGGGACATTGCTGGACCTGATCGAGACTGAGCCGACCGGTGTCAATGTTGACCATGTTGCCTTCGTCACCGATCGGCAGAACTTCGATGCCTTCGTCGCTTCCCATGGCCCGGTAATTGAAATGGGTCCAGCCCAGCTCTTTGGTGCCAAGGGCAACGGAGACGGTGTCTATGTCCGTGACCCTGACGGTCACCGGGTCGAGGTCCGAACCTACCAATAGGTCGGGGCTGACTCCATTGCTGGAAGCACGACTGGTCTGGAATAGCTGGGTTGGGTTGGGACCGGAACGGTGGCCAGTTCTGCGTCTCGCCTTGCACCAATGATTCCTAGATTGGCAACGAAGAAGGGCACAACATAGGTGGTGGCGACCTTGATCCAGGTGCCCGATGTTGCTGCTCCGCTCAGCACAACATCCATCTGGTTGACCACGAAGAGGATTGACCCAACGACGAGGGCAATGCGGATCGTTCGCTTCAGATTGCGAGGCTCGCGCGCTATCTCCGCCGCCTCAGCCGTTCGTTTGATCAAGGTCATTGGATATCCATCTAGCGTCTTCGACAATGTTGTGACCCTATTGTCGGCTCAGACTTGGCCATCCTTGAGCTGAAAGATGCGGACTGAGGCTCGTGAGTTCCCGGCCTCCCCTCACGCTGAAGAGGGTCACGTCACGACCGCCAGTAGTGGCGCATTTGCATGTCGAGGTTCTTGATGTGAGGCTCTCCTAAAATGGT
This sequence comes from Actinomycetes bacterium, assembly GCA_024280015.1. Lineage (GTDB taxonomy): Bacteria > Actinomycetota > Acidimicrobiia > Acidimicrobiales > SZUA-35 > JAJRQY01. The sequence goes on from JAJRQY010000132.1 coordinate 90,126, forward strand.
CGGAATGAGATGAGTGGAGTGATATGTCTCAACGGGTACTAACGGAACAACAGGTGAGCGACTTCCATCAGGACGGCTATGTGTTGGCCCGCTCTTTCTATGACCCCGAACAGATGGAGGAGCTCTACCAGATTGCCAAGGCCGGATTCGACATTGAGAATTCCTATGCCGCTATTGATCCAGAAGGAAAGTCCAGCCGTCTCCTTCTGCGGAATGATCTACCGGATGACATCTATTCAGCCTTCGTTCGTAGTGAACGGATGGTCCAATCCGTCGAGGCCCTCCTCGATGATGAGGCATACCACTTTCACCACAAGCTCATGTTGAAAGAGCCCGAGGTTGGTGGAGCTTGGCCCTGGCATCAGGACTATGGCTACTGGTATGACATGAATGCTTGCCTCTTTCCCGACATGGTTAGTGCCATGATCGCAGTTGATCGGGCTACCAAGAAGAACGGTTGTTTGCAGGTGTTGAAAGGTTCACATCGGTGCGGACGCCTCAACCATTTCCCCGCTGGCGGTCAGCTCGGGGCTGACGTCGAACGGGTGGCGGAGTTGGAAAAACGCTTGGAGCTCGTTCATGTTGAACTCGAGCCTGGTGACACCCTTTTCTTCCATTGCAATCTTCTCCACGCCTCCGCAGCCAACCTCAGCGATGATCCGCGTTGGACCCTGATCTGCTGCTTCAACGCCAAGGCGAACAATCCTTACAATAGTCTGGGCGAGCATCCGCGCTACTCCTATCTTGAGCGATGGCCTGACGAACGAATTCTTGAGATTGGCCGTGGGCAGAGGGTGAGCATGGACGGTTCTGTTGCCTGAACAAGCCCTCACCCTCTCCCACACTGATCAGGCAATGCTGGATGGCGAAGAGGGGCCAGGCCTCGCCCTCGCAATGCGAGTGGTGACCAGGGTGGCCGCAGCCATGGGGGCATCCAAGTTGTTGGATATTTCCGATGCTCACATCGATTCGTGCTTGGATCATGGCCAAGCTGGTGTTGACTTTGCTTCCCGGCTAGCAGCTGAGGGCTGTCAGGTTCGAGTTCCGACGACTCTCAATGTGTCCTCTCTGGACCTCATTCACCCTGATCTCTACCGAGGTGAAGAGCGCACCGCGCTTCGTGCCCGGGAGTTGATGCAATATTATGAGGACATGGGTTGTCGCCCGACCTGGACGTGCGCTCCCTATCAAAGCGAACGTCGTCCAGGCTTTGGCCAACATATTGCCTGGGCCGAGTCCAACGCCATCGTCTTCGCCAACTCGGTGCTTGGCGCCCGCACCCACCGCTATGGCGACTTCATTGACATCTGTGCCGCCATCACCGGTCGGGCCCCGGCAGCTGGACTGCACCTGGATGAGAATCGCTATGCGTCACTCGTCGTCGATGTCTCGAGCATCTCTCAGTTATTGATCGAGCGGGACGTGTTCTACCCGGTCCTTGGTCATCTCTTGGGTCAGGTTTCGGGCAGTCGTGTCCCGGTGATTGCCGGGTTGCCTGAGCAAGTCAATGAGGATCGGTTGAAAGCTGTTGGTTCGGCTGCCGCTTCATCGGGTGCAGTTGGCATGTTCCACTGTGTTGGTAGTACACCCGAGGCCCCAGACCTGGCGATTGCCTGTGGTGGATTGGACAAGGCGACTGAGCGACTTGTCGTTGACATGGCCATGCTGTGCCGAGCACGCGACGAATTGAGTACGTCAGCCAGTACCGATCTTGGCATTGTCAGCCTGGGCACACCCCACTACTCGGTCAGTGAATTCGAACGACTGGTTCGGCTCATGGATGGCCGTCAGGTTCACCCGTCCGTGAGCTTCTATGTCTCAACTGGTCGGGAGGTCTTGACCGAGATTGGGCTAAGGGGTTGGGTGGCTGAACTTGAAGCCGCGGGCATACAACTGGTCACCGATACCTGCACCTACATCACCCCGGTTATGGCTGATTGTGACGGTGTTGCCATGACGGACTCGGCTAAGTGGGCCTATTACGCCCCGGGCAATATTGGTGTTGATGTGGTCTTTGGTGCCACCGAGGATTGCGTCGAATCGGCGGTACTCGGTCGAGTCGTTCGCGACGACACAGTGTGGTCATCATGACAGGGGGGCCGCTAGTCCTCTCACCCGGCGCCGCTACCGGTGAGATCCTTCGGCTGGACGAACCGTTGAGTTTTTGGGGTGGTGTTGACTCGTCAACTGGCACGATCATTGACCAACGGCACCCTCAAGTGGGGCTGAACATGGCGGGCAAGGTCTTGGTCATGGAACGCGGGCGCGGCTCCAGCTCCGGCTCGTCAGTCTTGGCCGAAGCGATTCGGGCACAGACCAGCCCAGCAGCGATTGTCATGGCGGCGGGTGATGAGATTGTGGCCCTTGGGGCGATCGTTGCCGATGAGATCTACGGCATCCAAGTTCCGGTCGTGGTGGTGGGCGACGAAGCCTACGCGTCCCTCCTTAATGGTCTCTGGCTAGAAGTCCATGCGTCTGATAGAGATGGCGTATCCCTTCAATTGGAGACCCGACCGTGACCTTGCCCCTCGTCAACGAAGATTGGAACCGGGCCTTGGCCATCGTGGCCCATCCAGATGACATGGAATATGGGGCTGCCTCGGCCGTCGCTCGTTGGACTGCCCAGGGCAAGTCCATCGCCTACCTTCTTGTCACCCGGGGTGAGGCCGGAATCAAAAGCATGGCCCCCGACGTCGTTGGTCCACTCCGCGTGGCCGAGCAGATCGCCAGCTGTGCTGCTGTTGGCGTGACCGATGTTCAGTTCCTCGACCATCCGGATGGCCTGGTTGCAGAGAGCATGGAACTGAGACGTGATCTGGCTTTGTCCATCCGGGTGAATCGCCCCGATGTGATCTTGACCATGAATCATCATGAGTCCTGGGGTCCAGGTAGCTGGAATCATCCCGACCATCGAGCCGTTGGTCGATCGATCTTGGATGCAGTAGGTGAAGCATCAAACCCTTGGCTGCATCGGGCCGGGCATGTCGGGGATCAACCAGCTGAAGCGTGGGATGGGGTTCGGTTCGTTGCCGTCAATGGTTCAACCTTCCCGACTCATGGGGTTGACATTGCTAACACCATCGATGCTGGTGTCGCATCGTTGGCCTGTCATGGCGTATATCTGGACAATCTTGATGGCGACATGGCCGACCCGGCATCCTTCCTCACTGACGCGGCCCGGCGAGCCGGTCCCCAGATTGGCGTCGAGATGGCGACCCTCTTCGAGGTCATCCACTTCTAGCGTTCGGGCAGCCGAAGATTGTGCAGTTGACGACCCACTATTGGGTCTCAACTGCACAAAGCTCGTCAACGAAGGGCGTCTGAGCTAGGAGTCATCTGGCTCGTCAGACTCGCCTGACCCGTCACCGGGAAACTGGATCTTGAAGACTCCTTCCAGTGCGGCAAAGTCGGCCTCGATCTGCGCAGCTCGAGCTTCGGGGTCAACAGGGTCTTGCGCAGGTCGAAAAGTGACCTGGAAATAGGTTGGGACTTCTTCTGGGTTGACAAGCTCCAGCACCGTTGGTTGATCGGCGTAGTACTCACGAAACTCACGGAGTACTTCTTCTTGTGAGATGTACCGAGAGTCAGAGAATCGGATGTCATTGTCCAGGAGATCACTGATTCTCGTGATGCTCTCTGGCCCCGTGTCTGGATCGATCCAGATGACAAAGTTGACTGGCTCGCCAGTCACTGGGTCAACAAGCAAGGAGTTGCAAAGAAGGTTGGGGCCAGCGGCCGCTTCCGTCGCCGCCGTTTGGTCTTCTGATCGAAGGCTGATCATTCCAAAGCCGATGGCGGCCAGGATGAGTGAGGCGCTGTCCACCAGCACGAAGACGCGCTTTGAAATTGCCGGGCGTGGGGTGGGTGCCTGCCTATCCATTGGATCCGCCAGATTGTGGATCTGCGCTTCATCGGGCGTGACCTTGATGGAGGATGCTTGAGACTCTAGGGCCAGGGTCAGACGGTCTTCGATTGATGGTTGTTCTGGCGGTTGGATAGTCATCAGGCTAGTTCCGTTCGAAGGGCGGCCAAGCCGCGATGGATGAGGGAGCCAACGGTTCCCGGTTGGCATTGCAACGATCCAGCGATCTCGTTCTGCGAAGCTCCCCCGTAGTAGCGAAGCACCAGTGCTGCTCGCTGCTTGAACGGGAGTCGTCGCAGGGCATCGATGAGGTCGATATCGAGGGCCGCGCCAAGGGTAGGATCCTGATGGTTCGGCTCGTCGCCGTCCAGTTCGGCCAGCCGAACTTGATCGGTGGCGGCGGTCTCACGTAAAGCACGACGGCCGGCATCGCGGCAACCATTGAGTACACAACGATTCAAGTAGGGCCCTGGCTCGTCGATGGTCGACCAGCGTCGGAGGACTTGGGTAAAGGCTTTGGCCACCACGTCGTGGGCGGCGGCTGCTGAGTTGAGCATGAGATAGGCCCGCCGGACCTGTCCGTCGTGCTCACGTTCATAGAACGCCGAGAATGCATCTTCGGAAGCTGTGATCAACTTGATTGGTGTGGATTGCATTGATTCTTCCACTGTGGATCCGGCTGATTCCTTGCATTCGGGGTCGGAGATGGTGGATTCGGACTCGGAGAGTGTTGCTAGTTGGCGACAAGGGTTTCGCTGACGGGGATCTGCGACAGGTTGGTGTCCGCATCGATGATGTAGTTGCCTGCGATCAGGCTGACCGGCTGTGCTTCTGATGAGTCGCCGGCTTCATCGGCAGTTGTTCCTGGGATGACCACCCCGATCGGGTCGCCACCTTCGGCCACGATTCGAACCTGCTCCTTGAACTGGCGGCGGACCAACGACACTCCTCGGTCCGTCGAAGATAAGTGCTCTTCGGAGTGCAGGGTCACCGGACCCTGGCCAACCTGAGTCTCGTAGTCTCCGGGATAGAGGCGGTGCTCCTCCTCGCTCAGATCCTCCCATGTCCGCTCGTCCGGGCCGTAGGTGCCGAGACCTTGAGGGTCAGACCCCTTGGCGATTCGCAGGATGGCGAACACCCTGGTGTGGGTGTCATCAATGGGCTGGGTCCAGGACATATTGTTGGTCTTGCCCAGATACGCCAGGGTTGGCGTTGGAATGACCCGAATGGTGGGAACTCGAATCTCGGTGACCCGATGCAGGGTTGTGCCATCAGGCAGTTTGCGGTCCTGGGAGGCGGTAATGCCCCAGTCGTGGCGTTGGAAGTTGATGGTCGGCCAGATCTCCAACCTCGGGTCGAACTGGGGTCCACTGATGGTGTTGTGCAGGATGAACACATGGTAGGGATCCATGGCGTTCTCGTGAGTCTGGAACCAGTTGCACGGAGCCACGTTTGGCCCGCCGAAGGCAAAGCGGTCAAAGGTGACCAGTTCTTCGTCCTCGGCAATGTCTTGAAAGATGTCGTACTGGGGGAACACCGGTTGTTTTTCAGGCGGACCCATGTAGGTGAAGATCAAGCCACCAAACTCAACAACCGGATACCAGGGTTGGCGATAGGACGCTCGATTGCGGCCGCGGTCCGGCTCGCATGGTTGATCCAAGCAGGTGCCATCAGCGGCGAAAGACCAGCCGTGGTAGGAGCATCGAATGCAGTCCGATTCCACCTTGGCGTACAACAGGGTTGTGCCCCGATGACAACAGCGTGGTTCGAGCAAGCCGGGCGTGCCATCCAGAGTCCGGTACAGGATCAGATCCTCACCCAGCATTCGAACCGCCCGCGGAAGTGAGGTTGCTTCTGAGGACAGGGCAATGGGGTGCCAATAGCGGCGCAGTAGTTCACCAGATGGTGTGCCTGCTCCAACCTGGGTGAGTTCAAGATCAGATTGACCGACAGGACGCCCATACGCTCGGCCATCGTCTGTCGGAACAGCAGGTGTATTCGACTCGGTGTCAGTTGTGGCCATGCCCCACTGGACCACAAACGAGTCAGGGCCGCCAACTGCTAGCCGGCGAACACGATCTCGTCGAAGACGATTCCGGCGGCCAATGTTTTGTGGACGGGGCAGTTCTGGGCGATGTACTCAAAGCGCTTCCGCACGGCATCGTCGAAGTCTCCATCGATGAAGATTCGTGACGTGAGGTGGTCGACCATGCCCTTCTTGGAATCGTCGCATTCTCCGCAATCATCGACGTGAACCTTCTTGTGGGTGTACTCAACCGACAGTGAGGTGATCTCGACGTTCTTTCGCTTGGCGTACATGGACAGGGTGATCGAGGTGCAGGCAGCCAAGGATCCGAGTAGGAGGTCATAGGGATTGGGGCCAGTATTGTCGCCTCCAACGTCGACAGGTTCGTCGGCTCGCCAGGTGTGGGTGCCGTTGGTGATGTCCACCCGATAGTCGGAAATCAGTTCTGCGGTGATTGATGTCATGGGGGTGTCAACCCCGGGGTGACCCAGGCATTCCCGGAGCTGGCGATTGCCACTGTCATTACTTCCAGCGAGCCATTCCCATTAGGGTCAGAACATGGACCTTCGAACCTGGATTGGCGGCGACCTTGACTCGCTGCAGAATCGACTGAGCAATGGCATCTTCTCTGTTATTCCCCCCGACCGCCTCATCGAACGGGTTGACGATGGGGGTATCGCCGCTCTCTATGTGACCTGGCACACTGCCCGGCATCAAGACCTGTCGGTCAATGGTGTCTTGCGGCGGAGGCCTGAGGTTCTGGATGGCTGGGCCGAGCGGGTTGGTCTAGACGGAGACACATGGCGCGGCTTGGCCGAAGGGGAAGACCACGAGCTGATCACCCAGCTGGATCCTGAAGCTGTCGTGGGCTACCTCATGGCCGTCATTGCTGAAACGCGTTCGTGGATTGCTGATGGTGACCTCGCGGTCTTGGACACGATTCCCGATAGTGCCGCCGCGCTAGAGCAGATTGGTACGCCAGCTGATCGCTTCGACTGGTTGTACGGCATGTGGGAAGGCAAACCGGCTACCTTCTTCTTGGCTTGGGAGGCCTTGGGTCACGGCTACAACCATTTGGGCGAGTTGACCTCCATACGCAACCGCATGGGCCTGAGTCCGTTCTAGGTCCAGAGATGGATCCAGTCAGTCGGCTGCCGCGGAGGCGGACCCAAGAATGGCTGGTATCTGGATCGTCTCGCCCGGGTAGATCAGGTTGGCGTTCCCAGAGGAAAGCGAACCTCGATTCTGTTCAACAAGCCGAGCCCAGTAGGGTCCGATTTCTGCGTTGGTCGGAATCGTGCCGGTGTTCTCGGCGAGCTGAGTCTTAGCGATACTCCAAAGACTTTCACCCGTACCGACGATGTGCGGGCCAGCTTGGGTGTTGGCTGTGGATGGGGTCAGAGGCTCGGGTGTGGAGGCTACTTCTACTTGGGTCAGCGACTCAGCCAGGGCGGTCGGTGAGGTAGATGTGGGGACCGAGGTTGAGATGAGCTCGACATCAGAAGTCGGGGACTGGTAGGTCACCGGTGTCGTGGACTCGGGTTGTTGGATCGAGAGTGTGGTGGAGACACCCGATTCGACGAGGACCATCTCTGGGCGACCCGCGGTGTTTGACCCACAGGCTGGCAGGGCCACCAGGCCGAGTGCGAGCGAACCTTGGGCCAGGCGACGGGCCAGGGGCATGGCCACCTGTTCGCTTAGTTGCTGGAGGAGGCGCGAGCCTGACCGGTTGGCGAATTGCATTAGCAAGAGACTGAAGGTGAACCACAACGCAGTGGCCACAGCAGCCACCCATAGAGCGCCCAGAAGAGCTTCTTCTGGATCGATCAATGCTTTGGCATCTGGAGAGAGTGCAACGAGAGCAAAAAGCGAAACGAACCCGAGCCCGGTCCAGAGTTGAATTGGAAGTCCGGCGCCATCGATCGCTGGTGCAACCGACTTGACCGGAGTTGTTTTCATCAAACTGTGTGCATTGGGCATGCATATAGCTAATCAGAGGTAAATAACCGTTGTCAAGAGGAAATGACCCAATGTGAGCAATATACGACTGAAGTACGGGTCTTCTACATCGCTGGCTACGGATGCCGATGGGAGAGTGTGACCGATGAGCGCTCCGTACGGAGGATTCGACAAGAGGCCCGGAGCTTCCAAGAAGAGGTCGAGGCCTCAGTTGCTGAACTTGCAGCGTCGGACCGAACCTTGCGGGATGTTCTTGTTGACTACGGCAAGCAAGGGTTCGAACTACGGGTCGAAGTAACAGGCCACTATCTGGTTGGGCGGATCGAACATGTCGGCAAAACGGTACTTCGTCTTGTGCTCAGTGAGGGTCGCAAGGTCGACATGGTCATCAATCACATCGTCGGCATTCGCCGGGTCGGGTCCGAGGTATTGGCCGGCGAGGTCACCACTGGTCATCCGGCTTCGATGATCGCTCGACTGCGAGAAGCGGTACAAACCCAAGAACTGGTGCACGTCGAGCGAGTCAGCGGTGAGGCCATTGATGGTCGAGTTGTTGCCGTCTTAGACACCGCAGTCGAGATCGTGTCCGGCCGTACTCAATCAAACAGTGTTCGCTCAGCTGGCGCTGGTCACAGCGGCGCCGACGTGCAGTGGCTGGTGCCAATCGATGCCATTGTCTGGATGTGGCGTCTTTAGCGCACGACAAACCCCTCGGGTCTCTCGCCATCGCCATCGCTGACGCGGCCTTGCTGTGTACGGTGCTTTAGGTCGAACGAACTATTCGGACTTGGCTGGATCGAAGTCCAGGGTGGCGATGACCCGGTTTCCCTTGAGTGTTTTGATCACATCTTCCAACAGGAAATGGAACTTTCGGGACTCGGGAAGCCTGCTGGCAGGCAGTCTTCCGTCATTGGCCATCGTGAGAACTGTGCGAGTGTTCAAGTCCAACAATTCGGCTACCTGAGCGGTATTCAACATGGGAGGATAGGTCTCGCGGACCGCCTCATATCCGTCTTTGGGTTCTTGCATTACCCCATACTAGCGCTCAATTGCCCTCACTTGCTGCTATGTTGACAGAATTCCCCGCCACGGAGCGTGTTCTTGGCAGGACCTCGTGGCACTTCTGTCACCGACTCACCCACCAGTAACTTCGGTCACAAGCGAATTACCTCTTCGCTGAATCGGACACTAGGGAAGCGGCAGACATGCGGACACCACGGCGATCACTCCAACAATTCACGATGGCGCACGGCCTGATGGTTCTTGCTGGACTGATCACTTTCTTGACTGTCAGTTCTGTCCTACGGGATCGGCAAGAAACCGTCGAAGTCATTGTGGCCAGTCATGAACTTGTCGCAGGCAGCGGGTTAGAGGTGAGCTCGTTTGAGACCATCCAGATTCATGCCGACTCCCAGCTGGTCGGCCAGTTGGCAACAACGACAGATCTAACTGAGCCCGGCCAGCTGGCTAGAGATCTTGGCTCGGGGGAGCCGCTCTTGATTAGTGACATTCGTCCGCTGGAAACCGGCAACGCCCTCCGCACCATTGCAATCCCCGTTTGGCGTTCGACCATTGCTGGCCTTGGTCTCCGGATTGGTGATCGTGTTGACCTGATTGGTCTCGATAGCGCAGGCAGTCTCCGGTTCATCGCAACCGATACCGCAGTTTCTCGTCTACCGGGCTCGTCCTCAACCGGGGCTTTTGGCTCCGAAGCGGGACGAGAATCTTGGATCACCGTCCAAGTCACCGACCAAGGGGCCCTCGATATTGCCCTCGCCCTCCGGTCAGGCGACATAGAAGTTGTTCGCTCAACCGGCGCTGCAACCCTGGAAGTTGCCGCACCAGTGGAGGCATCATGAGCGAACAGATCACTGTCGGTCTTGCCCTCAGCTCCCGTCCCTGGCGCGGTGCGCTGCAACGTCATTGCCGAGACCATGTTGCCGACATCTCCGTCACCCTTGTCCGAGACGCACGAGACGCACTGGATAGCAGCCTTGACCTGGTCATTGTTGATGATGACACCAGCTGGCTCTCCTCTCCATTTGTTTCCATGGCCCGCGAAGCTGGCATGGGAATTATCGGGTTCTATGACCCTCTTGAAGCCGACGGCCACGGACAACGGCACCTACAAACGGTCGGAGTTGACTCAACAGTCCCGGCAAGTCTCTCAACCGAAGATCTGATCGACCTCGTTCGCCAACTGCGGCCCGACGTTGCGATGCTGGAAGCCTTCGACGCCATTGCCGCCCAAGACAGCGATCGGGTCACACCCGAACAGCGCCGAATCATTGCCATCGGCGGACCGGCAGGAGCCGGAGCAACCGAAGTCTCGGTCGGCTTCGCCCAACGCTGGTCCAAGAAACGCAACGAACGAGTCATCCTGATTGATGTTGATGAAACCCATCCAACGATTGCTCGACGCCTTGGGCTTGGCATCCATCCCCATGTCATCACTGCGGTTGAGGCCCTCCGAGGCGAACGACTCCGTCTTGACAACGGTGAAGGCCAAACGGTTGAAGGGTGCCTGGCTCAACCAGCGGTTGCTGGCTCGGCAATTCCTTTCGACGTGATTGCCGGATTGGCATCACGAGATGATTGGACCCTGCTTCGTTCCGATGACCTGGACCTCCTTGTCAGCGAACTCTCTGCCCGATGGCCTGCCGTTGTCGCCAGGATTGGTCCACAACTCGAAGATCTGTCTCGATCCGTTGACCGCTTTGGCAGCAGCCGAGCCATTGCGGCAAGTGCCTCGCACATCATTGGGGTCTGCGACGGCTCCTCAACGGGGATCCTTCGATTCGTTGATTGGCTGGTCGATCTTGTTCCCCTGGTGGGTGATAGCCCCATTGATGTGGTCATCAACCGGCCTCCTCGGTCAGCAGCAGCCCAAAGCCAGCTGATCCACCAACTCCGAGAGATTGCCGGAGATCGAGTCAACCAGATCGAGATTGCCCCCCGAGACCGCAACATCGAGCGGGCCGCTTGGGACGCAACCCTGGCCAGCAAGGGGCGCTTCCTCAAAGCCATGGACCGACTGGTTGCTGGTGTTGCTAATCCCACCCAAATCGAGCCGGATCAGCCGTTGGCCAAGAACGATGAAGAGAAGCAAGAGGTAGCAGCATGACGCTTCTTAACCCAGTAGCAACAACTCCGCTGGATGCCTATGAGGACCTACGGTTCCAGACCTTGGACCAGATTCGGGTTCGTGGCATCGATTCCGCCTCCCGCTCCGACATTCTTGAGCTGATCCGATCCTTGGTTCACGAATACCAGGTCGGGGCAACGTCTGGCGGAAGTCAGAGGCCCCTGCATGATCCGACCGCCATGGCCGATCGCCTGCGTCGATCCATCCTTGAGTTCGGCCCGTTGACGCCATTCATCGATGGATCAATCGAGTACGAGGAACTCATTATCCACGGGCAAGAAGTCTCCTACATCGACCTTGACGGGCGGCTGGTTGCCCATGACGAGCCGGTCAGCGAGCACGAAGTCACCCATGTTGTCATCAAGTTGTTGGCAACGGTTGGGGTCACCGTTGATGAAGGCCATCCGGTAGCCCAGGCCCAGATTTTGGATGGGCAAGCTCGAATGGGTGTCGTTCTTCCACCGATCGCGGACAAGATCGATGTGACCATTCGGCGCTACCTTTCCAAGCGCGAAACCTTTGATGAACTGATCGAGTGGGACGCCGTGACGCCCGCCGCTGCTTCGCTCCTCGCCGTTGCCCTGCGAACGCCAACCGGAGTGATCGTGACCGGCCAACCAGGTTCTGGAAAGACCACCCTGGTAAATGCTTTGCTTCGCTCCGCTCCACCGACCTTGCGGGTGATTTGTTGTGAGGACACGCCCGAGCTTTCGGTCGAGCACCTACACGCGGCGCGCTGGAAGACCCGACCACCCGGTCCTGATGGTTCGGGAGAAATCTCCCTGCGAGGCTTGGTCAAGATGTCGCTCGGCATGCGCCCCGACCTGATTGTCGTCGGCGAAGTTCGTGGCGAAGAGGCCTATGAACTAACCCGAGCCGGAAATGCTGGTTGCGGGATGCTTTCAACTATCCACGCCAATGGTGCTCGCCAAGGATTGCAAGCCCTGGTTTCGACTGCCTCAATGGCCGGCCCCAATGTCTCGCCCGAACAGGTCCGCTCGGTCTTCAGCTCCATAGTTGACCTTGTTGTTCACACGGCGAAGGAGCCAACTTCAGCCACCGCCGATGGGGTCGGAGGACGTCGTCAGATCATGGAAATTGTCGCCATCCCTCCCATGCAGGGAGGCGAAGACGACTTCACCGTCGAACCAATCTTCACTCGTGAAGACTTCGGCTCACCCTTGCGTTGGACCGGGTCACCCCTACCAACAGAACTTGAACTTCGACTGGCCCGAGTTCTGCGGCCGTTGGACATATCGATCACCGAACTACTTGAAGGAACGAGGACACTTCTATGAGGCTGTTGGCAGGCGTTGCCGCTGGGCTCTTTGTGTACCTGGCTCTTGGTGCCGTGATTGGGGTTTCCCCCCGCTGGCTGGAGCAACAACACAATGGTCGCCGGACTGGTGCGCGCTGGCAAGATTGGTTGAACCAGGCCGGAGTGTCGGTTACCCCGGTTCAGTTTGTCGCTGTCTCATTGAGTGCAGCTGCGCTGGTGGCCGCCCTGATTCTCGGTATCACCGGTGTTGCTCCACTGGCAGCGGTCGGCGGAGGAATCACCCTGATGTTTCCTCGGTCCATGTACGCCAAACGGCGACGGTCACTAACCAAGTCTCGCCTCGCTGCCTGGCCGGACGCATTGCGAGACGTGAGTGCACACCTGCGCTCATCGATGTCAGTACATGGGAGTTTGTGCGAGCTTGGCCGCTCAGGACCCGAGCCGCTTCGACCCTACTTCAATCGTTACGCCGGCTTGGCTGTTGCCCTTGACTACAAGAGTGCGTTGGAAGTCGTTCGGGAAGACTTGGCTGATCCAATGTCGGACCGGATCATTGAAATCTTGCTGCTGGCCTTTGACCAAGGAACCTCGGTTGTCATCGACATCCTGGATGAGCTAGCTGACTCCTCCACCCTGGATCTTCGTCTACTCGAAGAAGTTGAGACCTCCCAGTTGGAGACTCGACTTGAGGCAAGAGGCGCGACCTTCATGCCCTTCGTGGTGCTGGCCATCTTGTGTGCGACGACCACCGGATACCGCGAGTTCTACTCCTCACCTGCAGGCTGGTTGGTCGTGTCACTCGGTGGCGTGATGGCCGCTGTTGGTTTGGTCGTCATCTCTCGGTTGGGACAAGTGCCGGCCGAAGAGCGGATCCTGGCTGGAGGCGGCTTGTGACCGCACAGGTCGGGCTTGCCGCCTTCTTTGCCGCCCTGACGGTTGTTGGGCTTGCCCATGCCCTGGTGCCGCCGCGGCGACTGTTGGCCGGTCGGTTGCGGCCATACGCAGCCCTGGCTCGAAGCAGGCTTGGCACCGGCTACGCCGATGTTTCAGTGGTTTCGCTTACCAGACATGACACCGATCCAGCCTCACTGCGTGTCTTTGGACCATTGCTTGAGCGGCTGGCTGAGCGGCTGGCAGGACTCATTGACGTTGCCGATTCGGAGACTCTGCGGTTGCGGTTGCGCCACGCTGGGTTCTCCGACACCTCGCCCGAGCAGTACCGGATGCGTCAGCTGGCCTACACCGTTGCCGGGCTTGGCCTAGGAGCGGCTCTTGGCCTGACCATGTTTGGAACCGTCGGTGGAACCTTGGCCTTCACTGCCCTGCTCGGCTTTCCTGGGGCAACCTTGCAACGCAACCGGGTGCAGCGAGCGATTACCGAACGCCGCTCCAAGATGCGCAATGAGGTCTTCACCGTTGCCCAGCTCATCGCCGTTCATATTCGCACCGGGCACGGTCCAGTCGATGCCATCCGCGCCGTGTGTTCGCTTGGTCGAGGACCTGTCATTGAAGAACTACGCGAGGCCCTCGGGTGGATTGGCGGCGGCACCAGCCCACAACGCGCCTATGACAAGTTGGCCGAGGCAACACCGGAGCCAGCAGCAGCCAGGTTGTATCGATTGCTGTCATCCTCAGCCCGTTCGGGAGGCGATATTGCTGACGCCCTGTTGGCCGTCGGTAATGATCTCCGATCACAACGTCGGGAAGAAATCGCACGTTCAGCGGTGAAGAGGCGAACGGCAATGTTGGTGCCTCTTCTCCTTCTGATTGCACCAATCATGGTGTTGTTCGTTGGGGCGGCCCTGCCGTCCTTTGTTCTGGGGGCCGGTCGATGATGACCGAATCCCAAAGCGGCGGTTGGCCGCTCAACCAACCAACAACGGGGCCTACCTCGTTGCTCATCTGGTCGGGGCCATGCCTCGATCTTGGCGGAAGTGGAGTATGAAATGTTGTTAGGACTTGCTGTATACAACGAGCATCGCAAAGGTTCAGTGTCTGAAGGGCGACGTTCCGAGCGCGGCGCGGCTGTGGTCGAATGGCTTGGCATTAGTGCCCTGTCTATTGGGCTACTCGTCGTGATCTTCCAAGGAATGGAAGCACTGGGCATTGAACTGGTAGCCAGTATCCGATCCCAGCTCGGTCTGTAAGACTCGAAGGTGGCGGTTGCGAAACGGTTGATGAGGCATCGACCTAAGGGCGGGCACGAACGCGGGTCAGCCACCATCACCACACTGGTGGCGATGGGCATGTTCCTCATCATGTTGACCTTGTTCACCCAGTTCGCGGTCTGGCAATATGGCCGAGGGGTTGTTCGGTCAGCTGCGTTGGAGGCGGCCAGATCTGAGTCTGTTCTCGATGCAGGAGAAGGAGCTTGTTTGCAACGCTTTGAGCAGGTGCGCGCTGACTTGCTCGGTGGTGAAATGGGACAAGGCGTTGGACAAGCATCGTGCGCTGTTCTTGATGACCGGGTGGTGGTAACAGTGACGACGAGGTTCGAACGATGGTTGCCCATTTCTCCCGATTGGGAGTTCACCGTGACGGCTGTGGCAGCGAGAGAGGTGGAACCAGAATGAGGAGAGCATCCGGCTGGTTGGCGCGAAGGAGGACGAGTGAACTTGTTTCGCCGCGCCAGTCTCGACATCTGGATCAGGGGACTGAGCGGGGGAGCGCGATTCTTGAACTACCAATCATGCTCGGCTTGATCCTGATCCCGTTCGGGATCTTGATCTTGTCAATCCCAACCTGGATCGAACGCCAAACCGCGGCACGAGACGCAGCCGCTGAGTCGGCCCGATACTTGGTGGTTGCCGGTCCGCAGGGGTTCGAAGGGGCGACACAAATTGTCGCTGACATTGAGCGTGGCTATGGCCTACCGGCCGGTTCGTTGCGGTTGGAGATACCAAGTGAGCTGGTTCCTGGACAGGCCTTGACCGTTCGTGTGGTCGTGGTGATCCCGGCCGCCGACATCCCCTTGATGGGGTCCTTTGGCGATACGACCTGGTCGGCGGAGCACACCGAGCGGTACTCAGATTATGGTGCTGGCACACCATGAGGCATCACAGCATCGCCGTGAGACGCCACAAGCATGGTCGAGTGAGTCACCACGAACCTCAGCGCGGCTCCATGACGTTCTTCGGTGTCGGCATGGTGATGGTGCTGCTGTTCGTTGGTGGCATCAGCACCGATCTCTGGCGGGCTTTCGGCGAGCGCCGGGCACTGGCTGAAATGGCCGACGCTGCAGCGTCGGCTGGGTCCAACGGCGTGGACATGGAGACCTATCGCCAGACCGGCGTTGTTCTGCTTGACCCAGCTTTGGCCGAGCAGCTGGCGTGGGACAGCCTGGTCAATCAGGCCGATCGAGAGTCATTGTCGGGAACACCGATTGTTGTGGCCACCGCCGATGGGGTCACGGTTGAAGTTCACGGCCAGGTTGAGCTGGTGCTGCTGCAAATCTTCGCTCCCGGCGAACCCCTGGAGATCACCGTCGCCGCCCAATCAGCACCCGCTCGAGGACTTGGTCCCTAGCCACTCCGTCAACCCCGGGTAGTTGGCCCCGACTCTCTTAGACTCATGCCGATGAGTCGAGTCATTGAGGTCAGAGGTCTCACCAAGTCCTATGGCGAGCATCAAGCGGTCCGAGGCATTGACTTGGACGTCGAGGAAGGCGAAATCGTTGCCTTTCTCGGACCAAACGGAGCAGGCAAGACAACCACCATCGAGATTCTTGAAGGATTTCGCCGTGCGACTTCGGGATCGGTACGGGTCTTGGGTGAAGACCCGGCTCGCGCTTCTCAGTCCTGGCGAGAAGACATCGGTATCGTGTTACAAGAGTCCGAACCAGTACCAGAGCTCACGGCGCTGGAATCCATCCAGATGCATGCTTCGTACTACCTGGCTCCGTTGGATCCGCATGCAGTGCTGGACCTTGTCGGCCTCACCGATAGCGCCGAGCAACGGACCATGAAGCTTTCTGGGGGCCAGAAGAGGCGGCTTGATCTAGCGCTTGCGCTAGTCGGCGACCCGAAGCTTGTGTTTCTTGATGAGCCGACAACGGGATTTGATCCATCGGCTCGACGAGAGGCATGGGGGATGATCGAAGCCCTCCGAGCAACTGGCAATACCGTCCTGCTGACCACCCATTATATGGATGAGGCCGAGCAGCTTGCTGACCGCATTGCCGTGATCGCCGATGGCCTGATTGTTGCGGTAGGAACGGCGAACGAGTTGGCTCAATCCGTTGGGGCTCAGCTCCAGATCTCGTGGCAAGCAGCACCTGATCAACCACCCCCTCCTTCACCGTTAGCCATGTCGATTGCCGAGACGGGTCGAGCCTCGGTGTCCAGCACAGACCCAACTCAGGATTTGTACATCTTGACGTCCTGGGCCATTGAGAAAGGAATCGCTTTGGATGGGCTCGAGGTAGTACGACCAACGCTGGAGGACGTCTATCTGACCCTCACCGGGGAGGCCAACTCATGAGTACCGAGCGCGTTCGCTTCAGTTGGCTTGGAAAACTACAACGTCAGGTTGGCTATGACCTGCTGGTCTTTCGGCGCAACTCGGCTTCGCTATTCTTCACAATCGCCATGCCCTTGATGTTCCTCATCATCTTCATCTCGCTGTTTGGCAATGGCGAGCTAGAGAACGGTGCAAGTGTCGCCACCTTGTATGTGCCGGGAATACTGGCGATGGCCATTATTTCCTCCACCATGATGAACCTGGCATTCATCATAACCTCAAGGCGTGAGCGAGGCATGCTCAAGAGGCTGCGCGGGACCCCGTTGCCGCCTTGGGTATTCGTTCTGGCCGAAGGGCTGACGGGCGCAGTTGTTGCCTCATTCATGACCGTCGTTATTGTGGCCGTTGGTCGGATTCTGTTCGGAGTCAGTCTGAATCTGACCGGGGTTCCCACCCTGCTCATCAGTGTGGTTTTGGGGGCCGTAGTGTTCTCGATCCTCGGCTTGGCATTCACCACCGTCATTTCTTCAGAAGAGGCGGCACCTGCCATCACCAACGGTGTAATGCTGCCGCTCTTCTTCATCAGTGATGTGTATATCCAAGGTGATTCGGTTCCGGGTTGGGTCCAGTCGATCGCCAATCTCTTCCCTGTGCGGCACCTGGCCCATGCGCTGCAAGATAGTTTCAACCCGTTTGTAACCGAAACCAGTTGGCCCTGGACGCATTGGTTGGTATTAGTCCTGTGGGGTGCCTTCGGCACCCTCGTCACTGTCCGATTCTTTCGCTGGACCCCCCGCCGTTAGTGAACAATTCGGACCTGTTCGGAACCGCGCTGGCGATCTTGTGGCCAGCAGAAAGAAGCTCATGTACCTCCTCTCAATTCAAACCGGGCTAGCCCGGCCATCGATCGTTGCCTCCAACAAGGCGACAGCCATTTTCAAAGAACCTGTCGATGGTGCCCTTATCACCAGTGAGGGTGTTGGTGATGATGTGATTGTTGACCTGCACAATCACGGTGGCCCGGATCAAGCGGTCTACATCTATACCCAGAATGATTATGAGTTCTGGGAGCAAGAACTTGCCCGCAGCTTGCCCTCGGGATTCTTCGGTGAGAACCTCACCTTCTCCGCTGATGATTGTGTGAAAGCTGACCAGGTTCGGATTGGTGATCGCTACACCATTGGCGAACTGGTCCTTGAGGTCACCGCCCCGCGCATTCCCTGCAACATCCTGGCCGACCATGTCGGTCAGGCTGGCTATGTTGATGCTTTTCGGGACGCTGATCGGCCTGGAATGTACTGCCGGGTTCTCACTCCGGGCTCGGTGAAACCCGGTGACAGCATCGCGGTTGAGCCAGCCCCAGAAGACAATCTTGGACTGGTCGAGGCGTACCGCCTCTTCTATGACCGCAATGCCAGCCTTGGCACGGTTCGCCAAGCAATGCAGTCGCCCGTCTCGATCCGATTCCGCCAGGACTACGAACGGCGAATTGCCCGCCATTCGGGCTAGCTCCAGTTAGTCCAGTTAGACGAGGGGCCAGGGATAGCGATGACCACCGGTCTCATCTTCGGGGAAGACCCCAAGCTCGACTACTGCTTTGGCTCGGGTAAGGACCGCATCATTCTCCAAGGGATCCAAGAGCTCCCGGAAGCCATCGGGAAGACCAGAGTCGACCAGCATCTGAATTGGGGCCAGCAGCTCATCGGGGATTGGGTCACCAACAAAGTCCCACATCACGGTGCGCAATTTCCACTGGGCGTGGAAAGCGAGACCGTGATCTATGCCGTAGATGTGGCCGTCTTCTGCCAGTAGGCAGTGCCCGGACTTCCGATCGGTATTGTTGGCGATCAAGTCCAGCAGGCAGAGTTTGCGTAAGTCGTCGAGGCCAACACCGTCCTCGAACAAGGTGAAGTAATGCTGCTCGAAATCGGCGTTGACAAAGGCCTGGATCGACCCTTGGCCGAATGGCCCCTCAACCAGGGTGGTTGGAGGGATGACTGACCAGCCCAACACCTCGGCCAGGCGAAACATGGCGACTTCTCGCTTGAACAGCCCGCTAGGAAAGTCGTGCAATGGCCGCTCACCCTGATGGGGCTTGTAGATGGCCCTTGTCTCAACCATCTCGGACCGCGAGTCCGCCGAAGCATCTCCAGCGTCTGCAGCATCTGATCCGGTCGTGTTACGAACCGTAACCAACAGGGTGGCGTTGGAGCTGTAAGGCATGCGGCCCTCGACCTCAATCTCACCTTGCTCAAACAGCGAGATTAGATCGGAGCGAGCTTGATCAAACGGGGAACCCATCAGGTCCGACGGTTGGACATCAGGCTCAGTTCAACCGCGGGCAGGCGTGCCCCGCTGGATCCAGCGGTTGGCCGCAAAGCCGGCAGGGCGGTCGGCTCTTTTGCATCAAAAAATCGGCGGTTGCGATGAAACCAGACGCCTGGTCGACGCTGAGATGCACCCGGAGTGATGCACCCAACGACACATCAGCCAGGAGCACACTTTCGTCCTCATCGTCTTCTTCAGGATTGGTGTCCAGCTCTTCAACGACCAGGACGACCTTGGACTCGACCTCATCAACACCCACCGCGATCTGGCCGACCGTCCACTCGGCCAATGCTGGCTCGGACAAGGGGGTTGGTGAGGCGTCACTAACGACGACCGGCGAGGGAAGATCGTCAAGCACTGAGCGCAGGAAGGTGGCCAGAGCAGCGACCTGCTGCTTTTCTAGCTTGACGGAAACCATGCGGTCCACGTCACCCGCTTGTAAGAAAAAGGTACGAGCACCCGGTTCGCCTACCGCCCCGGCAGTGAAGTGGGTGATGTCTCGAAATTCATAGGACTCGCTCATCATCACCTCAGCTGGGAACGAGAGACGTGAGGTCGTCTCCCATCGAGTTGACGGCCAAGACAACTGGTCCGTTGGGGGTGTAGAGAACAGCTGACACCGAGCACTGGCCAACCACAATTCGCTGGAAATGATCCAGATGGGTGCCGAGTGCTTGGGCAAGAGCCGCCTTGATGGTGTCGGCATGGGACGTCAAGACAATGGTCTCACCAGGGTGCTCTGCCACCAACTCGTGGACAGTGTCAACCATGCGGGTTTGCATCTCCGAGAATGATTCACCGCCAGGAAACCGGAAGCCGCTGGGGTAGCGCTGCACGGTCGTCCACTCGGGAAGCTTGTTGAGCTGGCTCAGCCTCCGTCCAGTCCACTGGCCAAAGTCGGCCTCGATCAAGCCCTTGCGAGTACGAACCCGAACACCAACAGCTTTGGCGATCGGTGTCGCAGTCTCCTGGGTACGTTCCATGGGTGAGGCGTAGACGGCCGCCACCGAATCTAGACCGGCGATGCGGGCGGCTACCCGTTCGGCTTGGGCAACCCCTTCCTTACCAAGGTGCAGACCTTTCGCTCTCCCCGGAAGCACCTTGCCTGTCGTTGGAGTTCGCCCATGGCGCACAAAAAGGACCAGTGTTGGGGCTGGCGCCACCCCCTTGGAGTGACCTCGCTTGTTGCCCTTGTGCTTCGTCGATTTCTTCGAACCAGGTGCCATTGAGGGCTCACGTTATCTAAGTTGGGGCTCATGACGGCCAGGGACACCCTCGAACTCATTGCCAACGATGTAACAAACTGCGGTCGTTGTCCGCGTCTTGTGTCATGGCGTGAGCAAGTTGCCCAAGAAAAGCGAGCCTCATTTCGCGACTGGGACTACTGGGGACGAGGGGTGCCAGCCTTTGGGGGCGACGACGCCAAACTGATCGTAGTTGGTTTGGCTCCTGCCGCCCACGGAGCAAATCGGACTGGCCGAATGTTCACTGGTGATCGTTCGGGGGATTGGCTCTACCGAGCGATGCATCGGGCCGGGTTTGCTAATCAGGCTCAAAGTATCGACCTGGATGATGGGCTTGAACTCAGCGAGGCGCTTGTTACCTCTCCGGTGAAGTGTGCTCCGCCCGCCAATAAACCAACACCAGCCGAGCGTGATGCCTGTCGACCGTTCCTCGACCGTGAACTTGCGGTGATTGAGCCCAAGGTGTTCATTGCTCTCGGGGGATTCGCCTATCAAGCCCTGTGTTCGTATCTGGGCATCAAACCCCGTCCAAAGTTCGGTCATGGTGTCGAGGTCCCAGTGCCAGAAACCCAGACTCGTCCGGCGATGACATTGCTTTGCAGCTACCACGTGAGCCAACAAAACACCTTCACTGGCCGACTAACCGAAGAGATGCTTGACGCGGTCTTTAGCCGAGCTCGAGAGCTGATTTTGCAGGAGTAGCGCGATGAGCAATGCCACAGTGGCAGAACAATGGCTCAAGTTTTGGGGTCCGGGCTGCCGACAATAGGAACATGGTTGCTGGAAGCCCGAGACCCGCACATCAGTCTCCAGCTGCGTTCGATTGTGAGATTCACTATCTTCCGACCGTGGTTGGACTCGCCCAGATTGACGAGTCAAAATCGTCGACTGCTGACCTATGGACAGCCTTGGCCGAGGCCGTGATGAGTGAGCAAGTCTTCGATGAGATGAAGTTCGAACGAAACCGCGAGGCCCGATTGGCCGAAGTAGTTGATTTGAGTGCCTATCGACGGGAACGCCAACACAGGAACCGCATCGCCGAGTAAAGTCCAGGGGTGGCAATACGACGGCTCACCCTCATTGTTGCCCTAGGTCTGGTGGTTTCCTCTTGTGCTCCAGAGCCCCAAGTCGAGTACACGCTCGAGACGGAAACGAATTTCTTGGCCGGTTGCATAGACCCCACCAGTGACTCTGGGCTACATGTCCGGCTCTGCCAGTGCTTGTATCAGCGCTTACACGTCGTTGTTCCCTATGAGCGACTCAAGGTTCTTGACGACGAGATGGTGGCGGATCCTGAATTGAAACTTCAGCCCGAGTTTGTCGAGCTGATTGCTGATTGTGTGATTGAAGAGGGTGACCTCAATCGCTAGTTGTTCCCTTTGGGGTGCATCAGTCGAAATCGCTGAGAACGTCGTTGGGTAGTAGGTTCTTTCCATGGCTCAAGCACCAGCCTCGGCTGCCACCTCCTCCGGCTCTCCGTCATCGACAGAGAGTTCCGACGAACAAAATCCAACGAAACAGCCTCCAGCAAAGCAGCGCTGGACTTTTCAATGGAAGGAGCTATATGACGAGGTGATAACCAGCGGACTGTGCACGGGGTGCGCTGGTTGCGTCATCTCCTGCCCTCACGATGTCATTGGCTACAAGCATGAACCAGGCCAGTACAAGCCCTTTCATCTGGAAGACGAGTTAGGTCCAACCAACTGTGGTCATGGCGAGAAGGGCTGCACATCTTGCACCCGAGCCTGTCCTCGCTTCCGCGACTGGGAACTAGAAGCCAACGAGCATCTCTTTGGTGAGCAACGCCAGGACGGGCAGATGGCTGGTGTGTTCAAGGACATCTTGCTGGTGCGAGCCAAAGACGAAGGGGTCTATGAAGCGGGACAGGACGGTGGTCTTGTTTCCAGCATCCTCATCTGGTGTTTGCAGAACGACATTATTGATGGTGCGTTGGTCTCCGAGCTTGAAGGTGGTGCCGGTGGCTGGAAGGCGACCCCGACAGTGGCAACGACCAAGGATGAGGTGCTGGCAGCATCAGGTAGTCGCTACACCTATTCGGCCAACACCCTGGCTTTGGATGAAGCCAAGGAGAAAGGCCTTAGCAGGCTGGCCTTGGTCGGCATGAGCTGTATGACGTCGATTGCTCCCGTCATGTGGAGTCGCAAAATTGGCAAGGTCTCCAAACCAATCAAGCTCAATATTGGACTGCTTTGTTCCAAGAGTTTTGACGATTCCATGTTCGAGGAGTTGTTCTGGACCAAGTACGGGCTGAGGACATCAGACATTGTCAAGATGAACATCAAGGGTGTGTTCCAGGTATGGATGGCCAACGGGGACTATCACGAGATCAACCTCAAGGAGTGTCATGCGTGGACTCGCGAGGGGTGTACCCACTGCCCGGACTTCGCCGCAGAGCATGCTGACATCTCCACCGGCGGAATTGGCAACGAAACGGACTGGACATTGACCATCATCAGAACTGAGCTTGGGCGTGCCGTTATTGATGCGATGATTTCCGATGGTGTGATTGAGACTCGGCCTGGTGATGATGATCCAGGCGCGATTGCCCTGATGCACAAGCTGGCAGCAAAGAGTCGAGCTCGCTGGCCGGGGTCGGCAAACTCCGCGGTCCGGGTTGGTTTGCCAATCCCGAAGAAGAAGGTGCCGGTCAAGACCTCCTAAGAGTTGGGACCCGAAGGGCTAGTCGGCTAGGAGCCCGGCGATGATGAACTCCACTCGACGGTTGAACTGTCTACCTTCGGAGGTCGCGTTGTCGTCGAGGGGCTCGGCCTCGCCCTTGCCGATGATGGTGATCCGGCTTGGGTCTACTCCAGCACGAGTCCAATAGTTGAGGACAGCTTGGACTCGTTCCTGGGATAAGGCCAGGTTGTCGAAGTCGTTTCCTTGGGAGTCGGTGTGTCCGATCACGGTGATTGTTACTTGCGGGTTCTGGCCAAACAGCATGATCCCTAGATCAAGCAGGGGAGTGAACTGGGGATCAATCTCTGCGCTGCCCGATGGGAAGAGGACGAGGTCTTGTACATAGAGAGGCGCGCCGGCGTAGGGATCAAAGGTGACCGAGGGGTCAATGACGTACTCATTGACGACATTGTCAGGTCCCATGACCGCGGCTGCTCGGTCGAAGATGGCGTCACCAATCTCGGTACTGGGAACGCTGCCGCGCAGATAGATCACCCCTCCGGCGAAGACTGCTTGGCGAATGGGCTCATCATCATCGGTGGCAGGGACACTGTCTTCAGGAGCACTGTCTTCAGGAGCACTGTCTTCAGGAGCACTGTCGGCGCTGCTGGCTGGTTCGGTTGTTTGCGCGTCCTCGTCGAAGGCTAGCTGGGTGGGTGGAGGCGAACTCGTTGCCTGGGAGTCGGTTTCGGTCGGTGAAAGAGCGGACAACTCCGGGTTGGCGCTTGGGGACTCCGCAGAGTCGGATCCTCCTCGGAACACCAAAATGCCGCCGATGGTCGTACCTAAAAGCAATGCGGCTGAGGCCGCAATAAGCGCACCTATCGGCGGGCTCTGGCGGGTGGTCGACTTGCGCTGCCTTGGAGGGAGTGGCTCTAGTCTCGGAGATGCTCGTTGGGTCTCATCGGGTGGGGTTTGTTCGTTGGCTCCGCCAACGGGTGTGGACGACAATGCCTTCCACGATGGGAGTTCGTCTTCGTCGGGCCAAAGGCTTCTCGGCTTCTCGGCCTGTGACTTTTCTGGCTCATCGGACCAAGTATTCTTCGGACGGGTCATGGGACAGAGTCCTTCCGGGCGGGTTGTAGGACTAGAGATGGATCGGGGCGGGAGAAGCCAGGTGAGTTGCGGTTTCTATAGCCAGGGTGGTTGAGATGCCATGTGGAGTTGCCCCGGAAACAGTCGTTCCATCGCGGTGGTTGAGGATTGTCGCCGTTCCGGTCTCATGGAGAATCATGACGGTTGAACATGTTGGTGGAAGAGATCGGACATCGTTGGCCAGAAGTACTGCTCCGACACCACCGGGGTCGGTAAGGGCCATACCGAATCCGTTATCGTTGAGCTGCTCGATCCCGTCGACGACGAGGAGTGGCATGGCCGATTCGCTGGCTCCTCCAGTGTGGGGTAGGCGGTGGGCCCAGTCCCAAGAGCCTCTGCGGTCCGCATCAGCAAGAACAGTGATGGTGAGATAGTCAGAAGAAGACAGGGTCGCCATGCTGGTCATGATGTGGCGAGCACAGGCCAAAGTTGCCTGTCGCGAACCAACGATTCCTAGTGGTCCGACCCGCAGGTCGGCGGTGACTGGCACCGAAGGAAGGGTCGAGAGGCCATGCACCAAGGCCCGCTCGGTCTCGCTGAGATTGGCGGAGTTATCAAGACGTGGCTGCCAGGCAACATCTGCGGTGGCGATGGCGACTTGTCCGAAGTGCCAATGGTCGCTCCTGCGGTTCCAGCAGAGAGCCGATCCGGCCCGAGCGCGACGGGCAATGTCTTCGGGATTTGGGTGTTGGTCTCGACGTTGTGTTGCCAGGTCAGCTCGTGCTCGGAGCAAACGCTCAGCCAAGTGGTCCTTGGCCAATCCAGCTTCGGCAACCGTCATGTGAGGAACCAGTGCCGAAGGCACGGGGGGCGCCGGGAGCGCAGTCATGGAGGACGCAGGTGCTGGGGGTAAACCAGCGATCGGCGGCCGACGATTGCGACCGAGAAATCCACCGAAGGTTGTCGGCTCGGCTTGTGCTGGTGGCGCCGGTTGGGTGGGGTTTGTGGGGGCTGCAATCGCGCCAGCGGTGTCGGCCTGGGTGTCAGATGGAAGCCGAACGGCAACGATGGGGTCGTGAATTTGAGGGGCAACCCCGGAAATGATCTCGCGTCGGTCGCGCTGTTCTGGCCTTCTTCGACCCACCTGGAAGCGGGCTGACCCGGCGTTGATTGTTCGTCCGTCCAACGGGGTGGGGTCCCAGATTCGTTCGGTGTCGAGGAGGATGCCCTTGCTGCCTGGAACAACGATGATTGACCCGTCAGCACTGACGTTGAAGGAGAATCCGACGGTTCCGGTCTCCTCCGAACCGAACTCGTAGGTGCCGGGCGTGAGGTCCATGACCTCACCCGCCATGAGGCCAGCAATCTGACGGAACTCGAGTTCTTGGGTTGGCGGTGCAGTTTGGGTCGACTCTCCATGTCGGAGAGCCTCATTCGTTTCGGCGGAGGGAATCATGAATACGTTGTCGGACGAATTAGGGATAGACCTTGAGGCCTATGTCCTGAGTCATTTGACCCAGCGAGAAGATCCTTCTGCCTCGATCCCACTGTTTGGTGGGGTAAGAAGGCCTATTTGGGTGGGGCTGGGCGGCCCAGTTTGGTTCGCTCTAGCTCGCACTCCTCCCGCACAAAACAGCCCTGTAGATGGTCGCCAACCACTCCCATTGCTTGCATTGCTGCGTAGGCCGTAGTTGGTCCGACAAACTTGAAGCCGCGCCTCTTCAAGTCTTTGGACAGGGCGATGGACTCGTCGGTTTTCGCGGCCACATCTGACATGAGCCGGGGGGCGGTCTCTGCTACCGGGGCAAATGACCAGATCAGGCCGGCCAGGGTGTTGCCAGATTCGTGCAGTTTCAGCAAGACTTGTGCGTTGTTGATTGTGGCTTCAATTTTTCCCCGATGCCGGACGATGCGAGCGTCATCTAACAGGCGAAGAACGTCTCCTTCGTCAAATTGGGCAACCGAAGCTGGTTCGAAGTTGCAGAAGACATCGCGGAAGGCTTCACGTTTGCGGAGGATGGTAAGCCACGACAGTCCGGACTGGAATCCCTCCAGACACATCTTCTCGAACAATGTGCGCTCGTTGACCACTGGACGGCCCCACTCGTTGTCGTGATAGTCCACATAGTCCGGGGTTGAGCACCCCCAGGAGCATCGGGCATGTCCGTCGTCGCCAAGGGTGAGATCGTCGTTCATTGGCTTGACGCTAGCAAGTGAGTCATCGGGCTTGCTGTGGTACCAAAAGTCTCCCGTTTGACAAAAACTTGACCGATCGGTCAAGATTGCTTGCATGGATCTGGACTACCCCGCTGCAGCAGAAGAGTTTCGTGTAGAAATCAAGGATTGGTTGGCCCAAAACCTCCCTGAAGGTTGGGGGGAGGATGACTTTTCCATGAGTGATGATGAGCGAGACGTCTTCAATGTGGAGTGGCCCAAGAAGCTTTTCGGTGGCGGCTGGATCTGTGCCTCTTGGCCAACTGAGTATGGCGGCAAGGGATTGTCAACCATGCAGTCGGTTGTTCTCAACGAGGAGTTCGCCAAGCGCAGCGCCCCTATGCGGGGAGACTTCTTTGGCGACACCCTGGTTGGACCGACCATCTTGCAATGGGGTACTGAAGAGCAGAAGAAGGAATTCTTGCCCGGTATTTTGCGGGGACAGATCAAGTGGTGCCAGGGCTTCTCCGAACCTGAAGCGGGTAGCGACCTGGCTGCCCTGCAATGCAAGGCCGAACTTGATGGTGATGAGTGGGTCATCAACGGCCAAAAGGTCTGGACGACCATGGCCCAGAACGCCGACTACTGCTTCCTGCTGGCCCGAACCGACCAGGACGTCTCCAAGCACGCTGGCATCTCCTACTTGCTGGTACCCATGGACCAAGAGGGAGTAGAGATCCGTCCGATCGAACAAGTCGACGGGTCCGGTGAGTTCAACGAGGTCTTCTTTAGTGATGCCCGCTGCCCCAAGGACAATGTTGTTGGTGGCTTGAACAATGGCTGGAAGGTGGCCATGACCACCCTCGGGTTCGAGCGTGGCACCAGCGCAACAACTTCGTATCGCCGGTTCGAACTCGAGCTTGACGACATCGTCGATATTGCTCGCGAGAATGGCAAGATTGACGACCCCATCATCCGGCAACGCTTGGCCAAAGCACACAGCAAGGTCATGCTCATGAGGATCAACGGTCTGCGTTCCCTGACCGCAAGTCTGAACAAGACTCGTGACCCCGGAGTGGCCGCATTGGGGGCAACCAACAAGATGTTCTGGTCGGAGTATCACCGAGACGTGATGGAGCTCTATCTGGATATCGCAGGCATGCAGGGCCAGGTGCTTGACGGGGAGTACGACGAGAATTCAACTAATCCGAACCAACGCCGCGGCAAGGCTGATTACCCGGTGAATGCACTACAGGCCGCCTACTTTTTCAGCCGCTCTGAAACCATCTGGGGTGGAACCGCAGAGATCCAGCGCAATATCGTTGGTGAGCGAGTCCTCGGTCTACCCAAGGAGCCAAAGCCCCCCAAGCCGCCCAAATCGTAATGGTCTCTTATTGAGGTTCTTGGCGGTCTTGGGCTGACAGGGTGGGGAGTTCGTCGGGCATGAGGGCGATACCACTCTGGCGTTGCGCGTCGATGATGTCGCGATCACACACCCAGCAGAAGTACTTCGGTTGGGTTGTCAAGATTGACAGCTGGCTGCCGCGGCTCTTTTCGACAATGGCAACTGGTACGGGATAGAGGTCCCCGGCACCACAACGAGGGCAGAGTTTCTCCAGGCTTCGATCCCACTCAGCACCGCATGCCTGGCAGCAGATATGGATGGCCCCAACTCCATTTTCGCCATCGTCGGGTTGGGTGCGCGTGCCCTGTAGATCGTCCTCCTCACCACAGGCTGGGCAGCGAATCTCCTCGGTCATGACAGCAACGTTAGGCCACTTCCGGTCAAAACGAGGCGAGCTGCCACATGAGCAGGACCCAGGAGCGCTAGCGTCCTAGGGCCATGTCGGACCAGGAGATCTTCATCGAAGCCTCGCCGCTGCCACAGGACTCTCCTGTTGGCCGGCAAACCCCGCACCGCAGCTGGGTTGAGCGGTTGGTTCTGACCAGTGGTGTCATCGGCACAACGGTGGCATTGATCGCTGCCGGTGTCCTCAACTGGGGTCTTGGAAAGTGGGAAGCCATTCCCCAACTGGCCATTCCCGCCATCGAGGCGGCCGAGTCAGGTGTGCCAGCTAACTGGTTGATTGTCGGATCCGACTCACGCGATGGGATCGACCCTGATGACCCTCGGTCGGGCATATTCCTGGGAGATGAGACGCCAGGCGGCAAGCGAACCGACACCATGATGATCGCCCGGGTTGACCCAGACAACGGGACCGTCAATCTGCTGTCCATCCCTCGTGATCTCTGGGTTCCCATTGCTAACAGTGAGCAATCTGGTCGAGTGAACACCGCGTTCAATGGTGAGGGGGGAGAGGCCAGGCTGGTGGCGACCATCGAGAACTACTTTGGCCTCGAAATTAATCACTATGCCGAGATTAACTTCGTCGGTTTCCAAGATGTGGTCGATGCCCTTGGCGGTGTTCCCATCTGGTTTGACAATCCCATGCGCGATCCTGGATCCGCATTGGATATTCCTTCCGCCGGGTGTCATGTCCTTGACGGTTTCGACGCGTTGGCGTTTGCCCGAGGGCGCAAGCTTGAGTATTTCGCCGATGGCAAGTGGCATTTCGACGGAACCGGCGATCTTGGACGAACCAGCAGGCAGCAGTACTTCCTGCGTCAGGTCGTTGCCACCGCCACACGGAAGTTGGACTTCACATCGGTTGGAACGGTGAATGGCCTCATCGATGCCGGTGCCCAGAATCTGGCGATCTCTGGTGTCGAGCCTGGCGACCTGATCGAGCTAGCACGAACATTCGCTTCGGTTGAAGGCGATCAGATCGTCGGACATTCGTTGCCGGTGTTTGACTTCCGTAGCGAGTCCGGTGCAGCGGTGTTAGGACTTGAAGTTGAGCAGGCCCAACCAATTCTGAACGTATTCCGCGGGATTGATCCTGAGCTACCACCCGAGACGACGACAACAACGACAGTGCTCAATTACACCGTCAAGGTCAAGAACGGCAGCAGGGTAAGTGGCCAAGCAGGTGAGGCAACGGAAGGCCTTCAAGCGGCCGGTTTTGACATGTCTGTTGCCGATAATGCTGATCCGATCAAACTGACCACCGTCCAGTTTGGTCCTGGTCTTGAGGGGGCCGCGGTTGAGGTTGCTCGCTATCTCGATACGAACCCGGTCATCGAATACAACGCGAACCTGACCGAAGTCGTTGTCGTTACTGGCTCGGACTTTGCTGGTGTTCTCACTACCCCTAGAGCCGAATCGGCCATCGTTCTACCAACAACGACCACTCCGCCAGCGACCATTCCGCCGTCGACCGAACCACCCTCAACGGTTGGTTATGTCCCCGGAGCGAGCCCAGCTGGCACTCTTTGTGAGTAGCCAGAACTGGGTACGCTCGGCATACGGAGTCGGGCGAAGCTAGGCGACGGCTGATTTTCCGCTATCTGAACCGAGCCAACCTTGACGAACGGCAATCCAAAGAAGCGCGGCCGCTACTGCTGATCCGATGATGACGGAGAAGAAGAATCCGGCCCCGGTCGTTAGTGCACTAACAATGAGGTTGGCGACGACACCAAGGCCGATTGTCTTGCCAAGTCCGATGTGCTGGGCACCGGGAAGGACGGCGCGGCCGCCGAAGCCGATGATGGTTCCCATGACGAGCGCCCCGATAAGTGATGGAATCATATTCTGTCTCCCGATAGTCTCTAGTTGAGTACTGAGCGGGGAGTATGGACCCATCGGCGAGTTCTTGTCCACCTGAAGGCGGTATTGCTCAGCGAGTCAAGATGCTGAGATATTGAGGCTTTGGATGACCTTGGCTGCCTGAGCGACGGGATCCCCGTCCTCGGGGGTGAGCCGTAGCTCCGGAGACACGGGTGCCTCATACGGAGCGTCAATTCCCGTCATGCCCTTGATCTCACCCGATCGAGCCATCTTGTACAGACCCTTCGGATCGCGCTGCTCGCATATCTCCAATGGTGTATCAATGAAGATTTCAGCGAAGGGAAGGCCGGCGGTTTCGTGCAAGGTTCGGGCCAAATCCCGAGCCGCCCGATATGGGCTGATCAAGGGCACGATGGCAACGACCCCAGAGTCGGCGAACAGTCGAGCGACGTGGGCTACCCGACGAACGTTCTCGTCACGATCCTCAGCCGAGAAGCCAAGGTCGCCGTTGAGACCGTGCCGTAGGTTGTCGCCATCCAACAGGTAGGCGGGCTTGCCAGCCTCAATCAACTGGCGTTCAACTTCAACGGCAACCGTTGACTTACCTGAACCCGACAGTCCCGTCATCCACAAGGTGACACCGTTTACCCCGGTGGTATCCCACCGAAGTTTGCGGGCGACCGCGCTGGGATGCCAGCGAACGTTCTCCGTCCGAGGGGTGGCGGCTTGTTCAGAGGTTGACGAATTGTCGGAGGTGCTGTCAGAGGTGCTGTCAGAACTCACAGTGATTTGTGACCTTGCCTAGTTGTTGTCGATGATCATGCCAGCACCAACGGTGACGTTGGTTGTCTCATCAACCAGGATGAAACTTCCGGTGAGCCGGTTGCGGGCATAGGTGTCGTGGAACAGGGGCTGAGTAGTCCGAAGTTTCACTCGACCGATCTCGTTCAGCTTGAGCTCGGTTGCGTCCTCATCACGATGCAGGGTGTTGATGTCCAATCGGTACTGGAGATCCTTCACCATGGTTCGCACCCACTTGGTGGTGTGCTTGAGTGCCAGCTTGGAGCGAGGGGTCAGTGATGATGCCTCCGACATCCAGCAGATCATGGCTTCGATATCTTGGCCAACGATTGGCTGGTTATTTGGTCGGCTCAACATGTCGCCGCGACTGATGTCAATCTCGTCTTCGAGACGAATGGTCACAGCCATTGGAGGGAAGGCTTCTTCAACCGGTCCGTCAGCGGTGTCGATGGATGCGATCTTGGAAGTGAATCCGGAAGGAAGAGCGACAACCTCATCGCCTGGTTTCATGATGCCACCGGCAACAGTTCCGGCGTAGCCGCGATAGTCGCGGTATTCATCGCTCTGGGGGCGGATCACGTACTGAACGGGGAAGCGAACATCCTTCAGGTTTCGGTCCGAGGAAATGTGGACTTCTTCCAGATGATGCAACAGGGTTGAGCCTTCGTACCAGTCCATGTTCTCGCTGCGGTCAACCACATTGTCGCCAAGGAGGGCTGACATGGGAATGAAGGTCAGGTCGGTGACATCGAGCTTGGCGGCAAAGGCTGAGAAGTCCTTGCGGATTGTCTCAAAGACTTCCTGGTCCCAGTCCACCAGGTCCATCTTGTTGATGGCAACCACGATGTGGGGAATGCGAAGCAGTGAAGCAATAAAGGTGTGTCGCTTTGACTGTTCGATGACGCCGTGGCGAGCATCGACAAGCACGATGGTGAGGTCGGCGGTTGAGGCACCGGTCACCATGTTTCGGGTGTACTGGATATGGCCGGGGGTGTCGCCAATGATGAACTTGCGTCGCGGCGTTGCGAAGTAGCGGTGGGCAACGTCAATGGTGATGCCCTGCTCGCGTTCGGCCCTGAGGCCGTCAGTCAAGAGCGCAAGGTCGATGCCTTCGTCGCCACGTTGCTTTGTTGTCTCAGCGATTGCTTCGAGTTGATCCTCAAAGATTGATTTTGAGTCATAGAGCAGGCGTCCAATGAGGGTGCTCTTGCCGTCATCGACAGATCCTGCTGTCGCCAGTCGGAGAAGTTCCATCAGAAGTAGCCTTCTTTCTTGCGGTCTTCCATAGCTGCTTCGGTACGACGATCGTCGGCCCGGGTGGCGCCTCGTTCGGTTACCCGAGTGGCACCGACTTCTTCGATGACTTTTTCAATGTCATCAGCCGGTGAATCAACGGCTCCGGTACAGGTTGCATCACCAATGGTGCGGAACCGGACCAGACGCTCTTCGAGTACTTCATCGTCCATCCGGTTGATGAAGGGGGTGTCAGCCAGCCACATATTGTCTCGCTTGAAGACCATGCGCTTGTGAGCCATATAGATGTTCGGGATGTCGATGTCTTCGTCCCGGATGTAGTGCCAAACGTCAAGTTCGGTCCAGTTGGAGATGGGGAAAATCCGGAAGTGCTCACCCATATTGTGGCGACCGTTGTAGAGGTTCCAAAGCTCGGGGCGCTGTCCCTTTGGGTCCCACTGGCCGAATTCGTCACGGAAGCTATAGATGCGTTCCTTGGCTCGTGCTTTCTCTTCGTCTCGGCGGGCTCCACCAAACAGCGCGTCGAAACGATGTTCTTCGATGGCCTCAAGCAGGGCAGTGGTTTGCAAGCCGTTGCGTGAGGCTCGTGGACCAGTTTCTTCGGTTACCAGGCCCTTGTCGATTGCATCTTGTACTGAGGCAACGATGAGTCGGATTCCGGTTTCGGCGACGCGGCGATCTCGGTATTCGATTACTTCGGGGAAGTTGTGCCCGGTGTCGATATGCATGATGGGGAACGGCACTTTTGCCGGGGCAAACGCCTTGATCGCCATATGGAGCATGAGAATCGAGTCTTTTCCACCGGAAAAGAGCATTACTGGGCGTTCGAATTCCGCGGCCACTTCACGAATGATGTGGATCGCCTCGGACTCGAGCGCGCGTACATCGCTGAGTTGATAGGTCATCGTTAAAACCAGTCGGTTGCTGAGAGAAAGATGTTACCCCTCATCAGAGATTTAGCTAGTGATGATTGGGGTGTCAACTAGCCCAACACAGGGAGCCGCTTGGCCTAGGTTTTTGACCAGTTCGTTGGATTAGTGTTTGTATCGAAGAGAGTATGGTAGAAGAGCTGAACAGGCAGACAGAGAAGGCGGCTTCAGTGGGCGAAGATATGGTCGGTAGGCTCATGGAGCATCCGACTCCTCATCGTTTCGTTGTCGCTGCCGACGATGACGCGTAGTGATGCATTTCGTAGCCACCCGTTCCCTGGGTGCTGCGCAAGAAATCCAAGATCGAGATTGAGGTAATCCATGGCTGGCGACACATCCGTCGTGAGTGTTTCTGAATACACCAGTGCCCTAAAGCGTCGCTGGTGGCTGATCCTGCTCTGTGCAGCGCTTGGCGCGATCGCCGGGCTGTTTCTGCTCGGACTCAAGACCAAGACCTTTGTGTCTGAAGCCAAGGTCGAGGTTCGTCCCCTCATCGTTGAGGGCGACAGTCCGAACCTGGACATCAACCGCCAGGTCAGTCTGACCACCGAGCGATCCATCGCTGGTTCACAGCGAGTAGCCGAACGGGCCCTGGCTCTTATCGCTGCCTCGGACGAGCTTGGCATCGATGACCTGGACGACAACACTGTTGATGAGCTGGCAAGCCGGACCCTTATTGATGGTGAGGCTGCCCGAGTGGTGGCCGAGAGTATTACGGTCACCGTTCCCAACGACTCACACATCCTGGTCATTTCTGGCGAGAACACCGATTCGGAACGTGCTCGAGAGATCACCGAGGCTGTCGCCTATGCCTACCTTGACTTCCGCCGTGAGGCGGGGTTGGCGGCCACGACCGAAGCAGTTGCTCAGCTAGAAGCCAGTGAGGCAGACTTGCTGGAGGAGCTGGATGAATTGGCTCGCCAGATGGGCAAGGCCGTGTCAGAGACCGAACTGCAGGCCTTGAGTTACCGAGACATCGCCAAGAAAGAACAGCTGGCCGGTATCGGGTCTCGGCTAGCCAACTTGTCCATCATCAGCGTCGATCCAGGGTATGTATTGGATGACCCCGCCAAGTCGGACTCAGCGGCCGGACTTCCGCCGCTGGCAGGCCCGATTTCGGGAGCTCTGCTCGGTGCGAGTCTTGGTGCAGCCGCCGCCTACTTTGCTGATCGCAAGGATGACAGGTTCCGCTCAGTTGGTACCGAACTGACCCGTTTGGGTCTGCGCCCTGTTGGTGAGGTTCCCGTTGGTCGAGGCTTGTTTAAGGGCGGATCGGGCTCAGTCATTGCCGAGTTTGGAAGCCCGATCAGTGAGTCCTATCGGCGAGTCCAGGGCAGCTTGATGTTCAATCTCGACGAGGCTGACAAGTCGCTCATCATGGTGAGCGGGGTTGACAATCCTCATTCGACTACCACCGTTGCCGCCAACCTTGCTGTTGCTGCTGCTCGTGCTGGTCGCCGAACCTTGCTGATTGGAGCCGACCTTCGTCGCCCAAGTCTGCATGATCGGTTCGGGTTGGAGAACGGCAAGGGGCTTACTGATGTTGTCTCTCGAACCGTGAATTTCGAGGATGTCTTGTTGACTCCGACTGAGTCAACAAATCTTCAGCTGCTTACTGCTGGTACTTCCGTTGATCAACCAGCTCGCCTCTTTCAGGGAACGGACTTCGGTCGGTTCATTGATGATGTCAAGCCCGAATTCGACCTGATTGTGTTCGAGGCACCGCCAGTTCTGCAGGTCGCTGATGCGGTCGATATTGCCCGCATGTGCGAGGGCGTCGTCTTGGTTGTTGAACCTGGTCGGACTGGTCGAAGCGCGGTTGCTGACTCACTGGAGCAACTCAACCGTGTCGGGGCCGACGTGGTCGGAACCATCGTGGCCGAGAACACGAAGTCCTGATGAAGAACTCAGTCCTGATGGAACACCCGTCATCATGAATCCGGTGGCTGAGCAGTCGGCCGGACCATTCATGTCAGCCGACCGATCCAGTGGTGTTGTCCGGCCCGAATCTGAAGTACCGCTGCCAACCTGGCCGCTCACCCTGATGATCACTGCCTACCCGCTCTGGTTCTTGCTTGGGCTGAGTGGCTTCACCTGGATCATCTTTGCCGTCCCCATGGCCATCGCCCTCATCCAGCGGCGAGATCTTGTTGTACCCAAGGGTTTCGGACTCTGGTTGCTTTTCGTCGTTGCCGTAACCGGCTCGGTTATCAGCATCGATGAGATCCCTCGACTTTCGGGGTGGATCCTGCGCTACGGCTACTACTTCGCCGTCCTGGTGTTCCTGCTCTACTTGCTCAATGGAGGTAGGGGCCTGCCGGTCTGGACGATCGTCCGCTCCTTCGCCATCCTGTGGTTGGCAACGGTGGCTGGAGGCTTCTTGGCTTTCGTGTTTGGCACCCTGAGTTTCAAGTCGCCGGTTGGCTACCTGCTTCCCCAGGTGCTCCTGGAGAATGAGTTGATCGGGACACTGGTCACGCCGAGCTTCGCCGACATCCAGGACATTGTCGGCTTCCCGGTGCCTCGGCCAAAGGCCCCGTTCCCCTACACCAACAGTTGGGGATCGATGCTGGCGCTCCTCACCCCCTTCGCCATGATCGCTCTGATTGAGCCTCGGGTCGGATTGTCTCGACGCCTCATCAAGGTTGCTCTTGTTGCATCGATAATCCCCGCGGTGATTTCACTCAACCGTGGACTGTGGTTGAGCCTCGGGATCGGCCTGATGTATGTCGCCATGCGACTAGGCGTTGCTGGTGGCAATCGGGCAATCCGCACTTCTCTTGTGGCCATTGCTGTGTTGGCCGCCATCCTGCTCCTAACCCCGCTTGGTGATCTGATCGAAACCAGGCTCAGTACCGGGCATTCCAACGCGGACCGGACAGAATTGGCCTTCGATGCAATTAGGGGGACAATCCAACGCCCAGTGTTTGGATGGGGTGGTCCCCGGCCCAACGACCGGAACATTCCTCCGGTAGGAACCCACGGACAGATCTGGTTCGTCATGTTCTCCTACGGATTCGTTGGTGCCATTGGCTACCTGGGGGGCTTGTTGAGTCTGGCTTGGAATACTCGGCGCCAGCCAACAACGGCTGGGATGTGGGCCCATTCTGTTCTGATCATCGGGCTGGTCCAGATGCCCTTCTATCTGCATGTTCCCTATCAGATGTTTGCCATGTTGGGAGCGGCGGCAGTGGCCTTGAGGATTCGATCAGAAGCCCTGACCTGAGCAACCCCTTGGTCTAGCTGGCGATTGTCGGTGATGACTTGGCGAAACCAAGCTGAGACCGAAAGACAAATGCCCAGATGGCCAGTATTGGTCCTGCTACCGCACCGGCGAGGATGACATGGATGAAGTCATCGCCAACCAACAAGCCGATAGGAACCACGGCAAGGAGGGCGCCGGCCATGGCTATTCCTGAAGCTCGGCTTGGCCCGTGTAGAGACCACGAAGCGGGGTTCTGTTGACGGCTCTGGCGATGCACGAACCCGGCAGCGATCGTATTGTGGACAGCAACACTGATGGCCCAGGCCGCCGCGGCACCCATGATTCCATAGGCCGGGGCCAACACCGCTAGCAGCACAAGATCGGTAACGATGGCAACCGCGACTCCGACGAGGGATAGATCGCTACGACCAAGCATCAGCAAGCACAAGTCGATTGGTCCTGAAGCGGCGCTGAACATCATGCCGACGGCAAGAAGGGTCATGATCTGGGCGTCAGATACATAGTTGGCGTTAAGTAGATTGGCAAAAGGTTCAGGCTTGAGGGCCAAGATCAGGAAGTAGGGCCAAGCAATCATGACCAGCCAGCCGGTCGCCTTACGAAGGAGTCCTTGAGCGACCTCCCACTGGCCTCGTGAGATCGCCCGTCGAAGAGATGGTGACACTGCTTGGGACACGGAGAACATCAAGAAGTTGCCAGCCGAAATGAACCTGCTCAGGGCTCCGTACACGCCAGCTGCTCCGTTGCCGATCAAGGCGCCAACGATGATGACGTCGATCCGCTCCAAAGCGATCTGGAGGGAGGTGGAAAGCGCACGTGCGCGGGTGTAACCCCAAAACTCCTTGTTGGAGACTTGGGCAGGTCCGTCGTTGGCGAAGCCGCCCAGGCGAGCAACGGCGATGGCGGCGACGACAACGCCAACAATGACGGGAATAGTCCAGCCAACGGCAACCAGGGTTGGGTTCGGGGTCCCCATAGTCAGGAGCAATCCGAGCAGTACTATTTGCCCGGCGGGACGCATCACCTGATTCACCAGGACGGTGGGGGTTACCGAACCTAGGCCGCGAGTGGCGCCGAGCAGGGTGACCGTCAGGGCAAAGGGAACAATGGCTAGGGAGAAGACCCTGAGCATGGCAGTCAGGTCATCAGGTGAGCCGTCCTTGGTGATAACAGATGCCATTGGCGAAGCGAAGAGGGCAACCAGGACGGCCAATGTCAGCGAGACGACAACAACCGGTCCAAGAGCTTTCAAGATCAGATCACGAGGGTTCTTCTGCTCGCCGTCGAGGGTTTGGGGAAGGAAGTAGACGAGTCCGGTCATGGTGCCAAGGCATGAGCTGTTCCCAAGGATGGTGGTAACCGCCGTGGCAACAAAGAAGACTCCGGCGAAACTGGTGGACTCTCGGCTGACGAGGTAGGCAATGGCGAAGTTGGCAATGGTGGTAATGACCGCGCCAACCATGGCCAGACTTGATGCCATCCCCATGCTCTGTACGGGCTTTGGCGCGGTGAGGACAGGTCCAGTCATACCCTGCTGCCTGTCGCTGAGGGCCCAATCATTACTGAACGCCGGTCATCATTGGTTGAGAGTCATTGGTTGAGGCGGTGCGCCAGCAGTGTCTGAGCCATTTCATCAAGGGGTCCGAGATTTTCTGGCTTCCATCCTTCGCCCGCAAGGCGGAACTCGCGGCTGACAAGCTCGCAGAGATACAGATCGACTATGGCATCGACAGTCCCTGGAGATTCGCTGGCTGGTGAATCGAGGAAGGGAGCTAAGACTTCGGGCGCAGTGCGAACAATCATATCCAACGCAGTTTGCTCGTTTTGTGCCGCAGCGCGCCTGGACCGTTCGAACGTTTCGTGCAGGGAATCGAACCCAACTGGCCGGTGATCGCCAGCGAACTCCCAGTCCCAGAGGTACATCAGGTCCGCAGAGCTAGCGGTGTTCCAAGGGGTTAGGTCGCCATGCCACAGGCCGGTTTGGACAACGACGTCGCCGTGGCGTTGGAGCAGGCGGTCAATGTTCAGCAGTTCTCCGACGGGCTGGCCTGCCCATTGCTGAACCGTTGGCAACTCAGCCAGAGGCATGGGCTCAGTATGGGTAATGCCTGCCAACTGCCTGACGATTTCTGGCGAAACGAATGTGGTTCGCTTGGCACCAGCCTTGACCGGTAGCGGAGTGGTTGAGACCACGTCGATTTCCTCGTCTTGACGGCGAGCGATAACTTCTGGCGCAGCCACGCCCTTTGGCATTTTCCCCTTGACCTGCTCCAGCCAATGAGCCTCGTTGGACACCAATTCTCGGGTAAAGGTTGACCAACCGACCTTCACGAACGCCACGGGGGTTCCGTCGGGCCGAATCAGCTGGATGACTGGCTTGCGATTGCGTCGCCGCGGACCCAGGCTGATGGTCGCCAGCAGGCGTGGTTCCCCCAGCTCTTCTTCCAGCTGTTGGACAAGGCGGAACGGGCGAAGCTCCGTTACTTCGCCACCAGCGAATCGGATTATTCCCAGCCTGGCAGTTGTCTCCGCTAGCAGGCTCTGGAGCCGCTCGCGCTGGCTCCGATCATCGTGATCGCGCTTCATGGAAGCCTGGGTGACCCTGGTTGGCTTGAGGGGGATCAGGAGCTGGGGTTGCTCGATGGATGGGCGGCAGAGGTACTGGGTGGTTGGACCATCGACGTAGCCGCCGAGTACCTGCTCCAACCATTTGAGTTCGTTCTGCTCTCGGACGGGCTCAGTCACCGCTAGTTGATACCTCAGTTTCAGTGCAAACCTGCCGATGGCAAGGAAATGGATGGGAAACGTTTTGGACGTCTACTGGCGTTGGTGTTTTGTGTTGGCGTTGTTGCTGCTGCATGCTCGTCCAGCCAGGACACCGCGGGGGATGGTGTTGTCGGCTTTGAGAGGACAACGACTGCGTCTACCAACCGGATCCAGATTGGTCAACAGACGGACGAACACGATCCTCCGACCAGCTCCAACGATGAGTCGCTGATTCCTCCTACAACCATGTTGACCACAGCAGATCTACCTGCGGAGGACGATTCCCCCGATGAAACGGATGTCGGCTCAACGCTCGTATCTACTCCCAGTGAGCAGGTCGCGACTTCGACGACCGCCCCGACGTCCAAAACAACAGAGCCAGTGGCCCAGGACGATTTGGTAGCCTGCGCCGAGGTCGAGGTTGGATACCTGTTTCTTTTGGAAGGTGAGTCAGTGAAAGCAGTTCCGTATCTTGAGCAGGGTGCTAGCCATTCGGTCCATAGTGTGGATTCTTCCTACGCCAATGCAGCTCTGGCCCTGTCTGAGGCAATCGGAACCAGTAACGTCACCAGCAATGCTGACGCATTCCTCGCTGTATGTGCTGGCGACGGATTTGAGCGGTTGGCCTAGCGATGGCGGACTCGGTGAAAGATCTCGATCTGGAAAACTTGGATGTTGATAAGAAACGGGTCCTGTTTGTTTGCTCCGCTGGGGGGCATCTGTCACAGCTCTTGCAGATGCGGCCTTGGTGGGAACATCACGAGCGCCGGTGGGTGACGTTCGATATTCCTGACGCCTGGGCGAAGTTGAAGGGTGAGACGCTCATTCCGGCGCATCACCCAACCACTCGCAGCTTCCCTAATACGCTCCGTAACTATCGGCTGGCCCGCGAAGTTCTGTCTTCGTGGCGGCCCGACATCGTGATCTCTAACGGGGCTGGTGCCGCGGTGCCGTTCTTTATTCACGCCAAGAAGCTCGGCATCCCAACGGTGTACGTCGAAGTGTATGATCGCATCGATTCTCGAACCTTGTCTGGCCGGCTCTGCCTGCCGCTGGCAACCAAGTTCTGCGTCCAGTGGCCCGAGCAACAAGAGTTGTATGAAGGCAGTGAGAACGTGGGACTGTTGTACTGATGGCTGCATCTGAGTTACTGGCCGAAGACGAGCCGCGACCGATTGTCATTGTCTCGGTCGGCACCGACCATCACCGGTTTGATCGGCTGATCCAGTGGACCGAAGAGTTTGCGGCCACGCGGCCCGAAGTGGCGTTCGTTGTTCAGCGCGGGACGTCTCGCTCTCCCAAGGGTGTTACATCACAAGAACTCATTCCTCATCAAGAGATTCAGGAAATGTTCCGCCGGGCCGTGGTTGTTGTTAGCCATGGCGGGCCCTCGACGGTTATGGATGCACGCGGTCAAGGACGTCTGCCCATTGTTGTTCCTCGTAATCCCGAGTTTGGTGAGCACGTTGATGGGCACCAGATGCGGTTTGCTACCCATCTGCACACCAATGGCATTGCCCGCGTGGCGAACACCCAAACCGAATTCGTCGACCTTTTGTCCCAGGCGCTGGAGACTCCCGCAGATTTCGCCATTGACATTGCCGATGTGATTGTTCCCCCCGGAGTACTACGGCTTGGTCAGGTACTGGATGAGATCCTTGGCGTGATGACCCCGATTACTGGTGTCACGTCCTCGAGTTCTGACCCGGCCACCGGGCGAGAGGGCAGCCAGTCATGAGCGACAGGCAAGATTTGCAAGACCGTTCCGTTTCGGTTCTGATTGCCACCATGGATCGACCCGTCCTGTTGCAGCGGGCCATTGACGGTGTCCTGAGTCAGGAGCATGAGGCCGACATTGAGATCGTCATCTGCTATGACACGGACAAGCCCGACATGTCCCTGGCGCGTGATGAGACAAACGAACAAGGGCACCGTCGGTTGATTCGAGTGATCACCAACACCCACTCCAAGGGTTTGGCTGGCGCCCGGAATACTGGTGTTGCTGCTGCCACCAGTCCTTGGATTGCCTTCTGTGATGATGATGATGAATGGCTGCCGGGCAAGCTGGCGGCACAGTTCGAAGTGTTAGCCAAGACCCCAGATGCTCGGGTGGCTACCACTGGCATATTCATCCACTATGAAGACACAGATACTGCTCGAATTCCTGACCCGTCGCTTCTGACCTTTGGCGGGTTTCTCGAGGACCGGATGACCGATGTGCATCCTTCGGCCACCCTTGCATCGGCTGAACTAATCGCTCAGATCGGCGACGTTGATGAGACGATTCCCGGCGGATATGGCGAAGACTACGATTGGCTATTGCGAGCGGCGCGACTCTCGAGTTTCGCGGTGGCGGAGCGACCATTGGTTCGGGTGTATTGGCATGGCGGTTCCTACTTCTTTGAGAAGTGGAAGACGATTGATGAAGCACTGGAGTTCCTCGTTCAGAAGTACCCAGAATTTGCTGATCACCCAGTTGGTCTGGCTCGAATTCGAGGCCAGCAAGCGGTGGCAAAAGCGGCTATGGGTGAGCGGGTTGATGCGGCCAAAATGGCGTTCGAAACGTTCAAGTTGAAACCTCTGGAGAAGCGGGTGCCCGTTGCCCTCGCTGTTGCCGCTGGAGTCCCAGCCGGAACCATGCTGAAGCTCGCCCACAAGCTCGGCAAGGGCATCTAGCGCCCGAGTCCCAGTCTGGACACCATCCACCCCCACCCCAGCAGGTTGTATCTATCTTTGTCTTCAACCCATCTGTTGGTGACGAACTGTGGGGGAAGCTGACTCTGGGCGCGGGTGGAGTTGACCCTGGTGACGGAACGCCCCAGTCGGTGGCAGTACCGCAGTAGAGCTACCCGTGGATACTGATCCGGCTGATCAGGCTGACGAGCTGCAGTATGGTCCCACTCCGCAGGGTTGCACCATTACTGGCACTAGTGGTGTGGACACCCTGGAGGGCACACCGGGTGATGACGTGATCTGCGCAAAACGCGGTGCCGATGTCATTAACGGTAATGGTGGCAACGACATTATTTACGGTGGCCGAGGCAAAGACGTCATTACTACCGGCGACGGTGATGACGTGATTTACGGTGGTAGTAAGGCTGACACCATTAATTCGGGTGGGGGTGATGACCAGGTGTGGGGCAATGCTGGACATGACATCATCCATCTTGGTGACGGCGATGACCGGGCTTGGGGTGATGTTGGTCAAGACGAAATTTGGGGTGAGGGCGGAAACGATCGCCTGGTTGGTGGTACCGATAGTGACACCCTGCACGGCGGGCCGGGCAACGACGTGTTGAAGGGTCAGCATAAGAAAGACCACTTGTTCGGGGATGAAGGCGATGACCTTCTTCAAGGTGGTCTTGGTAATGATGAGATGGACGGCGGCCCGGGTAATGACACCTTGTATGGCGGTGATTTGAAGGATGTCATGCATGGCGGTGATGGTGATGACGTCTTGTTCGGTAAGAAAGGTAAGGACACCCTGTTCGGGGATGCTGGTAGTGACGTGCTGAAAGGTAATCGGGGTGCGGACACTCTTGATGGTGGTCCGGGGAATGACACGATCTTTGGTGGTCAACACGTCGACACGATCACCGGTGGTGAGGGTGATGATGTGATTGATGGTGGCACCGGGTTGGACACCATTGACGGCGGTGCAGGTTCTGACTTGTGTGGCGTGAGTGACACGGTTACGGCTTGTGAGGACGGTCAACCGGTCGGGGCACCGGATGTGACTGTGGCCCGCTCCTATGACCCGGATGGTCTACTGGCCACAGTGGTGGGTTCTGATACTGACAGCTTGATTGAGTCTTATGACTTGGTGTGGGATCGGAGTACGCCGGTAGCGGCGTTGTTGGAGATCGACGGACCGGGTGGGGTGACGGAGTTGATTCGGGGTGTCGGCTTGGAGGTGGGGGTTACTGGCGGGGCAGTGGTGTCTTATGGTCGTGACCCGTTGGGTGACATAATTTCTGGGTCGGCTTCGATTGACGGTTTTGGGCCTTGTGGCGAGTCCACGAATGATGTGTCGGTGGGTGTTGGCTATCGGGGCGAGCTCGTGGTTGCAGGGACCGTCTATTTGCGGAATCGGAGTTTGGATACGGGTTCTGGCCGGTTCATGACTATGGATGGGTTGGCGCCGGTGTGGGGGACGGCGGCGACGTCTACGTATCAGTATGCGTTCGATAATCCGATCGGGTTGTCGGATCCGACTGGCCTACGGCCGGATGATGGTGGTTTCTTCGATTTGTCGTTGAGGCTCTTCGGTAAGCCAAATGTTTGTTTTGTTGGGACTGCTGGGTGTGGTGATTCCTTCATTTCTGACTTGACTGGCGGCCGGGTGTGTGAGTGGCGTGATGCTGGTTGTACCACGCTGAGCGAATCGCATCCGTGGACGCTCAAGGTGGGAATGCCAAGGGATTCTGAACCGTGATTCGTGGCCGTGCCTTCATACAGAATCTACGCCGCGGGCACTGCGAATTCGGAACCGACACCCACCAGCATCTCAGAATCGTCCAAGCTTTCGACGAACTTGTCGATCTCATCTGATGGACAATGTGATCCCTGCTGGTCTTGGCGCGCTCGGTTCCCGGTCAACGCAACGGAGCCGGTGTGTCTCGATGATGAGGCGCAGGGCTGTCGGATGTCTTTCCGCCTGGCCGAGATCACACGGCTTCTGGAAGTCGATCAACGAGTTGCTTGATTCGTTGGTGCGACAAGCCCAGAATCAGGCCAGATTCGCGCATGGTCAAGTTTGCCTCAAGTAGCGTGGTTGCCGCCACGCTCCGCATCTGAGCTGCACTGGAACGTGCGTCTGTCTCGATCTTCTCAGCGGAGCGATAGGTCTCCAAGGCCAAGGCAAGGTCGGCTGGTAGATCGACGTTCAAATCGATCTCGATGGCGCTGGGGTCGGCCTCCAACAAGTCTGCAATAAGACGCCGAGCGATATTCTCGGCGTCATTCAAACGCCGAACCTGGCTAACTCCCAAAACGTTGACTGGCAGGCCAGATGTGACCTCGATCGTCCACCAGTCGCCAGACCGAGTGACCGCAACTTCATAGATTCGTGTCATCGGCTATCTCCTTCATTCTTGGTTGGTTCTAGGTTGTCGAGATGATTGGCTAGTGCTTTGATAATGCTTCGGGCGGTTCCCTCAGCAATCTCTCGGTGACGGGGGAGCGGGAAGATGAGTCCCGCGCATTCCCAAATCTCATGACTGCTCCCTTCGCGGATCTTTCCAACGGAAACCCCGTAACTCTTGGCGAGTTTCAGGATTGTTTTCTCAAATTGCTTCTTCTTGGGCACAGTAGCAGTCTAGTTCTTCCTTGACAAGAATATCAAGGGAGGACTAGACAGTTTCCGGAGTTGTTGAGCCGTTCTTTGAGAATCTGAGGATCAGGAGTGT
Organism: Actinomycetes bacterium; assembly: GCA_024280015.1. Classification (GTDB taxonomy): domain Bacteria; phylum Actinomycetota; class Acidimicrobiia; order Acidimicrobiales; family SZUA-35; genus JAJRQY01. The sequence goes on from JAJRQY010000132.1 coordinate 134,325, forward strand.
TCAATTTGTTGCTCCTGGGGATCTGACTATTGAGTTTACTGATGACTTCCAGTTAGAGGTATTTGTAGTCCACCGGGCGGTCTTCGTGGACTGGATGATTGTTGTGGATGGGTGGCGTTATGGGCTCAAAGAGGATCTTGGGTTCAATTATGAGCGGTATCCACGGGAGGCGGGGTAGTTCTCGGAGGCTGTCTGCCTCGGAGGTGTTTCTTCGCCTTTGGCTGGACCGGTAAGAAAGGTAAGGACACTCTGTTCGGGGGTGCTGGTAGTGACGTGCTGCGGGGCAACAAGGGGGCTGATGTTCTTGATGGTGGTGCGGGTAACGATTCGATTGTTGGTGGTCAACACGTTGACACGATCCTGGGTGGTGCTGGTGATGATGTGATCACTGGTGGCACCGGGTTGGACACCATTGATGGCGGCGCAGGCTTTGACTTGTGTGGTGATAGTGACACGGTGGCGGCTTGTGAGGATGGTCAGCCGGTTGGGGCCCCGGATGTGAGCGTGGTCCGGTTTTATGATCCTGATGGTTTGTTGGCCACAGTGGTGGTTTCTGATACTGACAGCTTGATTGAGTCTTATGAGTTGGTTTGGGATCGGAGTACGCCGGTAGCAGAGTTGTTGGAGATCGACGGTCCTGGCGGAACAACGGAGTTGATTCGGGGTGTTGGCTTGGAGGCTGGAGTGACATCTGGGACGGTGTCGGTGTTTGGTCGTGACCCGTTGGGTGACATCACGTCGGGGCCGACATCAATTGACGGTTTCGGGCCTTATGGCGAGTCTTCTAGTGATGTGTCGGTGGGTGTCGGCTATCGGGGTGAGCTCGTGGTTGCAGGGACCGTCTATTTGCGGAACCGGAGCCTGGATACGGGTTCTGGCCGGTTTGTGACGGCTGATGGGTTGGCCCCGGTTTGGGGGACGGCTGCGACGTCGACGTATCAGTATGCGTACGATAATCCGATCGGGTTGTCGGTCCCGACGGGTCTACGGCCGGGTGATGGTGGCTGGTTTGATATGTCGATTGGCTGGCCTGATGTAGGCTGGCCAGGCTGGGCCCCGGACTGTGTGCGTGGATTCAGCGGTTGCGACGAGTCGTGGGTCAGTAGTATTAGTGACTACTGCGTCCTGGGCTGGGATGGCAGCTGCGGAAGGCTCGTCCCGAAGCCGTGTATTGCGTACCACAATCTTGACTGCCAGAGCTTCCTGTCACGAGGAGGCAGTGCCTTTCTAGACTGGGCGGACGCCAGCATAACTGGCAGGGAAGGGTCGCGCTCGGGGGCCGACGACGGTCGGAACAACAGATACTGCGGCAACGTCGACAAGACCCGTGTCTGTTTCGAGGCTGCCGGAGCAGCGGTGCTCTCTGGGTATAAGTCTGGTGGAACGAACTCAGTTAGGCATTGTCTCTGGTCGGCGTCCATGACGTCGCTCATTGGTGAGACAGAAGCCAGGGGATTCTTGGATCGGCACGAGAACCCCGTACTTGTGCGCAAAGCGACTGATCCAGAGAACGCCGACGAAGGGGTTGTGGATACGCGGGCTGATCTGTTCAATAACGAGGTTGGGATTAGTATTGGTCGGGCTGTTGGCGATCGGGGTGGGATCACTCAGGCGTGCTGGTCAGCTTATGAGAACGGCGAGTTGAATACGGAGGCGGACAAAAAGTGATCAAGTTGTTCGGGCGGGTGGGAATGTCAAGGGGTTTTGGCCCCACCTGCCAACCCAATCTGGCCCCACCACCAGCACACTAATCCCGGCCTGAAGACGCCAACCGAAACGACTTACTACCAGTCTCAATAATGTGAGCATTAAACGTCACACGATCAACAATCGCTGCCACCAACCTCGGATCCTCAAACACCTGACCCCACTCACTAAAAGGCAGATTCGAAGCCAACGCAATCGAAGCCTTCTCCTCCCGCTCCGTCAGAACCTGGAACACGAACTCCGCCCCACGAGCATCCAACCTCACATATCCAACCTCATCCAGACACAACAAATCCAGGCGCCCATAACGGGCCACCAGCCTCGACAATTGCCGCTCATCAGCAGCTTCAGCCAACTCATTCGCCAGTTGAGCCACAGTGACGTAACGAACCTTGCGGCCCTGAGCACAAGCCGCCAAACCAAGACCAATCAACAAGTGAGACTTCCCGGTTCCTGAATCCCCCAGCAGCACCACCGGGTCACCCTTCACCAAATAGCCGCCCTCAGCCAGCGACGCGATCGTCGCCGGGTTAACACTCGGCGCTGCAGCCATATCGAACTCCTCCAACCGTTTCAACCGAGGAAACTTCGCTTGCTTGATACGCCGCTGCTGACGCCGCTCAGTTCGCGAGTCAACCTCATTTGCGAGCAGCTCGGTCAAGAACCCGAGGTAGGTCATTCCTTCCCGCTCAGCTGTTTGGGCTAAGGCCACAGCCTCGCGTCTGAGAGTCGGAAGCCGCAGCTCCGTGGCTGCGGCAAGGACTGCGGCCTGCGCCGCAGTATCAGTCATTGCTGTTGTTGTCATTGTGTGTTCTCCAATAGTTGGTCATAAACATCCAGGGTTGGGGCAGGCCGCTCGAAACCGAGACGAGTCCCGATCGGAATCACGGGTGCGACAGGGTCTTGCGCGGCACGTCGGGCCTCGATCAGGACCACAGCCGGGTCGACCGTGCCAACGAGCAGGGCTTGGGTCATGCCCGTGATCACTGCCTGGGCGGGAAGGCTTCGGTGGATTAGCAGCACCTCGATCAACGCTCGGGTGCCATCACGATCCCCGAGACGACGGCGGGCTTGTTCCCAGAACTCTTCATGGGTCTCACCAAAGCTGCCGGTCTTGCGGGCCGCGTCCAGGGGTGTGGCATTCAACATCGCCCCGGGCTTGAATCCCAGGACTTCCAGATAGTGATCCAACGCGAGGACCTGATCGCCTTTACGGCCACGGGCATGGGCAGCTACCAGGCGGGATCCGTCCATGACTCGGATGGTGGTGGCTCCGACCCAAACATCGACACGGCGGCGGACCAGTCCAGCAGGGACCGAGTAATGCACGGCCCGGACACTGATTCGTGCTTTGCTGTCAACTCGGTGAGAGGACAGGGTTGCGGGGTTGAACTCCTCGACTGGTAGTGGGGTCAGGGTTGGGGCTTCGAGTTTGAAGTGTTCACCAATAGTGATGCGCCGGTGGGCAATGACCCGCTGGTCGTCTTTGATGCAGCCAGCGAGCATCAGTTCGTTGAGTTCAATCATTGAGGAAACTTTTGGGACTGGGACGAGGTGGCGTCGCCGGAACCGGCCGACTTCTCCTTCCACCCCGCCTTTCTCATGCGCTCCCTTGATGCCTGGCTGGCAGAAGAAACTCTCGAATCCGTAGTGGGACCGCAGAGCAATGAAGCGGTCTGCTTCGATCCGGTTGCGGCCTTTGAGGACTTTGGTGACAGCGGCTTTCAGGTTGTCGTAGCGGACACGTTTCGGGCGGCCACCGAAGTGGTTGAAGGCTTGCACGTGGCCATCGAGGAACACTTCTTGGGACTCATTCAGATACGCGTTGGCGTAGGAGCGGCCTGATCCTGAGAGGCGCATCACGAACATTGAGACCTCGGTGAGGGTGCCGTTCAGGTAGATGTGGATGGACCCGAAATCGACTTCTGCTTCCTGGCCGAGAGGATGCTGTTGAGGGACGTTGACCTCCGCTAGTGGATGTTCGCGTTAAACATGGTGATGTGACAGAATGTGGCTATGCGACTAAACCCACTGGACCTTAATCCTGGCGACCGCGAAGTCCTAGAGACTCGTGTTCGTTCAGGAACCGGTGAAGCCCG
>JAJRQY010000133.1 GCA_024280015.1 Actinomycetes bacterium
CATCCTGCACCATCAAGGGAACCTACGGCGACGACGAAATCACCGGAACCGAGGGAGATGACGTCATCTGCGCCTTCGGCGGCGACGACATTATCAACGCCCTAGGTGGGAATGACATTGTCTATGGTGGACCCGGAAACGACATCATCGACGGCGGCGAGGGTGACGATGCCGTGTTCGGCAAGAGCGGCGACGACATTGTTCACGGGGGACCCGGCGACGACGTCGTCGGCGGATCTAGAGGCAATGACCAACTCTTTGGTGACGATGGTGATGACATCATGCACGGTGGAGACGGCGATGACATCATGCAAGGCAATGCTGGTTCTGACCGCATCGCTGGTGGGGCAGGCGATGACCTGTTGTACGCGTTTGACTCCGACAATACTGATGGCGAAGACGACCGGAACCTGCTTGGCGGCGGGCCCGGCTGGGACTCATTGTTTGGGTCAGCCGGTGATGACATCCTGTTGATTGGAACCGACGGCGGCTTAGCTCAAGGCGGACCGGGCAACGATCGCCTCATCGGGCCAACCGGGGCCAAGTTGGCCGACAACCATGTTGTGATGTTCGGCGGACCAGGAGACGACCTCTTGATTGCCAACCGCGCTGGCAGGGGCTCCGGTCGAGACTTGCCTGGATCTGCGGTCCCCAAAACCAGCGACGATGTTGCCAGCTACTTCAACGGTGGTGGAGGAATCGACCGTGTTTACGCCTCCCCCCATGATGACTTCATCGAGAATGCCAATGGTTTCGTCGATGCTAAGGAGGGGAACGACACCCTCCTTCTCGTTGGCGGCAAGGTGCTGGCAGGTGAAGGGGACGACTATGTAAAGGGCGCAGACACCGACGACGAGCTAGTTGGTGGACCCGGCGATGATCAACTGGCTGGCGGCGCGGGCTTTGACACCTTGCGCGGCGGCCCAGGGGCGGATCGACTCGGCGGGTTCGACTTCAACACCAGCGATGGCGACAACTCAATCTGGTCCGGTACTGATGATGACGAGGACACGGTCTGGGCCAATGCCTCGGACCGATGTCATGCTGAGCCTGAGGACAAGGTCCACGGGCTCTGCACGCCCTAGAAGCTCGGCCCTGAAGAATCCCACAGCCTCAATGTGCCCCCTCTGCATAGGGCTCCAGAATTCGGGAACGAAACGCCATCCGGCTGCGTTCTGTATCCGGTACCCAACTTGGTACTACGATCGGATGACCAGCTAGGGCTCGGAGGGCACCACATGGGATTAATGGACAAGCTACGCGGTGAAATCGTTGACATCATCGAATGGATCGACGACTCACGGACGACTCTGGCGTGGCGGTTCCCCCGCTATCAGAACGAGATCAAGAACGGCGCCCAACTCATTGTTCGTGAAGGCCAAAAGGCGGTCTTCGTCTATCGAGGAGCCTTGGCCGATGAGTTCGAACCAGGCCACTACGCGCTGACGACCGAGAACCTGCCCCTGATGTCCACCCTGCAGGGCTGGAAGCACGGCTTTAATAGTCCCTTCCGGGCCGAGGTCTATTTTGTCAACACCCGGCCGGTCACTGAACTGCGTTGGGGCACCCCCAACCCTGTGACCATTCGGGACCCCGACTTCAAGATGGTCCAAATCCGAGCCAACGGGCTGTGCGTGGTCAAGATTGCTGACCCGACCATCTTCTTGCGCGAAGTGATTGGTACCGATAGCGCCGTCGAATTGGATGAGATCACCGAACTGATCCGTCGGGTCATCGTGCTGGCTTTCGCCGACATGATCACCGAATCTGGGCTTGGCGCCATCGATCTGCAAGGTCGTCAGGTTGAGCTGTCCGAACGACTTCGAGCCTTCGTCGAAGAACGAGTCGACGACGAATATGGTCTGGCCATTCCCGACCTCATGATGAACATCACCCTGCCCGACGAGGTGACCGCAGCCATGACCCGCGGTGTCGCCCGCGGCGTTGAAGAGGGTGGCTTCTTGGACAATGTTGGTTCGATGGACCGCTACACCCGCTATAAGGCTGCCGACGCCATGACCGCCGCTGCCGCCAACCCTGGTGGAGGTGGAATGATGGGCGACATGATGGGTATGGGTATGGGTATGGCCATGGCGGGCCAGATGTCTCAGACCATGGGGCAAGCAATGAACCCACAGCAACAAGCCGCTCCGGCTGCGGCCGCACCGCCTCCTCTTCCTGGAGCAGGCGTGATGTACCACGTTGCCATGAACGGTCAACAAGCCGGTCCGTTCTCGATGGAGCAGATGCAGGCTGGTCTGGCCAGCGGCCAGATGACACCAACCAGCCAGGTTTGGGCTGCTGGAATGGCTGGCTGGGCGGCTGCCAACACGGTGCCTGCACTAGAGGGGTTGTTCGCACCGACTCCGCCGCCACTCCCATCCGATCCACCGGCCAACGATCCGCCAGCAGGTTCAGGAGCAGACAACACACCATCCGAACCGCCTGAGAGCTAACGACCGATGGAGGGAAACGGTCAACCCCCACAGCCGCCGCGGCCGCCCCAGCGGCCTGGGGGCCACGAATCGCCAGCTCAACCAGCAGCACCCGGACCACCGCCGCTGGCCGATCCCGTCGCGCCCGGTCCCGTCTCCCCCGGTCCCCCAGCCAACACGCCCCCGAACCCGAGTGCGCCTGTTGCTCCGCCGCCATTACCTGACCAGCCGCATCAGATACCAAACTTTGACACCGCTCCACCTGGGACCGTCGCTCCACCAAACTCGTCCTTTCAGACCAGCGGACAGGTCGGCTATCGGAGTTATAACGAAGAGAACGAGATCACCACTCGGCCCTGTGAGAATTGTGGCGGCCAACTTCGGTTCAATATTGAGCACCAGCAACTGGGGTGCATGAGTTGTGGACATTTACAAGACATCACTCACGACGAGGACGCCGAAGTTCAGGAGCAGGACTTTCAAGCCATGATGGTGGCCGCCCGGTCTCACAAGAATGAGCGTCTCCACAGTGCTACGGGAGAGAAAGAGGTCGTCTGTCAAAATTGCGGCGGCCACACCACCTTCGTTGGCACCCTGACCACCACCAAGTGTCCTTATTGCGCCACCGACCTGGCCCGAACCGACATCCACGATGCTCCGGACCGGCTGGCCGTTGATGGTGTTCTGCCATTCGCCATCACCGATGCCATTGCCGAGGACAAGTTGAAGGAGTGGGTCAACAAGCGCTGGTTCGCGCCAAACGAGTACAAGAAGTACTCAACCTCTGGTTCCTTTCAGAGTGTCTATGCCGCCTACTTCACCTATGACGCCGATGTGACCACCAACTATGACGGTGCCCGGGGCACAACCCGAACCCGTACTGTTGGGTCCGGCCAAAATCGGCGGACCGAGACCTACACCACCTGGCGGAACGTGACCGGGCGAGTCTTTAACCAGTTCGACGATGTCACCGTCTTGGCCAACACCGGCTTCAACCAGGCGTACGTCCACAAGCTGGAACCGTGGCCAACCCGGGGACTAGAACCCTACAACCCAGACTACATCGCCGGCCATCTTTGTCGAACCTATGACCTGGACGCCAAAGACTGTTTCAGCGATGCCCATCGCCAGATGAAATCTGAGGTTGAGCACACGGTACGGCGCGACATTGGTGGCGATCAGCAGCGCATCCAACGGATGAACATGCAGTTGGCCAACCTCACCTACAAGCATGTGTTGCTTCCAATCTGGCTATTGACAGTGCTCTATGACGGTCAGGCCATGCAGGTTTTCATGAACGGCACGACCGGTGAGATTCACGGTGAACGACCATGGAGCAAGGTCAAGATCATCGCGGCGGTGGTAGCGGTCCTTCTTGTGATTATTCTGATACTTGTGATCAAATCGGCGTCAGGTTCACGATGATGCAGTCGGCTAGAGCTTTGGACGCGCCATGAGTCTCATTATTCTTGTTGCCGTCGCGGCAGCCGTCGCCGCCGTCGCCGGTGTCGTTTTTGCCTTCGCCGTTGGTGCTACTGCGGTGTCCAAGAACAACAAGCAACGCAATGAGGTCGTTCCCGGCAACAAGTCGGCTGCACCAGCGAACTGGTCAGGGTCCCATGAGCCCGAAGCCAAACTCCATCGACGACTGAGAGATGCCGTTGCTGGCTTACACACCATTGCCGGCAACGACCCGTCGTTGGCATCGACGGTGGCCGCGGTGGACAAGGACGCCTTGGACATTGATCACCAGCTGGTTGCCGCTTCGCTGCTGGCGCCCCGCTTCAAAGATCAAGCCTTGGGGGAACTGGCCGAGGCAGTCGAACAGTTGGAAGAAATCGCTGCTCACGCCGTTGGGAGCAGCACCAGGACTTCGGAACGATCGGTCCGGGAACAGCTGGAGGATCTGTCTGATCGATTGAAGTCGATGCGTCTGGCCCGGGCGGAAGTAGACGAGGCCGACCGTCGCGGACAGACCGGCGAGGCCTGATCGGCGACCCCGGATAAAACCGAGCTGGGAGTCAGAGCAACCAAATTGACGCTGAGCTGGGGTGCTGGCCCAGAAACGGACTAGTTTGTGTTGCGCCATGGACGCATCCAGTAGTGAAGATCTCAAGAAGTCAGCCCCCGGAAACAAACTGAAAGCCAGCCATATCTGGCTCGGTGTTGGTGTTTCAATCGCGGTCATCACCGTGCTCTCGGGAATCTCGGCCACCGTGCTGCAATGGCACGACGAATCTGAGGTGCAACGTGAGGTGTTTGAGAACATCCCCTCACCCCTGCGCTTAGCCTTCTACACCCTCATTCCCCTACTAATCCTGTGGGGGTCCGTACAGCTCTCCTACCGGGTGAAGAACTGGGAACGGGGCGCTCCCGATGACCGCTCAACCACACCCAAGAACATCAAGCAGCGGATGAGCGACTTCCGGGCCGGCGTCTATATGCAAACCCTGCTGCGTGATCCGGCCGCGGGCCTCATGCACAGCCTGATCTACTTCAACTTCCTGATCCTGTTGGCGGTAACCACGGTTCTGGAGATCAACCACCAGGTTCCCGTCGATCTGAAGTTCTTGCACGGCGATGTCTACCGAGCCTATGCCCTCATTGGTGACCTGGCTGGCCTCGGATTCCTGGCTGGCATGACGCTGGCCATCCTGCGTCGCTATGGGCCAAAGAGCATGCGGCCCTATCGAATCGCGGTGAAATCTCGTCCCGAACACATGATCATCAATGGCGTCTTGTTCTCCATTGGATTCACCGGATTTGGTCTTGAGGCCTTCCGCATTGCCTTGGAGGATCAGCCCGAGTACGAAAAGTGGAGCGTTATTGGTTACCCATTGTCGCTGCTGGCCGACAACCTTGGACATCTTGCTGGCTGGCATCAGGCCTGGTGGATTCTCCACATCCTGACCTTCTGCGCCTTCCTGGTCATCATCCCCGGAACCATGTTGCGCCACATGTTTACCTCGCCGGCCAACATGTACTTGCGTGACCGGGAGCGGCCAAAGGGCGCGATGAAGGCCATGCCCGACTTGGAGAACACCGAGCTGGAAACCTTTGGTGCCTCCACTATCGATTCCTTCACCTGGAAGCAGTTGATGGACACCGATGCCTGCACCATGTGTGGGCGTTGCACCGAAGTTTGTCCGGCCAACGCCACTGGCAAGCCGCTGGATCCCCGAGAGATCGTGCTCAAGGTCGGCGAGGTCATGTCACGGACTGGTAGCCCAGCCGTTTCACCCCCCATCGGGGTTGAGGCTGACATCATCGTCAAATCTGATTCGGTGTTCGAGCGGATTACCACCGATGAGGTTTGGGCCTGTACCAGCTGCAAGGCATGTGACGATGTCTGCCCCGTCAATATCGAGATCTTGGACAAGATCTTGGACATGCGTCGCTATCTCACCTTGATGGAAAGCGATTTCCCAACCGAGCTTGGTACCGCCTTCCGGTCGATGGAGAACTCATCCAACCCCTGGGGAATCAGTCAAACCACCCGTTCAGACTGGGTGAAGGAACTGGATGTTGCTGTTATCGAGCAAGAGCAAATTGATGCTGGCATTGCCGGTGACGCCGAGGCAATCCTGAGTCATGAGTACCTGTACTGGGTTGGTTGCGCCGGCAGTTTCGACGACAAGAACCAGAAGGTCACCCACTCGATGGCCAAGCTCTTGCAGCGGGCCAATATTGACTTCGCCATCCTTGGCCCGTCCGAACTTTGCACCGGTGACCCGGCTCGGCGTTCGGGCAATGAGTACATCTTCCAGATGTTGGCCAAGCAGAACGTGGCCACCCTGAATGGCATTGGGGTGAAGAAAATCATCACCCAGTGCCCCCATTGCTTCAACACCTTGCAGAACGAGTACCCCCAGCTTGGTGGCAACTATGAGGTTGTCCACCACAGCCAGTTCTTGGAGTGGTTGATCGATCAGGGCAAGCTCGACGTTTCTGAAGCCACCCTTGAGGAACGGATCGTCTACCACGACTCGTGCTACCTCGGGCGACACAATGACGTCTACATGTCGCCACGAAATGTGATCGGCTCACTCAAAGGTGTGCAGATCGTTGAAGCTGGGCGGAACGGAACCAAAGGCATGTGCTGTGGTGCCGGTGGTGCCCGCATGTTCATGGAAGAAGACATTGGCACCAAGATCAATGATGAACGTTCGCTTGAACTGATTGAGACCGGGGCCAGCCGGGTCGCTACTGCTTGTCCGTTCTGCTACGTCATGATGGACGATGGGGTGAAGGGTCACGGCAAGGAAGAAAGTGACGTCCGGGTCGCAGACATTGCCCAGCACCTGCTGGAAGCTATCGAAGCGGGCGAAGCCAAGTCTGCGTCGTCTGACAACGGTCACCATTTCGAGTAGCCGGTCTCGGTGGCCTGGCACGGTGTGTTCATCCAGCAATCACGTCCAGCGCCCGATCCACATCAGCGACGGTGTTGTAGAGATGGAAGGACAGGCGGCTCTTTCCGGCGCGGCCGGCAACGATGACACCGGCGGCTGCCAGGTCGGCACTGCTTGGTCCGGTTGAAGGAAGCTCGATGGACACGATGGCCGAGTTGGACTCAGGCATCACGAGACCAGAGCGAAGGCGGTTGGCCAAGGAGACATTGTGGGCGCCAATGGTCGCTTGGCCAACCGAGTCCAAGAGCTCCAAGGTGGGCGCGGCCCCAACCCAAGCCGCCCAGGCCGGAGAGACATCGAAACGGCGGGCACTTTGAGCGAGTCGAAGTGGTGGGCCATAGATGGACTCCCAGGGTTTCTCTCCGGCATACCAACCAGCGGCGACGGGAGTGAGTCGATCAGCGATACCGGGTTGTACCGTCATGAAACCAGAACCACGGGGGCAGCACAACCATTTGTAGGCACCGCATGCGGTGATGGAGAATCGATCAGCATCAGCCGACAACCAGCTGGCCGCTTGTGTCAGGTCGACATAGGTGAGGGTGTTGTTGGTTTCGGCCAGATCAGCCAGTTGATCAAGATCAATGACGCGGCCGTCAGCTGACTGGGCGGCGCTAACCGCAACCAGAGTCGTGCTTGGTCCGATCTCATCCAGGAGATTAGCCAGGGGAACAACTCGGACTTCAATGCCCCGTTTTTCTGCTTGAAGAAAGGGAAACAGAACCGAGGTGAAGTCTTCTTCGGCCAGCAATACTTCATCGCCAGGGGCGAGCAAGGTGGCGGCAATTCCGGTTACCACGGAGACTTGGGACAAGATGGCCACCCGGTCCGGGGTGGTACCGACCAGTGAGGCGTATGCGGCGCGGGAGCGGGCGATGAGGTCGTCATAGACCAGAGCATCGATGTTTCCGGATTGCCAACGGCCCATGTCTTCGTGTAGCCCAGCTAGCGCGGCATCGGCGGCCAGGCCGACGGTCGCGGTGTTCAGGTAACAGCTTGCTGGGTGAAACTGGGTCTGTGCTTGTTCTAGAGCGGAGGCGGGGGGCTGCATCATCGAGGGTTGGGGCATCTCGTAATGTTGGCGCACAATGCGCCATCGAACAAGGCGAATCTTCTCCTAGCCGCCGCGAGGCTCAACGATGGGCTGTAGACCAGGCCTAAAGGTCGAAGTTCTCCCAGTAGCGGCTTGGGCGGGGTCCGACCTGTCCTTGATACTTTGAGCCCAACTTGGACGAGCCGTAGGGATTGTCTGCTGGAGTGGTCATCTGGATGAAGCTGATCTGGCCTATGCGCATCCCCGGGTAGAGGGTAATGGGCAGGCTGGCGACATTGGAGAATTCGAGGGTGAGTTGCCCATCCCAGCCGGCATCAACGAAGCCCGCGGTGGTGTGGATGAGGAGGCCGAGGCGGCCAAGGCTGGACTTTCCTTCGATGCGGCCAACGAGATCGTCCGGGACGGCAATCCGTTCCGCGGTCGAGCCAAGTACGAACTCTCCGGGATGTAGGATGAACGGGTCTTCGTCGGAGGCTTCGACCAGTTCGGTCAACTCCTCCAGATTCTGCTTCACATCGATATGGCTGAGTGTGTGATTGCGAAAGACTCGGAAATAGCTGTCGAGGCGCAGATCAACTGAGGACGGTTGTACCGCCTTTTCATCGAAGGGTTCGATGATGATTTGTCCGTTGGCGACTCGTTCTTTGATGGTGCGGTCAGAGAGGATCACAGGGCGTGAGGCTAGCCGCTGGACGTCGAGGTCCAGCGTGCTGGCACCTAAACCGGTTCCGAAGAACGCTCGGCGGCAGCGACGCTATTGTTCTTCAGAACAACAATGAGGGCGAGACAGAACAGCAGGGCCGAGCCGGTGAAGGCGAGAGGCAGGTCGAAGCGATGGGCCACTGCCCCGAGCACAATCCCGCCCGTTGCTTCACCCAACGAGCCAGCCTGGCCAAGGAAAGACTGCAGGGTGGCTCGAATCTGTTTTGTTGCTCGACGGTTAACCCAGACGGCACCCACCACAGGGAAGACCGACCAAGAAACACTGCGGTAGAGCAGGGCACCGGCCGCTCCAAAAGCTAGGGATGGGGCCGAGATGAGAAGCACGATCCCAACGATGGCGATGAGGATTCCCGAAGCGTAAAGTTTTCGGGGTGCCCCGTCGCCGCCAATTCGTAAGGCAACTCCCTTGAGGAAGACCGCCGCTAACGCGTAGGCGCAAATATTGATGATCATCAGCCAGACAATGGGATCGGCCGACTCGGGGAACCCCAAGGTGTCCAATCGTTTGATGGTGAGTCGGTCGATGGCTTCTGATCCCATGTCAATCAGGATCGTGGTTAAGAACACCCCAAGGATGATGCGTTCGCTCCGCACCAGGGCGACCCCCTGCTTGAGGATCCGGAGGGCTTGGCTCCAGGTTTCACCTTCGGCTCTGGTGAATTCGTGTTCGGTGAACAGGAGGGCGACCCCGACACCGAGAAGGACTTGGAGCACACCGAAGACAACGATGGTTGTGGTGTAGCTGGTGAGCGCACCAAGCAGTCCGGCCAGGATGATGCCGGCGATGGATCCAATCTGGGACCACTGGGCAGCCCGAGCGATGCACTGATCCGATTCGACCTGATTGTCCAGTTCGTCGGTGATCCAAGCAACATCGGCACCACTCTTGAAGGTCCAGCCGACACCCCAGAGAACTTGGGCAACGATGAGAATCCAATAGGTGGAAGTGAGGCCGGTGGCCATCATTCCGGCGCCAACGACAATGTGGGCGATGACGATGGAGAGCTTTCGGCTGCGGGTGTCGGCCACCACACCGGTTGGGATCTCGGCCAGGAGAACTCCGGCTTCAAGGGCCGTTCCCAGAATGACGAGCTGGAATGGTCCAAGGTCGAGGGTGTCAACCCAATAGATCATGGCGGCGAGGCCGAAGCCTCGCATGATGGCCGCCCACAACGAGGACCACCAGATGTAGAGTTTGGCTGGGCCGAGGGATGTGAGCACCCGGGGATCCTACGGGGGACCCAGAAGGAGGGCGACCCGATTAGCTGGAGGAAACACCACCGGTGACCAGTTCGACCCAGGTTCGACCGGGGGTGAGCTCAATGACATTGCCATTGGTGTCGGTGAGGATGGCGACGTCGGCCAGGGTGGGCCGTGTCCAGGTTCCGTCGATTCGTTGGCCGTCGGTAAAGACGCTGACTGGCCCGGAGCCGGCCCAGATGAACTCGGGAACGGGGCCACCCGAAGAGTCAACCATTCCGGTGTGAACTTCCTGCACGGTGGCTACCACGATGTTGGAGGCGGAGACTTGGGCGCCGTCGTCGGTGCGATGGGCCGCACCGCGTTGCTGACGGAACCAGGCACCGTCGGTCCAGGACCAGCGGACGTTGGTTGAGCCTAGGGTCATGGAGACTTGGGAGACCGGATTTCCACTAGCGGCGACGCCTTGGGCGCGGTAGGCGAACCAGGGTGCGGGTGAAGAACCGGAGCTGTTGAAGCTGTCGGAGTTGGTGTAGAGATTGGAGGGTGCTCGGCGGGAGGAGTCCCGCCAATAGGCGCCGTTGCGGGCGGCACTGAAGTTCTGGACGTAGGTCTGGCGCAGCAGCAGGGTGTCGGTGATCTGGTTGGCGCCCGAATAAGCCAGTGCGGGGCTGCCGAGGGCGCCGAGATAGGAGATGTCGGTGGTGCGTCCGGAGCGGACGGGACCGACCACGCCGTGCTGGCTGTGAAAGATGGCAGCCAGTCGGGTGATACCCCATTCGACTTCTTCTTCAATGACAATATCGGCCCGGTTGAGGCCGGACTGGGGAGTGGCTTTTCCGGAGTTGTCGATCTTGACCACGACGGCGGGACCGGAGGCCGAGCCGGGCCAGCCCGTGAGCGGAGCTGTTCCCGGTATGACGCTGGGCGCAGGTGCTGGAGCGGTGGCTAGGACCTGGTCGAGGGTGTAGTTGCCGATGATGCCGGTGTACTGGTCCATCAGATCACCGGGGGCCTGGGTTCCCTTCGTGCCCTTACCGGCGTCACGGATGGTGGTGGCGGGTCCTTGGCCGGATGCGGTGGTGGTCGACGTGGTTGGCTGGGTTGCCGAAGTTGGGAGCTTCTCGAACTGATCGAGGCCTTCGCGGGCATTAGTGACGAAAGGGGTGTCTGGGCTGCTGGTCTCAACCAGGGCGAGAGCACCCGGAATGGTGGTCTCGGATGAGGATGCGCCATCACCGGTGACGGTCGAGCAACCGGCTAGTGCCATCGACAGTGCCAGGGTGATGGCGGGGAGCGGATGGCGGGTGGGTTGGAAAGTGAAGCGGGACACATCTGTACTGTCGGCAGAAACCGCCAAAACCCAAGCTCAGGTGCGGTTGCCGCTCAGATCTGCCCCTGCGCTCAGGCTTGAACACCTTGTGATGGTCCCTTCCCTTCGCGCCGTACATTGTGCAGTTCACGACCCACTATTGGGTCGTGAACTGCATTATCTTCCCAACCCACTCGCCACAAGCAGGGTGTTGCACGCAGAAGAATGTGGCCGGGGATGCCACAGGGCGGGCGCTAGAGTGAGCGGATCATGCGGGTGTAGTTCAATGGTAGAACATCAGCTTCCCAAGCTGAATACCGGGGTTCGATTCCCCGTACCCGCTCCACTTGTTTCTAGCGTGTTTTCCCTGGTAGAAGCACCTTTTCGCTTCGGACTATCAAGCCCTTAGTCACCCTTTGGATTCTGTTAAAGTCCCCTATTTTCCTTTGCTAGTTGCACGCTAGTTGCACGAAAGCTGCATGCTACGTCTCATCTCGTCTGCCAATGAGCTGGTCTATTCCAGTTGCTAGCTGCCCATCTCTGCCTTCGGCGACATGTTGATAGATCATGGCAGCATCAGGAGACGCGTGTCCGAGTCGAGCTTGGATCTCTTTTAGAGTTCCTCCAGCAATCGCTGACAGCGTTCCAGCAAGATGACGCAAGTCATGGAACCTCATCGAGGGAAGACCCGATTTACCACGAGCGTGATTCCAAATTCGTGTCCAACTCGATGAGCGCGGTACGTCACCCGTGCTCTTCAAAGTAAACAACAACGAGTCAGGATCTTCATCAACGTAGCGATCAAGGTGCAGGACGATCTCGTCAATAATGCTCGCCGGAATGGCGACTGCCCGGCGAGCAGCTTTCGTCTTGGGTTCGGAGAAGACCAGACCCTTGCCTGCAACCTCAATTCGTTGACGCTCAACGATCAGTCGCGGATATGGATCACCCAGATCAACGTGGCGTCTTGCCAGGCCTAGGCCCTCGCTCTTGCGGAGTCCGCAAAATGCTGCGATGAGAACCAGCGTTCGAAACCGTGGCTCAATGGCACCAGCCAGGTCATAGACCTGTTCCACAGTTGGGATTGTCCGCTCGCTTGAATTCTCTTGAGCAGCACCCCGGACTCGGCAAGGGTTCTCCGAGATGAGCCCGTCATCAACAGCTGTACCAAGAATCGTACGCAACTGGCGGTACGCCTTGGGAGCCATGGATGGTTGCTTCTTCAACAGCGACGAGTTCCACTTCCGTACATGCTCAGCTGTTATCCCGACCAAAGTGAAGCCGCCGAATTCGGGAAGGATGTGGACTTTCAACTGGCTGGCGTAGACCTCGCGGGTGCGATCGCGTAGCACTCTCTGGCCCATCCAGTCTTCTGCATAGGCAGTGAATCTGATCTTCCCTCGCCTGCTGTCCACCGTCGTACCACCAGAGCGGAGCTTGGTCTCTTCCGATGAGAGCCAAACATTCGCGTCAGCCTTGGCTTTCCAAGTATTCGGGCCCGGGACGCGCTTTCCCAGATGCGGGTGCAGGTAGCTGGCTTGCCACCGTCCTGACGGGAGACGCCTCACCATTCCGAAGGAGCGTCTACTCACTGGACGTTCTCAGCTTTGTAATGCATGCAACATCTCTATCAGGCCGGCGACCGCGAATCCAACGCCGCAAACTCCGGGGAGGGAAATCTCGGCAATTACCGACGCTCAAAGCGTGCATTCACTGGCTGATCCAAGCCGTGAAGACTTAGAGCGCATCCGAGTACCCCATCCTCTCATATCAGCCGCCAACTGCGAAGAGCGGAGTGACGTCAAGACGGCTTTCGAGGCCGCCAGCCGTCTGCCCTCACACTTCTGCTTTTGGCCTGTTTATCCAGGTCACAGCCTTGCCAATGGATCGCACGGCTCGTCCTCTGATATCACGTCTTGGCCCCTAAACACCCCTGCCAGTGGTACGTGAGTGGTACGAGATTCTCTGAGCTCAGATCCGACAAGCCAGCACCGAAGCGGCGTCAATGACACCGATGGATTGCTCTTCAGAACCCTTGGTCGGCTACCCGTTCTGGACTCCCTGCTGCAGCCGCAACGGCCTTCAAGAACGAACAAGCGAGACTTCGTCTCACTGCATTTCTAGCGTTTCCCCTGGTCAACCGACTGAGCTAGTTCAACGGGGACGGTGCCCGTTTACAGCTGAGCCCGTCTGCAAACAGCTGCCAGTGGCAGCCCAGTGGCATTCCACATCGATGACTTGGCCATGTTGATCCACGGCTCAGGAGGCGTATCGTCGGGCGTTCTACAAGGCCGCTTGGGTCGCGGACTCCGGAGCATTCCGAGAGTGACGAACCAACGAATCAGTTCCCAAACGACTCGACAACAACGTAGTTCTCGTCGGTATTAGGAGACAACTCCTTTATTCTCCCACAATTGTTCGTATTACCTCGCATGGTCGCCTCGCCCTGAAGGAAGTCGATGCTTATGAACTCGGTGTCCCGCGCCGCACGGATTCTGTGCACACGCATCGCAGCTGGCAAGACTTCTTCCTCAGCATCAACATGGCTGAGGCGCTTCACCGACCAGCCCTCAGCCTCCAAATAGACACTCAGCCGTTCAGCCTGAATCGCTAGTTCTTCAAGATCAATCGGGTCTGCAAGCGAATAGTAGGACTGGCGGCTGATACCAAGACAGCGTTCGTAATCGTCTCCGATGTCACCCCCCGCCCATATTCCGTGCGACACCGTGACCGGAGCACCGCCCCCGAAATCGTTGAGCACATTCTCATACAAGTCATCTTCAAAAGCCTCAACCCGATGCTGATGACGAACCGCTCCAAAATAGTTTTGAATCAATGCAAAGGCCACGACCATCGCAACCAACGCCACGACCATTGCAACCAAGACCACGACCACACGCTTGAGAGTCTTCATCATCCATCCTCCGCAGGCGACCAAAGGCAAGGCTGAGAGGTCATCTTGAGAATCGTCATCCAAACCAGTATCGACAACCGCACTGAATCACTTGAGACCCACTTCGACCCGAATCCAGCGACGAGTGTGAACCCATCACTGAATCACCTCACCCGCCGGAGATCAGTCGAGCCGATCACCGGCCAGCATCCCAACGGGCTTGCCCCTGCGCCGGACCCAGAGCAGTCGGATAGACAGCCACCCCAGCATAGTCACCGGGGGAATCACCAAGCACCAAACCCCGATCCAACACCGTGTCAACCACCCGATCCACCTGACCAACAAGCACCGCATCCACATAAACCCGCAACGTCACCCCGTCATAAGACAACACCACATGATGCCAAACCCCATCAGTCAACGACATCCCAACCGGCAAACCAAACGCATTCCGATTAGCACTACTCACACCCTCAACATCAGTAATCAACGTCCCATTCTGGGCATAAACCAACCCGAAATAGTTGCCGTAATTCAACAACCACCGCTCCCCCGAAGCCGGCTCACCCCGGAACCACAACTCCAACGTCCGGGCCTCAGCACCCACCGGTAGACCCGTGGAGTCAATCGTGGCAACCGTCCCAGCCGTGGCGATTCTCGCCGCTGGGTTAGTGGGTTCGGATAACGCGGCGCCAGCTGCACTGAGGTCAACACTCGGGCCGTAGACAGCAGGAGTATCCGGGTTGACGGCGTCGGTTCCATCGACATTATCGAAACGCTGATACAACAGCGGCGGATCTGATGTCACGGCCTCTGAGTACAGGGTCGGCCGGAACTCAGTCTCAGACACATTGAATGTGTAATCACCCGTCACCGCGGTACTGGCGGAAACCGTCAAACTGTAGGAACCCTCAACCAGGTTCAGGTAGGCGTCACGGCACCCAAACAAGCCAGGTAGTGGCTGGCCGTCTGGGCCATACAACTGGGCTGTCGTACCAGCAAAGCACTCCTGCCAATCCCACTTCACGAACTGGCCACCAGCCGGAACATCAAACACGTGACGGTTCTCACCCCTCGCAAACCCAATGCTGGCGGTGGCGGTGTCACCCAGGGTGTAGTCCAAGATCTGGGGGACAAGAATGTTGGTTTGGATTGACACGTTGTCAATCCCCCAGAACTGGCCCCCCGCAGCCGACAGACCAGAACCCGCGAATTGGAGTTCCAAGTCTTGTTGCCAATGCGCGAAGTTCGCGGTGAGTGTGTACACCGACAGACTGCTGGTGGCCTCACTGGCCCCGGACTGCGGTACCGAACCTGCTACGGGGTAGGACTGGGTTCCTGTCGTGTTCGACAGAGTGGCGTTAAACACTTGCCCACTGTTGGTTTCAGTCACCGTGAAGGTGTCACCACCGCTAGTGCCGGTCCACGGGCCCTGAACCAGCAGATCGAAACTCAGGGCTGCTTCACTATGTGGTGGCAGGTCTTGTAACAACAAGGTGTTCGAAGTTGAGGCTTGGGGACCCAGATAGGTGCGGTCACCAAGAGTGCTGATAATTGTGTTGGTGAATCCTGGGGCCGTGGCGTCATCAAAGTTCGCTTCATACACTCCGGCAGTAGCAGCGACGGGTTCTCTCACCCCAATAGCGCCTTCAACAAACGATGTGTCTCCAGTCAGGACCAGGTCCAAGACGCAGGCATCAAGGATTACCGGGTTGATGATTCCGGCTGCTCGACATATTGCTTCGGCGGCTGCCCATTCTTCTGGGTCAAGGCTCGATACCCGTGGGATTGACGTTGGGAACGACAAGTCTGTGAACGTGTCAGTCGTCTCGCCTGTCGCATAGGTGAACAAGGACTCTTGATTAGTGATTCGCCACGAGTCGGCGTAGGCCCCGTAAAGCAGTGACAAGGGAACTGGTTGAGGGAGGGCGCCGCCGCCGCGGGCGGCGAAGTCGTTTGCGGGGTCAGTATCGGCGTTGCCAAGCAATCCGCTGATTTGTCCGGCCATGGATGGTGGCAGGTACGGATATATCCGTAGAGCTGGGAGCTTGTAGGCCACATCCATCCTTGGACGTAACTCTTCAGTACCGGGCCACGCAATTGAATACGTCGTACCGGAGCGTTCAATGAATGCTCCATTACCGAGGTCATAGACTCCCTCGGTTGGGAAGACCACAACTTGGCCATCTACTAGGAGTTCGCCTTCGAGGCGTACTTCTACGGTGTGGTCACCAACTTTGGCGGCCACGGCGTCGCTGATGGAGGCCACGGTGGAGGATCCCCACGGGGTCATGCGGGCTTGTATTTCCGGATGAGTGGGGGCCATCGAAGTTGGGCGGGAGGAACCGTAGGACTCGCTCAGTCCCAGGCCAGTGAGTAAGGCTTCGAAGGGGTTGTCGGCACCGGTGGGCGAGATGGCGATCTGGGTGACTTGGTAGGCCGGAACCGTGGCCACGAACTCACTGGCGAGACGCGACTTTCCCACGCCGGGATCCCCGGCGACAACAAAGACTCTCGACTTGCCCGTCCCTCCCCTCCATGCATGGAGACGGGCAAGTTCCCGAGTTCGACCGACGAAGAGGTCTTGGCCGTCTTCACCAGCTCTCATGTCAACGAGATCCCCCTTCGTTCTGAGCGCCCAGACCGGGTTGCCCAGCCTGACGACTTGTTCGACTACTCAGCCGCGTCCAGGAGCGCTGGTGAGCCATCCATGAGTTCGAAGTCCTCAACCGGCGAGCCGTCATCAAGTCTGATGTCGCTTTGCTCATAGCCATCGATACTGCCATCATCGAGCTCGATGGTCACATTGTCTCCGCCAAGGTCAGTCGTTGGGTCAATGTAAGATCCGGGTTCGCTGGGGTCATCCACGTGATCGGGGCCATAGTCGATGGGGGCTGGATCCGGACTGTTGGTGCCACTGCCGAATGTGCTGGTGTCCTCGGAGTCTGCCGGCTGGGTGAGATCTTCTTGGCTCGTGCTGCCGGCCTCTCCCCCACCGTCTCCATATCCCTCGTCGTGATAGTCAATGTCTCCTTCGACCGGGATAATCCGTTCGCCCGGTATGCGACGCAGCTCGTCCTGCAATGCTGGGTCACCGCCTTCGGTCCCATCCCATCCGGGATGGTTCACGCCTTCGCTTGTCGCTGGTGCAGGCTCACCGGAAGACCCATCGTCTTTGGCCGGTGCCGGAGGACCCATCTCTTCCTCTGGTACCGGAGGACCCATCTTCGCTGCTTCCGCAGCCGCGGCTTCATCCGCGTCAATCGACGCCTGGAATGCCTCATTGGCTTTCTCGATTGCGTCGTCGCCCCAGTATTCATTAACACCGTCCGTTGCGTAGTAGCCCTCGTCACTCGACTCGAAAATCCACCCAGTATCCCAGTCAATGTAAGTCTGTGAACCGTCATCGTTGTCAAACCGATCGAGGTAAAAGGAGGGTTCGGACCCCTCGGTTGGGCTGGTTGGCTCGGGGTCGCTGAGATCAACTGGAGCCTTGTTCTTGATTCCTGAGGCGCGAGGGTCAACCAGTTCCGGCGGATCATCACTGGCCACAAACTCCGGAGCATCTATGTCGATCTCACTACCGTGTGTTGGTAGTTGAGGTCCCGTGTCGGCTTCATCATTGATGCCCTTCTCCTGCTGGCCTTGACCCGGCAAGCCAACGTCATCGAAGACCGACGACTCAGATTCATCTCCACTCTCGGGTATCTCACCCATTGGGGGATCATCAAACTCGGCTGGATCCGAGTCCGTGGCCTCTACGGCAACCCCTTCGTCCGGTGCTACGCCATTGTTGCTGGCGTCAGCCCCGCCGCTGGAATCAGAGTCAGCAGCATCATCTTCACTGACAGCTTCGGAATCATCACTGCCGTCCTGGGAAATGCTGTTCCCGTTGGAAGCCTCATCGTTGTCAAAGGTGGCTGAATCCGGATCGAAGTTCTGCCCTCCTCCGTCGCCTTGACCAGTGGAGATGTCGTTGCTGGATTCGCTGCCGTCATCAAAGGAGTCCGGATCAACGGCCGCTCCGCTGCTGTCACCGCTGGAGTCTTCCTGCTCATCTCCCTTGCCAGTAGGTTTCGCCGGCTCCGGCTTGCCCTTCGATGGCGATCCCTTGGTGTCCGCGGGTTCCTCCTTGGCCGCCGGTTCCCCTTTGGATGACGGGCGTTCTTCGGCCTTCTTCTCTTCAAGCTTGTCTGGCATCGACTTCTCCCTCAGTTGTCTGGATGACCGTTGTCATTGTCAAGCAACCGCCCACCAAGGCGCATCCGTGAGTTCACGGATTTCGGCAATACTCATTGGCCGGGAACCACATGACAACCAGCAACGTCAGAGAATGCATGAGCTATCGGCGGATCATCAGTTTTCTTGGCATTGCTGCGATTCTCGCCGCCAGCTGTGGTGCCGGTGATTCTGTCGGTCCCGGCGACTCTGTCGGCTCTGGTGACTCGCTCGATGAGCAGGCCGAGACGCCTTCAACCACGGGAACGATCGTGCCAGCGTCGACCGAGCCTTCAGCGGTGATCACCAAGGACCTGGACCGGTTTGGTCACTTCCCTTCCGAACCCAACGATGACTGGCTGATCGGCACCGACTACGAAGCCACCCTGTTCCTCGATTTGGAGAGCGGACAGGCCTTCGAAGGTGTTGAGGTCAGCATCTACTTCTCCGGTCGAAGCCAGATCTCGGTCTCGGCCAGTGGTTGTGGTGTTGGTGGCGGCGGTTTCACCCTCGTCGATGGCCGGATCACCAATCCCGACATGGGCCTCGACGCGATGGCATGCACGCCCTCCGACGCCAAGATTTATGAGGCGGTACTGGCCCTGATGGAGACTGAACCCGAGATCAGAGCGGACGGCCCTCGACTGCTGCTCCTCACCAGCGACTACCGGCTGGAGATGGAAGCAACCGGCCCCGGAATCGTCCCCCTCATCGAGGACAACGAACGGTTCATCGGTGTCGAGACCACCGTCACCGGCCTCGATCCGTCCAGGATCGAACTGGCCTCACCGGCGCACTTTGTTATCAAGGTGAACGTTCCGACTTGTGAGTTCTACGGAGGTGCCACCGAGGACGACCAGGCAACGTTCCGGATGGAGCCATACCTGGATACTGGTCAGTGTGAATACTCACCGGCTCCGGATCTTGCTGCTCAAGCGTTCTTCGCTGAAGGTGTGACCGCAAGGCGAGACGGTCAGACAATCGAGGTCTTCAACAGCCAAGGCACCTTGCAATTTCGTATCGCCACCGATGACGATCCGCCGATGACTCTCGAGACCCCGGATCCACCGGAGCGAATCATTCCCGATCGGCCCGATCGTTCCCAAGCCGCCGCCGCAGGCAGGCTTTCCGAACCCTGGTACACCCACCGTGCTGGTTCCACCGCAAGTGGCGAGGCCGACGTCCCTGTCCCCGAGGGATGGCAAGCCAACGACCCGACTCAACCAATCATTGCGGTTGCTGGGCGGGGAGGGTTGGAGGTGTATGACCTTCCGGCCGAACTCTTGCCGTGGGACGCCGAGAACCATCATGATCTGCTGGACTTGATGGAAGGTCCCACGCCCGTAACCGTCAAGCTGTATCGCCAGGAGGGTGATCAGGTCGTCGAATCCGGTGCCACCGCAACGGTGCAGCAATACCGGTACGGGAGCGACGATCCCCAAACCTGGCTTCGCCAAGTCGTATGGATTCTCGAACGCGATGGGCGCACAACTCTCGCCCTCGTCGTCTATCCCGAATTTCCTGAAGACTCCAGCTTTGCTGAGCCCGAGGACCCAATCAATCTCTCATTAACCGGACTTGACCCGGTCCATCTCCTGGAGGACATCCGCTTCTTTGAGTAGCGGGCTGCGCTGTCCGCCCATCATCGCAAAGTCAACAGCCCGAGTTACAGGGTTTCGAAATAGCGGTCCAGTTCCCAAGGAGTTGGTGCGAGACTGGCGGCATCTCCGCCACCGGTGTTGAAGGCGAGCCATTCGAAACGGCGCAAGCCAATCCAATAGTCAACGAATCCATCGCCCAACATTCGACGCAGTCGTTCATCGGCACCTAGCGCTTCACCGGCCGCAGGCACCGACCTTGCCAGTTCTTCGGGATTGCCCGGACCACTTGGCAACCCCCAGGCCATCTTGGTGAACTTGGCTGGAGGCTCGACCTTGTCATCAAGACCAGCCAAGCCGCCGGCCAGAATAACCGCGGCAGCGAAATGAGGATGCACATCACCAGCGCCAACCCGGTGCTCTATTCTTGCAGAGCCCGCCGACCCACTCAGCACCCGCAGGGCCGTCGACTTATTGTCCATGTCCCAGGTGGCATGCGTGGGTACCGCCTTGAATGGCTCGGCTCGGCGGAAGCTATTGGGAGTCGGCACCATGATCGAAACCGAGCCCTGCAGTGTTGCCATCAGACCAGCCAGCCAGTGACGGGCAGTCACCGACAAATTGTCGTCCTCGGCCGGGTCAAAGAACACTGGTCCGGACTCGTCCTGTAGCGAATGGTGCACGTGCAGCCCGTTGCCGTAGTCCTGCGTCACCCGCGCCATGAAGGTCACCGACAGCCCCCGCTCAAAGGCAACCTCCTTGCAGACCTGACGAGCCAGGATCACATGATCAGCCGCGGCCAGCGGACCCGTCGGCATCAGGTTCAATTCGAACTGCCCCGCCGCAGCCTCGGCGTTCCAGGCTTCCCACGGCACCCCGTAACCATCAAGGCGAGAGCAGATTTCGGTCATGACGCCATCCAACCGGTGCAAATCCTGTACCAGGTAGGGCACCATTGAGGCCACACCGAATGGAGTAAGACGCTTCCAGCCAGCCGCCCGATTCTCGGCGAAGGTCCGCTCAAAAAACTGGCCTTCGAGCTCGAAAGCAAAGAGGCTCTGATACCCCTTGGCTGCCAGCTGTTCGCTCAGCCCACGAACCAAGCCGCGCCCACAAACCGGAATCGGTGTGCCCTCAGCATCGACGGCGTCAGCCAGACACATGGCTAATCCGTCAACTTCGGGAACTACGGCCAGGGTCGAAAGATCGGGGACCAGGTGCACATCGCCCATGACGGTTGAGCGCCAATCGGCACTGAACCCGAAGGCCGGTTCGCCTGCCCGGTCGGTGCCGAAGGCATAGTCGACAATGCCAACCCCTGACTCCAGGCACGACAAGAAGGTCCGCGGGTGAAGGATCTTCCCGATGGGAAGCGAATCGGGTTGGATGCCCTGCACTCGTATCCGGGTGATCTTGTTGTCGGCCAAGAATTGCTGTGCAGCTTCTCGTTCCCCGCTTGAAGAAGAATTCATCCCAGCTCTCCAAACAAGTGGTCGATAGTGAAACGGGTGAGCACCGACAAGTCGCGCAGGTCACCGATCAACTTGAGATTTCCGGCCAGCACCTCTTCAGCCACCAGTGCGGATCCTGACATCACTGCGGCCAATTGCTCTGCCGAGCCATGAATCTCGATGGCAGCTTCACCGTCACCGCCCCATTGCTGTGACTCTGAGGTGTTACTGACAACCAGGCGCAACGGCCGTGGGCAGGTTTCATCGGCCAATGCACCAGCCATGAACTGCTCGGCTTCTTGGCGCCACTCCCCAATCGGCGGTTCCAGAAGCTTTCCCATGGCTAGGGCCAGAACCGGGTGGCGGGCGGCACCGGTGATCTTGGGTTTGACTGAATCATCGGCCAGGTCGGCAACAATGGTGACGTCCGCGTTGGCTAGCGCTCCCCTCCGAATGTGAATCGAGGTGCCATCGAAATGAGCAGTCACAGCCTGGGGGTCAGTCATGGACTGGAGTACCGCGTTACCCCGTGCCCGTCGAACCAGTTTCTCCGTTGAGGGCTGGCTGAGTGAGCGACGAGCCATAGCGGCGACAACCCGGACAATGGGAACGGCGTTGTCTTCGGTTACGACATCCATGAAACGTCCATCAGGTCCAGTCCCCACCCCTCGCTCCGATTCCACGACTGGAGCGGATCCCAAATCAAGCATTGTTTGGTTGGTCGACCAACCTAACCAGTTGGTTCGAAGCCATCAAGTTTGCTGCGATGCAGCTTTGAGCAAGAAGCTCGGTCGACTAGCATCGGGCTACCTCACCTGGATGGAGCCAACGATGAACGACAGCGGTTCGAAGCAAACCATCTATCAGTGGCTCCAGACCCAAGAGGGCTCCCAGCCTAACGGTGTCGCCATCACCTCCGCCGCGGTGACAATGACGTTTGCCCAGTTGGGGGAGGCGACGAGGAGCCTGGCCGCCGGGTTGGCCGAACTTGGTGTTGAACCGGGTGACATCGTTGCCGTGCAGCTTCCTAACGTGGCGGAGTATCTCATCATGCTGCTGGCCACATCGGCGCGAGGGGCAGTCCTGCAAACCTTGCACATGCCCTATCGCCAGTCAGAACTTGAGGCCCTTCTGGTCCACTCCGGCGCCAAGGTTGCTGTCGTTCTTGGGTCATTCAAGGACCGAAGCCCCGCCCAAGAACTCATCGACCTCGGAGACAAGATCCCCCAACTCGACACCATTGTCTCGGTTGGAACCCCGACAGATGGGGCGCTGGACTACGCCGCGGTGTCAACCGCAAGTCCGAGTCCCACAGCCGTGGTGCAGGCAAACGTCGACGCTCCCTACATCCTGCTCTATACGTCAGGAACGACCGCTCAGCCAAAGGGTGTTGCTCATAGTTCACGACACTTCCTGGAGAATGCCAAACGAGCCTCGTCCGAGCTCGGTCTCACCAAGGATGACCGAGTCACATCGCTGGCACCCTTCTCCCACCTCTATGGGATGTTCACCCTCCAAATCGCTATGGCTGCCGGCTCATGCACAACCATGATCCCCGCCTTCAATCCTCAAACCATCGTGGATGACCTAACCGAACTGGCCCCAACCGCCTTGTTCACCGCTCCCGCCCACCTGGCACCACTCATTGCTTCCAACCAGCTCACCGAATCCTCCCTTCGTGCTACCCGCCTGGTCTGCCTGTCAGGCTCTGCGGTGCCACCAGCCTTGGCCCAGTCGGTTGATGATCTGCTCCCAGATGGCTCCGTCATTGGACTCTGGGGAATGACCGAGCTGCAGGTGGGCGCCTACGGTCGCCCTGATGATCCACTGGATACACGAATCACATCCACCGGCCGAGCTGCTACCGGCATCCGCCTGCGAGTGGTTGACGCCGAAGGCAACGATCTGCCAAGCGGAGTAAAGGGCGAACTCCAAGCCCGAGACTCCTCGGTGTTCACGAGCTACCTCAATGACCAACAAGCGAGCAAGGCTGCCTTCACCGATGACGGCTGGTTCAGAACCGGTGACCTGGCCACAATCGATGCTGATGGGTATCTCCGTATCACCGGTCGGACCAAGGAGATCATCAATCGTGGTGGTATCAAATACAACCCGGCCGAGGTCGAGGCCATCCTGGTGAATCACCCGGCAATCGCGGTGTGCGCCATTGTGCCAGTACCAGATCCGACCCTGGGTGAGCGAGCCTGCTTGTGTGTCCAGGCGACACCTGGAGACACCGTCACATTGGAAGAAGTCTGCCAGCTTCTCGATGACAACAAGATGGCCAAGTACAAATGGCCCGAACGACTTGAGTTATTCGACGAGCTTCCAATGACACCAACGAGAAAGGTACAGCGGTCCAAGGTTGCCGCTCTACTCAGCAAATGACTGCCAAACGACCACCGCGTAGAATGGAACGCCGGACTCCGGTCTGGGAAGCGCCGGCAGAAATTCTTGACCTGTTTCCTGAAATCTCTGGCAATACCATCAATGGTCTGGGCGAAACGAAAAGCCGACCTATTTCGCCACCAATGTGGCGCAACCCAAAATCTATTGCCCACGGCGAAGTCCAGAACCACATCACTCGCGAATACACCAGCCACGAAGTTCTTCGTACCACCATGCGAGCGCCGGGAGGGTTCACTCCGGATCCAATAGCGATCGACCAGACGCAGAACTCCCCAGCTGACTGGGACCGGCTGGTCCGCGAGTTCGCCCTCGGGGAGGCGGAGAACTCGGCCACCAAAGTTGGTATTGTCCGGTTCCGTCAGGAGTGGGCCTTTGAGGGAATGGATGTCCCCTTCAAGTGGATAATCCTCTTGGCGGACCGCATGGAGTACGAGGCCCTGTCTCAAGCTCCGGAGTGGGAGGCTGCCCGAGAGGTACATCACAGCTATAACCGGGGCACAGCTGCAGCAAGAGAAGTGGCCAACTGGATTCGAGGACATGGCTATGAAGCCGAAGGCCACGGGGGACCCGGCGCTGGACCAGTCCTTCTTCTGCCCGCGGCGATCGAGGCCGGCTTTGGTGAACTGGGCAAGCACGGTTCACTCATCGACACCGACCTGGGCTCTGGTTTTCGAATCAGCGCGGTGATGACCAATCTGCCACTCGTGGATTCGGCTAAGCCGGAGCCATTCTTTGTTGATTCATTTTGTGTTGGCTGCCGGATCTGCACCGACGCATGCCCTCCAGCAGCGATCACTCCGGACAAGCAGCTGGTGCGTGGCGACATCAAGTGGTACGTCGATTTCGACAAGTGCCTCCCCTACTTCGCAGTCTCCTACGGCTGCGGTGCCTGCATTGCCATCTGTCCTTGGACGAAACCGGACCAGGCACAGCGACTGACCGACGTGATGCGACGAAAGAACGCCAAGGCCATGGCCAAAGCTGCGGCAACCGAGATCGAATAGGAAGAGATCGTGGGCAACAGGTTTACCTCAAGGGTCTGAGGGAATGGATCAGGGCCTTCATGCGGTTTAGAAGGAGTGATCGAGACAGAGGCCGTCACGGTGCTGAGCTATGTCATTGCTTTCGGTGGTGGGTTGATCAGCTTCGCGTCCCCATGCGTCCTGCCAGTCGTACCCGGGTACTTGTCCCTCATCACTGGGCTTGAAGTCAGCGAGCTTCAAGAGTCGAAATCATCCAACAGTTGGACCGTTGTTCGAGACACCAGCCTGTTCATCCTCGGGTTCGGTTCGGTTTTTGTACTCCTCGGCTTGTCGGCCACCACCATCGGGCAGTTCATCTTCAATCAGCAGATCCTGCTTACCAGGATCTCCGGCGGCCTGGTTTTGGGTATGGCGCTGTTCATGCTCGGTTCACTCTTCCTGCAAGCTCCGTGGCTCTATCAAGAGAAACGCTTCCAGCCCGAACTGGGCAAGTACGGCCGAGCGGCACCAACCGTTGCCGGAGTCGCCTTTGGTTTTGGTTGGACACCATGCATCGGACCCATCCTGACCTCGGTCTTGGCCATTGCCGCCGCATCGGGACGAGCAACAACAGGAGCATCCCTGCTGGCCGTGTACACCCTGGGTTTGGGCTTGCCTTTCTTGATCATGGGCCTGCTCATGAGCCGCCTCACCGGCAGCCTGAACTGGGTCAAGTCCCACCTGCAACACATTGTGATCGTGTCATCACTCTTCATGGCCATCTTCGGCATCTTGCTCATCCTCAACAAGCTGATCTGGATCACCACCCAACTTCAGAGTGTCATGCGATCGGTCGGCCTGGAGTGGCTCGTCAATCTTGGCTAAGGCCCAGCCCAAACCCATCACCCCAATTCACGAAGCGAGTGCTCATGTCGAAGAAGAAGAACAACAATCGATCAACCAAGAAAAGTCCAAAGCAACAATCGCCGGCGAAACAATCAGCTAGGCGAGCTGCCCAGGAAGAACGGCGCCAGCACAAGATTAAGAAGGCCAAGCGTGACCGAATCCTTCTGAGTGCCGGAGTAATGGCTGTCGTGTTGGCCGTCATTGCCTTCGCCGTCGTCTCCAGTCGCCCCGAAACCGGCGAGACCGAGGCAACGGCGTGGGATCTCCCCGCTCTTGATTCGGACCTGGACGATGGAACCAATGGCCGCTTCACCCTGGCCAGCTATGAGGGCACACCATTGGTGGCGAACTTCTTTGCCTCCTGGTGTGCGGCATGTGAGGGGGAGCTACCAGCATTTCGGGCCGCAAGCGAAGAGTTTGAGGGTGAGCTGGAGATTGTTTTTGTGAACAGCAACGAGACTGGCAACTGGCGGCCCATGGCTGAACGAACCGGGATCACCGATCAGCCTCTGTTGCGCGACATCAATGGCGCTGGCGGCAATGGGCTCTACCGGAGCCTCGGTGGGAGCGGCGGCATGCCACTCACCGTTTTCTATGATGCCCAGGGTCGTGTGTTACAGGTTGATCGCGGCGCTCTCACCACCGAAACACTGGCCGCACGTCTGGACCAGCTCTACGGGATCCGTAGCTAGACCGAAGCATTTGCCAACATCGCGTTGCCTGGCAGTTGATCACCGAATTCGGCCATCGCCAGCAGGACTGCTTCCAGATTCTGTCCAAGCGACGTTAGCTCATACTCCGTCGATGGCGGAACGGTCGGAAATGCCGTTCGAGTGAGCACACCGT
The DNA here is from genome assembly GCA_024280015.1 of Actinomycetes bacterium. Classification (GTDB taxonomy): domain Bacteria; phylum Actinomycetota; class Acidimicrobiia; order Acidimicrobiales; family SZUA-35; genus JAJRQY01. The sequence goes on from JAJRQY010000133.1 coordinate 26,417, forward strand.
TGCTTTCCAGATGGCGGAGACGTGCTGTGAGCACCTTCGGGCTGATCCCAGCAAGCCCTCGCTGAATCTCGGAGAAGCGCTTCTTACCGGGCAGGAGTTCTCGAATAACGAGGGTTGTCCAACGTCCCTGGATGAGATCAGCAGTTTTCTTTATCGGACACTCTTCTTCGCAGGCCCCTAGTTCCGCAAAACTCTCCATCTGGTGCTCTACTTTCCAAAAGGTAACTACTTCCCAAAGGGTAGCTACTTCCGTATGGTAACTCATGTCCATCCCCTGTCAAGGAGTGCCACAATGAGAAACCTCAAGATCCTTTTGCGAGTCGTCGGAGTAATCCAGATCGTGCTTGGGGTCCTGTACCTGTTCGCCCCAGGCTTCCTCTTGGAGTCAATGGGCCACAGCGTCCCTAGCGACGACACGTTCTATCCCCTGGCCATGTTGGCCTCGCGCTTCATCGGCTACGGGGCAGCCTTCCTTTTCATCTCACGCGAGCCATCAAAGCACAGCCTGTGGATCGACATCATGATCGTCATCCAGCTCCTGGACCTCGCTGGTGGCATCTTCTACACCAGCACCGGGGTCGTCCCACTATCGCTGTCTGGATTCCCTATGTTCAATGCGACCTGGATCTCCGGCCTGCTCTATTTCTGGAGGCCCAATACCTCACCAACAGAGACGCCCGCCAAGAACCAGCCAACGGTCACGGCAACGGGAGCCTGACCCCCCGGCATCCACTTGTGTGCCATTAGTCTCAGCACCCGAGTCGGCCGACGCGTTGCCCTCGCTGCCAAGCTGTCTAAGGTTGGAAGATGACCTCGCGAAATACCCCACTCCAGCTTCTGGCCTGGACCTGGCTAGGCATGGTGGTCGGAGTATCCCTCATCGCAACACCAGCCAAGTTCCGGGCTGAGTCCTTAGAACTGGAAGTTGCGCTTGATGTTGGGCGCACCACCTTTGGCCTGTTCAGTTGGTTGCAATGGGGCTTGATCATCGCGCTGGTTTCACTGATTGCCGGAGCTCACCAGCAAGGCCAGGCCGACCAGCGTCACTGGTTGCTTGTACTTGGGGTTGGGATCATCTTGGTGGCCCAATCGCTCTGGATCTTGCCCGAGCTCAATGACCGTGTTGCCATCGTCATCGCCGGCGACCCACTGCCTGGCTCACCAATCCATTTCATCTTCGCCATCTTTGAAGGAACCAAGATCGTCCTTCTTGGCCTACTTGGGCTACTCATTCCACGGCAGGCCAACAGTCATCTCCAGAATCTGAACGTTGACCGGGTCCCGGCTGAGGAATCAGCAACCTGATCATCAGACTGTTGCTTGAAACCAGCCCCAGCGCTGCTCGCCGCGCTCAGCTCGGTCAATCTTGGATAACCATCCGACCCGAAGCTCATCTTGGTCGGCCTGGGATAGATCGGTGTTTGGGAGCTCTTCCAGTTCACGATGATGAATGTCGATGAACCGCTGGGTCTGGTCCATGGCTGACACTCCACCAAATCCGGCATCAGTCAAGAGGGTTCCAATCTCATCGACAGTTCGCAAGTCATAGCCGAACTCGGTGACATAGGACTGGAAGGCTTCACTTGGTTGATCCGGACCGCAGCAGTAGTCAGTGAAAAGGAGTGTCCCGCCCGGTTTGAGAGAGTCTCGCAGAATTCTGAAGAGACCAGCCTTGTCATGGATATGGAGGAAGACCTCACGACTATGGATCAAGTCGAACTGGTGGGGAAGTTCGTGGGTCAGGATGTCGCCGTGAACCATCGTGACCTGAGCTGACAGGCCGTAGCCGTGGCACCGCTTTGCTGCCTCATCGACCATATTGCGTGACAAGTCAATGGCATAAACCTCAGAGCCACGCTCTGACGCCATCATGAATGCTGCCCCACCAAGCCCACAACCAACATCAAGCACCGTTTGGCCAGGACGCCAGGTCAACTCATCAAAGATCTCTGCTGTTGTTCGGCGTCCACCCGGACTGACGAAGTCTCGGGCATAAATCGCTTCATAGGACCGAAGCCCTGCAACGGTGTATTGGTGGTCATCGAGGGCTGGACCGTTGTCGTTACTTGCCATCGGGCAAGGCTAGTCGGTCAGGAGAATCGCTACCCGGCCGAAACGCAATCTCGAATCGTTGACTAACGGCCCGTTAACGGCCCAATGCCATCATCGGCGCTCAGCGTGGCACACCTGTCGCCTGAGCATTGGAGGGAACATGAGAAAGCAGAATCTGGGCATATTGCTCGCGATGTCACTGGCAACCTCGGCTTGCGGGTTTGTTAGTGATCAGATCACCAGCGCAACCGACGGCAACGAGGCACCAGAAGTCCAAAGCAGTCTTGTCACTGAGGAATCACCAGTCGACAACGACACCACGGGTGCCGACGAGGCCGAAGCGGCCCAAACACCAGAACCAATGGACGACGAGGCTGTCGCTGCGATGGCCGCTAGCGAGGAATCCAGAGTCATGGGTTTGACCGGCCCGATTCGAGAACTGCCAGCCTTCGCGTCATTCTCAGAAACAGAGCTTCATCCATTCCTGGTAGAGGTCATGAGCTTCCCAGCAGAGGTGCCCCTTCCTGAGGGACTCATGTTGACCTACATGTCGGCCTACCAGAACTTCTACGCAGAGGCGACCGAGTCTTCCTTGTCGGTCCGCACTACGTATCTGCCTTCATTTGATCGTGATTGGTTCCGCGACGAAATGCCCCAACTCATGGACCCAGCAATCTGGGTTCCAGAAGGAATCGACGAGGACCTTGAGTACAACTCAACCGAACTGTCCTTCGCCCCCGCCGATCCAAACAGTCCAATATCCACCGTCTACTACGAGTACATCGATGGGGATACCAGCAACCAGCCGGAGCTAAGGGTTCGTGTCTCGGGCAACTATGTCGAAGGCCCGGCTGAAGTCCAGCTCAACACCGACGTCTGGGCCTGGCTGCTTAGGCCCATCGTCGAGCCCGGGCTCTATCCCGACAGTCTCGAAGTGGTCGTTGATGAGTACGGCGAAGATGTCTACTACTCCCTGTCCTGGGAGGGGCCAGTCGGGGCTTACGCATCGATCGTTGACTATTTCAAGACAAACGAAGCTGGCCCAGGGCTCACGACGGGTGAGGCCGAAGTTGACGACGATCCGTGGCCATCAACCGATTTCGACCTGACGGGAGCCGACGGTTTCGACGGAAAGATCGGCATCTCGGAGTACGACCCGGAGCGAGAGATCGGAGTTCGAATGAGCGGCTCGATTCCTATGCCCTAGGGCAACAAACCCCGTTTGGCTTGGGTGGCTACGGGCGCGGTTGCCCATCGACATTGGCGTCATAATCCATCTGCCACAACATCTTGGAAGTTTGCACAACCATGATGAGGAAGGCGACAAGGTTGAGTCCAACGATGACGGGAACGCCCCAACTGAAGATCGTTGTACCAACGAAGTAGACGAAGGTGTTGAGGGCGACGTAGCCGATACGAATCTCGGTCGGCCCAATGCCGTAGTAGGCAATCTGAAACTGGTTGGTGGCAGCGAAGGCAAGGAAGGAGGTAGCCATGGTGGCCAGGGTGATCAGCAGCAGGATGAGGAAGAGGAACTCCAACCACCAGGCGTCGACCAGGAACGAATAGCCAATGACAATCGAGCCGGCAAAGATCAGATCCAGCAAATGGTCCATGAAGAAGCCCCACTTGACCAAACCCTGCTTTCGGTACTTGCCCAACGATCCATCAAAGGAGTCGGTCAGCCATTGACCAATGACCATGACCGACATGGCGTGTAGCCAGATCCGATTGTCGACCGCCAGCCAGCCAAACAGGACCGTTCCCACGGACCACAGCAGGGTGATCATGGTCAGGTGATGACTCAGGATTGGCTTGGGAATTTTCGGAATACCCCAGTCGATGAAGCGTCGCTCAACCGGGCCGAGCAGTGATTGCCCCTTTTTCTTGTCACCCGCAAATTCCTCGGCCATGCCAAGAGTCTCCCAAGCAATGGCAGGCCCCGGGTGGACCGGTTGCGGAAAGACCAATCCAATCATGCTCGGCCCGGACTCTCCCGCAGCTGCCACCCAGACACACCACGGCCCACCGACCTTGCTTCAACCACCACAAACATGGTTGCAAGATCGATGAGCCACGCCACCGGGTGTCGCCCGACTCTCCCGTTTTCGATGGACCTGGTCAGCTCAAGACAGCTGGCTCTGGGGCATTCACCCCACCAACCAGTCCGTCCTTCGCTTCAGCATCGATCGCCCGCTGAAGATCTTCCGTGTTCAGGTTGATTAGCTGCGGCTCGGTCAGACCTACGTTCGATGCTCCCTTACGGATCAGCCAACGAAGGAAGAACCCCAGGGCAAGAATCCACGAGGCGTAGATGACCTTCTGCATGGCAACACTGTTCGGAGCGATGAGCTCATACCACTTGTAGGACTCGATCATTACCGTCGACTCCAAGAAGGACTTGTGCTGGTCGAGGAACAATGTGTAGGGCAGATACCCCACAGCGAAACCAATGAAACCGAGCATGGTGTTGAGGTAGCCCATGCCGATTCGCATGTAGGAACGGATCTCGCAACCAATCATCATGACCGCACCCAGGCCGAGGAGGAAACCTCCGATGAGGCTTCCGGCAGTGAATTGATACTTCAGGCTCCCGCCAAAGCCTGGTTGGGTTCCAAGCATCCACATCAGCACAACGAAGCCCCCGGTAAGGACCCACGAGGTGGCAAGGCCAATGATTGGCAGGTAGCCCCGCATCAAGGTTCGAGTGATCTTTGGCACCCCCCATTTGGCGTAGCGGCTGTCGTGGTCTCGCATCGAACCGGCCGACTCCAAGCTCACCAGAGCGCACTCTGTTCCGAAGCCGCTTTTGGCCATTCCGACACCGCCAATGATTCCAGCAAGCAGGGTGCCAAGAACATAGATCCAGCCCTTGGATGCTGCTGACTTACCGAACTCGACGACTTCGCCGTCCTTCAGGTGTTCGAGAGCTTCGGGATTGAACAGTCCGCCGAAGATGGCCACGGCCAGCAAGCTGACGGAGAAGGCCATACCAACCCAATACCAGGGATTCTTCTTCCACTGATACTTGGGGTCATAGGTGGCACACGTATCGTCGCCTGCCTCGCAATAGGACTTGGTTTCTTGGTGCTTGAAGTACTGGCCGACACCGAGTTTCGTCAACAAGCCAAAGGCTGTTGCTCCGCCTGCCGCCATCATCATGACGGTGAAGGTCGAGTGGATACTCATCATGGGGACGCCACCAAGAAGATGGTTGAGCGTGCAACCTCCGGCCAAGCGGGTGCCGTAGCTGAAGATCATTCCGCCAAGGAAGGAGATACCAAGGACCTTGGCCGGGTACTTCACCCACGCCCGTGATTCGCGCTCAGCCAGGGCCACGATTAGGCCACCGATAACCATGCCGACGATGGGCCAGCCAACCCCGGGGGTGAAAGCTCCACCACTGGCAACGCCATCGACGGAGTTCCCGTAGAGCTCCAAGTCAAAGCCGAAGATCTTGCCGATGGTGAACTCCAGGCCACGAAACATCTTGCCGAGGTCGGTCGTCACGGTGATTGGCTTTGTTGTATCCCCACCGCTAATGAGCAGGGTGATCATGTAAATGATCTGGGCGACACCGAAGACGATGCCCGCCCATAAGAACGACCATTGTCGTCGGGACAGGCTCAACCTGCCTCCCAGATTCACACTTGTCTTCGGTGCCGTCGTACCCCCAGGACGCACCGTGTCAACGGGTCTAGTCATGACACAACCTTTCTTTATTCAGAGATCTGTTGGAACACATTCCCAACCTTGTGACTCATAGATTCGGGAGGGGCGAAAAGGGCGCGCCAAACCACCAGGACCAAAGTCACATCTTCGGTATCTGAGGCGTGGCCTACAATTGGGAAGTGGCTGACGACAGCATCTGGAACTACTCCGAGGATCTCCGACGCTTCGCCCACTATCTCTGTCACGATGCCGACGACGCGGAAGACGTTGCTCAGACTGCCTTACTGAAGGCGGCGCAGAGTAAGGGCGGTGCCTTTCGAGCAGAGGCCTCGGTCCGGACCTGGCTTCACACCATTGTCAGCAATGAATGCCGGATGCTCCATCGTCATCTGCCACCGGAGTCCTTGGATGATTTACTGGAGGATGCCCGAACCACATCAGCTGCTGGCGCTCATCGCCCGACCAATCCGGAAGCAGCAGCGCTGATTGCGGAGACCGGGCGAATGGTTTTGTCCAACCTGCGCAAGCTTCCGCCCCCCTACCAGCGGGTTCTCGTTCTCAAAGATGGTTGCGGCATGCGGACCTCTGAGGTGGCTGAGATCCTCGATACGACGGTTGGGGCAACCAAGTCACGTCTCTACCGGGCTCGCAAGACCATGCGCGATGAACTGGCACAAGAACCGTCATGAGCGAATCGGTCAGGTCATTGGCTGGACGGCTCTAGCCCTCGAAAGCCTCACGCCACTCATCCTCAGACACGATCCGTAGCCCCCTGATGATCTTGTGGAGATCTTCAATCGAGACCTGCCCACTAACTAATACCGCACGGTTGGGTGTGGCCTGCCAGATGAGCCCATTGGTGGGGCCCACCTCGTCCTCATGCTCCGGCGATGGCTCAACATACTCAAATGTTTCCCGGGCCTCCCACCCAAACCGGCCGCCCTGTTCCCACCGGGACCATTGGCCACCGGAGAAACCAGCGAACATCGCCCCCGACGGTACGTTCGCCGTCTCGATGGTGATGGACCCGTCGAACTCACCGATGGCATCGAACGCACTAGTCCCGATCCGAGCAAATGCGGGGTCGAGCTCGACCGAATCCATCAGGGTCAGGTCAGAACTCTCGGACAGGACCAGACGACCAATACCGTTCATCTCCAGCTCACCGAGGACCGTCAACAACTCGCTGGTGGTCAGCGTCGATGAGGTCAAAGACAGGAAGAACTCGTCACGCTGTTGAACAACCTGTCGTGAGGGACCGAATTCACTGACAAGAGCTGGACCACCGGGGGCGGGGTGCTCGACCACTTCCGTCCCAGGCATGAAGTGAGGCTCGCCCTCAGATATCCAAGCAGAAACCGGGTGATGAAAGACATCCCCAACAGCAATCGCAAAGACGTAGCCACGCAGGGGCACGGAAGAGTCAGGCACTCCAAATGGCCCATCGGACCGCTCACCGCTCAGCTCCAGTTCCAGGTCAGGATCCGGTAGGACAAAGAGGGCACCGGGCGGGTCGGGCGGTAGGTCGGCCGAGGCCAGTGACGACAACTGGCCATTTAGCCATAGACCGCCAACAACCACAACCAGAAGCAAGACACTGGCGCCAACCAAGGTCCGAGCGCCTCGAGGAACTCGCGCTCCCAACGATCGAACTTCCTCCACTGAGGTGAGCGACGAGACGGCATCTCTTCCTCCGACCGGGGCAAGGATCTCGACTGGTTCAAGGGGCCGGAGAAGGTCACCGTCCGTTTCGTCCGAACCGTCAAAGGCGACCAGGGTGTCAAACCGCGACCAGCCATCACCTTTCAGCGCTAGTCCAACCTCACCTTCAAGCCAGGTGCCATAGCGCGATAGTTGATCGACTACGAGTTGTTCAGACATGGGGTTCAACCTCCAGGCTGAGTTGCAGGCTCTTGAGACCCCGAGAGACATGGGTTCGAACCGTCGAATGGTCAATGTCCAAGAGTTCGGCCACCTCGGCCTTGGTCCAGGAGAAGGCGTGAACGAGGAGCACACAAAGCCGTTGAGACTCACTCAGCTTGTCTAGAGCCGGAATCAGACCCGGCTCAAACTCCGGGAGTTCAGATACCAAAGGAATCGGCAGCTTCGTTAATTGTCCAAGAGGACCGGACTGTCGGGAGCTACGAGTAAGCGCTGCTCGTGCTGATGTTTGGCCAACCCGAAACAGGTAACCAGAGGGATTGGCCATGGTGGACAATCGGTCCCAGTTCTCCCAGCCGTAAGCCATGGCATCGGATGCCGCTTCAATGCCTATCTCCGGACCGTAGGCGGCAATGAGCCCGGCCCTGATCCTGACCTGGTTCTGTTCGATGAAGTCACTAAAGGCCACAACTACCTAGAGCATCCCACGCCTGTCAATCGTGACAAGGAAGTCCCCGAATTAGGTGAGCAGCTTCTTGGCTGCAACCTCTGCCGCCTCATAGGCGTCAAAGGCCAGGCGGCCACCGGTACTGGCGCGGCGAACACCAAGCGCAGCCAATTCCGTGGGTGAAGGCCCAGCCGACATCAGCAAGACATTCACCGGTTTTGATACCTCGGCCAGTGCCCGAGCAATGTCGTCTGGTTGGGTGAGGCCCGGGGCATAGAGCACATCAGCGCCAGCTTCTTCATAGGACTGAAGTCGAGTGATGGTGTCATCTAGGTCCTGTCGGCCATACAGGAAGTTCTCTGCCCGAGCGGTCAGAACCATGCCAGTACTCTTGGCCACCTCGGCCGCCGCCTTGACCCGCGCCACGGCGGTATCCAACGGTTCGACCGAATTGGCCACCGGGTCATAGTCCTCAACCGACAGCCCGGCAGCCCCGAGCTCAGCGAGCACTCGAGCATTGCTCGCTACCTCATCGGGCGTAGAGCCGAAGAGCTGTTCGCTATCAACACTGAGGGGGATCTCGACCGCTTGAACCAGATCGGCAACGTGGGCACAGAGCTGTTCGAAGTTCACTTCCTGGTCTTGCAGGCCCAGCGATGCGGCGTGGCCCGAGCTGGTGGTGGCGATGGCCTTGAAGCCGAGCTTCTCAAATCGGACTGCTGACCCGATGTCCCAGGCGTTTGCCATCACGAAGAAGCCGTTGGTATGGAGGGCATGGAAGGTGGGTGCTGAGCTCATCTCCCCAACCTAGATCAGGACCGTTTCGTTCGGTACCGAAACCTCCGACAATGCCACTGTCCAGCTAGGAGCCATTTGCTACGGCACTTAGCCCTCGTGCCAGCGTTATCGAGTGCAGTTGGGGTCATGGCCGAGCAGGCAGAGGCCCAGCTCGATCAGTCCACCGACGCACGGGTCGATCAACCGGTAGTACATGCGGTTGCCATCGCGCCTGGTGGCAACAATCTGCTGGTCAGCCATTCGTTGCAGATGATTAGAAACCGTCTGTGCGCTGGCCTCAACCTCGGTGGCGATGTCGCCAACGGTGATCTCCTCGGCGCGGGCAATGGAATGGAGGATGCGCAGCCGCGTATCACTGGCTAGGACACGGAAGAGACCAGCCAGCTCGTCCACTTCGGGCTCGCCTATCAAGGCTCGCTGAGCCAGAGCAGGGGGTATGAGATTGCTCGAAGGGGTTGACATCAGTTCCACTATTCCATTATGTTGTGTAATACATGAATACTATGCTCGGAGGCAGCCCAATGTCCAGGTTCCAACTCTCACTCAACGTCAGCGACGTCGATGCTTCGGTTGAATTCTATAGCAAATTGCTTGGCGTCAAGCCAGCCAAACATCGCGACGGGTACGCCAACTTCATCGTCGAAGACCCACCCCTCAAGCTGATTGTGATCGAGGCTGAAGGTGAATCTGGGTCGATCAACCATGTTGGAATCGAATATGAATCCGGCGACGAGGTGGCTAGCCAGACCCAACGCATCGCAGAGTTGGAACTCCCTGTCAAAGTTGATGATCCGCACACCTGCTGCTTCGCCACCCAAGAAAAGGCGTGGACCATTGATGCCGACGGGATTCCTTGGGAGCTCTACACGGTGGTCGACGACACCGAACACTTTGGAGCCAACCCGCACGGCGGAACGCCCCTTGACGTACTTCTCCCGCCAGTATCGGTTGAGGAGTTGGAAGCTGCACTTGAGGACCCCAATGTGGTAGTCATCGATGCCCAAGGGGATGACAGCTACGGCACGGCACACATCGCCGGAACCAACCACTTCGACTTCAATGGGGTCGCCGAGCAAGCAGCGACCACGATTGCTTCGAAGGACCAGCGGGTGCTGGTGTACTGCACAGACAAGGACTGTCTCGGAGCTGAGTTCGTCGGAACCCTGCTGGTCGAGGCCGGCTACAGCAATGTCGGTCGCTTCCCCGGTGGCGTCGAAGACTGGGCGGCCTCGGGCCGAACGGTCGAGACTGGATCTGGCGTCTCGGCATCTTCGTGACAGCCACGCACCCACCCTTGGATGTCCAGGCCGATACCGATTCAACCACCAGTCTCGGAAGGCTGGACCGATTCCAACCCCTCCTGTTAGTCGCGTCGATCGCAATAGGGCTGGGTCTAGCCAAGGCCTTCCCGACCATGGCAGACAAGCTTGGTTCACTGGTGTCCATTGGGGTTTTTGTTCTCATCTTTCTGGTCATGCTGGGATTGGATTTCAGCCAGGTCGCTACCGCCTTCAGGCAGCGGCGATTTCTGGCCATTGCCATCGGGCTGAACTTCATTGTCAACCCCCTACTAGCTTGGGCTCTGGGGACGGTCTTCCTTCAGGATCAACCAGACCTTCGAGTCGGTCTAATCCTGTTCCTGGTAACGCCATGTATTGGCTGGTATCTGATTTTCACAGAACTGGCGGCCGGAGACGCCGGTCTAGGAATCAGCCTGCTGGGACTCAACCTTGTCCTGCAGGTCCTGCTTCTACCCATCTACCTGCTGGCGTTCGAGGGCACCGCAACCACTATTGACCCGACGAGCATCGTCAAAAGCGTGCTGGTCTTTCTGGTACTTCCCGCGTTGGCGGCAACCATGACGCGACGCCTGCTGGCCTCAAGTCCGGTCACAATCGATGAGGTTCAGCGGACCATCACTCGGACACAGCTCAAAACCATTGCGCTCGTCGTTGTGATCGTTTCCATGTTCGCCTCCCAAGCCAGCGTGATTTTCGACAACCCCAACATTGTTCTCACCCTGATCAAACCAATGGTGGCCTTCTTTGTGATTGCTTTCCTCGTCGCGCTGTTAGTCGGCCGATTAGCGGGTCTGCCCTATGAACAAACCGCACTACTCGCCTTCACCACCACCTCACGAAACTCCGAAGCATCACTGGCGATCGCAGCCACCGCGTTCGCCAGCCCACTTGTTGCCCTGACCGTCGTCATCGGCCCGGTCATCGAACTGCCCTTCCTCGTGCTCATGGTCCGAGTCCTACTTGGGATGCGGCCCACCACATGTCCTACCGACACAGAAACCTCTCCGCTGAAAGGTGCCAAGCAATGACTGACACCGACCGACTCAACACCCCGAACGTCACCAACCCCCAACTCGAGGACCGCTACGCCACCAACAACGGGGTCAAGATCCACTACATGGCTGGCGGGTCCGGACCGCTTGTCGTGTTCATTCACGGTTTCCCCGACTTCTGGTACAGCTGGCGCCACCAGATTGATGGCCTCCTCGCCACCCACTCGGTTGCCGCCATGGACACCCGTGGGTTCAACTTGAGTGACGCACCCCGCGGAGTAGAGAACTACTCCATGGAACACCTCGTTGGAGATGTCGCAGCCGTCATCCTCAACGAAGCACGCGAGTCGGCCACCATTGTTGGACATGACTGGGGTGGAGCAACGGCCTGGGCTTTTGCTCAAGCAAACCCGTCACTCACTGAGCGACTGATCATTGTCAATGTCCCTCATCCAGCAGCGATGTCTACGGAAATGAAACGACCCGGGAGTAGTCAACTCGGAGCGTTCGCCTACACCCATGACTTCCGCCAAGAAGGCTCTGAGCGGGCAATGAACGCCGACGCACTGGCCGAGTTTCTCGCCCGGGATGACACCAGTCGGGACCGGTACGCCGAAGCCTTCAAGCGGTCCGACGTTGAGGCAATGATGAACTACTACCGTCAGAACCCGCCCGACCGTGCCCACGACACCTCACCTAGGCCGATCACAGCTCCTGTTCTGCAGTTCCATGGACTTGATGATCCTGTCCTGCTCGCTGACAGTCTGGACGGAACATGGCATCATCTGGCACAGACATGGACCTTGGTGACGATTCCTCGTGCTGGCCACTGGCCTCATCACGACCAGCCTGACCTGGTCACAAACACCATGCGTCAGTGGCTGAGCCAGCCCATCCCCACCCTCGAACCGGTCGAACGGCCCGATTCTCCGCTCTCTGGTTGTTGTGGCGGTAGCGGCGGGGCCTAGGCCGTCTCACCATCTGTGGGGGCCGGGTTCGCCCCAGAGCGCTGCAGCAAGACCAGGCCTGCCCCACAAAATGCCGTGACGAACAACAGGCCACCGCTGATCTCTGGCGGCCAGCCGAGACTTTCGCGCGATGCCACCAGAAGGTAGGAGGCCCAGAGAACGAGCGGGCCGATCATGGCCGCCGACAGCAAATTCCACCACCATCGACGAAAAGCAAGGTAGGCAAGGTCAAAAGCAAGGCCACCTGCGGCCGCTAACCCGATCGCCCAATACTCCTGAGAGAACGCCAGAGACTCTAGGGTCTGGGCCGTCATCCAGACCAGGGTGGCCGCGCCAAAGGGCAGCCTCCACCGACCGGCCACCAGCAGGAGAGGGCCGAGTAGCACCAGAGTCGCCACTGCTGCTCCTCCAAAGAACTGTTGCACGGCTCCCCGGCCAGCGCCAGTGCCAGCGTCGAAGGTTTGGCGAGCGAAGTAGGGGTAGGGCAGATACCAGAGGTATTGCACAAAGAAGACAATGAGAGCGGTAGCCACGATTGCTGTTCCGACTGCCAGCCAGGGGTTGTGATCTCCACGCTCAGCCGAGGAGCGAACCGGGGTCCACAGGATCAGCAGAGCCCCGGCGAACAGCATGAGGTGGGTGGGCGAAAGCAAGGCGTCAATACCAACCTCGATGCCAAAGGCGGTATGCCAAACCCCGTCCCCAACTCCCCCAAGTCCGAACAGGCCGAGCCCGAACAGCGCGGGCCGGTGAGACTGCGGAAACCAGTCCATCAGTCCTCCTGGGCGGCGACGTTGGTAGCCAATCCAGGCGATCCACGCGGTCACGATCGTGAATGCAGCATAGAAGTTGGCGTGCCACAGGGTGAAGAAATTCTCGGTTGCCGTATCAGAAAGCTAGTTCGATCGTGACCAAAGCATCGATCCCACCTCAAGATGCCGCGCCGCCGTCGGAGACTCGTCATTGACCTCGACCGACTTTCACCACCATGCGTGAACAACGAGATTGTTACAATCTTCTCGGCACCGTTCGAAGCCGTTTATGATCTCGACATGGCGAGCGCATTTCCGGCAATACAGACCGTTGACTACCACACTGCGGGCGAACCGTTTCGAATCGTCACCGGCGGCACCCCAATCCCCGAAGGGGCGACCGTCCTCGATCGGCGCACATGGGCTCAAGAACACCTGGACGAGGCACGCTCGTTCCTGGTCAACGAACCTCGCGGCCACGCCGACATGTACGGCTGCTTCGTCACTCCCCCCGATGATGACAAGGGTGATCTCGGGGTCGTGTTCTTTCACAAGGATGGTTTCAGCACAGCCTGCGGACACGGCACCATCGCCCTGGTCACCTGGGCCATTGACTCCGGTCTCATTGACATCCCCGCCGCTTTGGAAACATGCAAGGCTCGTATTGTCGGGGAAGAGACCATCGTCAAGGTCGTTGTCGATGCTCCGTCCGGCCGCCTCCACACCGAAGCCACCATCGACCAAGACGGGTCAGTCACCCAGGTGCAGTTCTGGAATGTGGCTGCCTTCGTGAGCGAAACCGGCATCGAAGTCTCAACATCGCACGGTCCACTCTCGGTCGACGTTTCCTTTGGAGGTGCCTTCTACGGATCGGTTGCCCTGGATGGAACCGACCTCTGTCTTGAGCCATCCTCACTCGACCAACTCATCAAACTTGGGCGAGAGATCAAGACGCACTTCGAGGACCACCCGGCAGTACAACACCCAACCGAAACCCGACTCTCGGAGATGTACGGAGTCATCTTTCACCGAGACGTCAACCCCGCCACCTACGACGACCCGACCAGCACACTGCTCCACCAACGCAATGTGACAGTGTTTGCCGACGGCGAGGTCGACCGGTCTCCTTGCGGCTCAGGCACCTCGGCCCAACTAGCACTCTTGCGCTACCGCGGCCAACTGCGGGTCGGCGAACCCTTCCTCAATGAGGGGATCGCTGGCGGCATTTTTCGCGGCCAAGTCGAGTCGGTGATTGAACCGGGAACACCACGCCAGGATGCTGAGCCAGACAGTTGGGGTTATGGGACCGAGCCTGATGCTCCAACCCTGGTTGGCACCTCGGTGATTGGCTCGGCGTACCAGGTGGCCAGCTGCAACTTCACCCTCGACCCGGCTGACCCCATCGGCCTCGGCTTTCAACTTCGCTAGCTGTCAAATGACGGCTCGCCCGTTGTGGTTGATAGTGACGGAGGTCCTTACCGCTCCCGAACAATGATCTCTACGATTGCGTCAATACTCAAGACTGGGAATGACTCTTCGTGACTGACAATCAAACACCCGACAATCAACCATCGGACCATGCGGTCATTGACGATCAGATCACCCTCGGCGATCTGATCGTGCAGTATCCCGAGCTTACCTCAACCTTGGAGGCATTGAATCTGGACTATTGCTGTGGCGGTCAGCAGACACTGACAGCAGCATGCTCGGTGGCTGGCATCGACCTGGCTACCACCCTGGAAACCTTGAACGCTACGCCACTGGTTGCAGAGCCCGCCGAGTGGGCCTCACTGGACATGGCTGCGCTAGCGGACCATGTCGAAACCGTCCACCATGCCTACCTCCATGATGCCCTCCCCCGACTCGGAGACCTAGCGGAGAAGGTGGCTGGAGTGCACGGCGAGAACCATCCCGAACTCATCCACGTTCAGCAAACCTACGCCGCCCTTCGCTCCGACCTCGAACCCCACCTGATGAAGGAAGAACGCGTACTCTTTCCCATGATTCGCGAACTAGCCGCGGCAACATCAGCCCCGAGCTTTCACTGTGGAACCCTGGCCAACCCAATCTCGGCCATGGCTTTTGAGCATGAGCAAGCGGGAGAGCTTCTGGCCAGGCTCCGCCAACTCACCGATGACTACACCGCACCAAGCGATGCCTGTGGAAGTTACCGCGCCCTCTACAGCGGGCTAGCTGAACTCGAAACTGATACCCACCATCACATCCACAAAGAAAACCACGTCCTGTTCCCCAACGCAATGCGCCAAGAACAGGCAATGTCTCAAGGCTGAAACTCATTGCTTCTGGCGCCCTCATTACTGCTGGCAGGTTGGGGGCTGGGAAAGCCGGGGGCTAGTGAGGCGCCATTCGGACCTCGGGCGACTCCTGGGGCCAGTTCTGCTCCAGAGCGGGCCAGCTGTCTTCTTGCCACTGTCCAACCAGGCTGATCAAGGCCTCGGTCGCAACCCGATCACGATCACGCCACGACCCATCTCCCAACAAGCCACCAGCCGGAAGATCAGACCCATAGTCGCTGAGCATGCCCGGATACAGGGCACCGTCCTCCGCCTTCCAGGTTTGCTGGAAGTGACTAAAGGCATCATTGAGGCGAGCCATGACCACCCGGTAGCGGACAACACGATGCGCAGCCCAGTCGAAAGTCAACAGTTCTTCACCTGCGACCGAACCGCGTTCGGCCAGATCCAGAATCATTTGCGGCGACATTCTCAAGTTGTGACCACCTTCCTCTGGCCGCAATCGAACCTCAACCACCCGGTCGGCATAACCCTGCATCATGACCTGCTTGGAATCAGACCAGTCCTGCATGGTGTTCAACACCGCGGAAGTGAATCCACCGACCGTGTCAAAGGACCGGGCCCGAGGCAGTGCAATATCATCAGTTGCTTGTGGGCGATAGACCAGCGTTTCCGGCTGGGCTGGGTCAGCCGACGTCAGGTTGATTCCAAAGGTTGGTCGTACCGGCAGCAGTGCATCAAAGAAGTGCATGGGAAAGTTGCTGCTGATCCCCCCATCAGCAAACAACATCCGAACCACTGGCCCACCATTGCGGGTGGCCGCATAGAGCGGTACGGCGGTGATCAGGAACGGGTTGCTCAAACTCATCCGAGCCATAACCACCACCGGCAAGAAGCGGGGTTCAGGGAAGCACCACAAGACACCGCCGGTATCCGGATGTCGCAAGGCCGACTCCTTGTGCATCATGGTAGAAACCACTCGGGTCGGAAACAAGGCCAACATCTCGCCCTCGTCAAAGACAAAGTCACCACTATCCAGGGGCAAGCGATAGGCCTGCCGTGTGGTGAGGTTGGTTGTCATTACTTCCAGGTCGATTGCTCGCTTCGCCCGGTCACGGGATCGAGGCTGTTCACCATCGCCGCCCACGTATTCTTCGTCCGCTAGAGCCTCTGTTCCCCAAAGGTCGCCCAGCGTTAGGCAGCGATCCCGGTTGCTAACCCCTGCCACCAGATCCAGCTTCTTGCTCAGCCAGATGGTGAGCGGTGGCTCCTCTTCACTCTGGGTCATGCCGTCGGCAATGCCAAAATCGACGGTGGGAAAGACCTTGTTCCCATCCAGCAGCATTCGAACAAGGGAGGCAAGAACCCCAAGCAGGCAGCCAATGATCAGAGGAAGGATCATGGCCAAGCCAAGGCGAAGCGGTGAGAACTGGGCTTGAGTGATGACAAATCCGCTGAGGGCAATCAGCAAGGCAACAAAGACACCACTCAGAAAGGTCAGAGGGCGAAGCCGAGCGGCCTGCGTCGCTCCCGACACCAATTTGGCCAACCAGCCCTTTGTGGTGTCGGTGGCAACGAAGAAAAGGTCAGCCAGATCCCGGGTCTGAGGCAAGGGTTGGAACATTGGTTCGAGGGCAGCACCGAGTTCTACTGGTAGGGCCGCCAGTTGACGGAACCCCTCAGAGGCATCGCTTGCACTCTCGTCACGACCGTCACCCACGCTCGTACCCGTACCGTCACCCGCATCACCAGAAGCAGTCTGTCTCCGGTATTCAGCGGCCGCGGCCAGAACAGCCGCGATCGCGCCGGCCGACGATCCGCCAATCTTGCGAAGGCGGTAGCGCGTGGCCAGTTGGCAGACCGTGAGGGGATAGACAACTCCGGAAGTCACCCCACCCTTCATCACCATGTCGCATTCAAGAGCACCATCAACCTGATAGTCAGCAACAGCAAGCTGGTGCCACGGATGGGTTTGATCTGTCATCGGTGGGTCCCTTCAACAACGCACAGAGTGGGTGACTCTGCGTACCACTTTGCCAGAGGGACATCGCCTCAACCGGAATTAGAGTTCAGACAATGACAAGGACAACCGAGACCCTCCAGGCCAAACCATGACCTTCACCGTTCAGGCGACCGTGATGCAAACCCCTACCCGGGACGAACTGGAGGTTCTGAGTGACGTGGTCATCACTGTCGACAACTCAGAGTCTGATAGCTCGGGAACGATCACGGCAATCGAACCAAGCTCGACCTTCACTGGCAGTATCGACATCACCCTGAATCCCGATGCTGTCTTGATGCCAGGAATGATCGATCTGCACATCCACGCTCCGCAGTGGCCCCAACTCGGTACCGGCCTCGATGTCCCGCTCGAACAATGGTTGTTCGACTACACCTTCCCCCTCGAAGCTCGCTACACCGATCTGGACTTTGCCGCCGAAGTCTGGACCGACCTGGTCACGACCTTACTCAGGCACGGCACAACCACTGCCGTGTACTACGCCACCCAAGACCTGGCGGCCACCACCCTGCTCGCCGAAACTTGCAGTGACCTTGGACAACGAGCCTTCGTCGGGCGAGTAGCCATGGACCACCCAACTGGAACTCCCGAGTGGTATCGCGACGCCACTGCTCAAGAGGGAATCAAGGACTCTCGAGCCTCAATCGATCAGATCCAAGCCTTGGGGAACGACCTGGTTCAGCCGGTCATCACCCCTCGTTTCATTCCCGCCTGTAGCGACGAGCTGCTCACCGGCCTCAGCCAACTTGCGGCAGAATCTGGGGTTCGGATCCAAACCCATTGCTCGGAGTCGGATTGGGAACACGGCTACGTCCTGGAGCGACACGGCATGAGCGACACGGAGTCTTTGGCCCGGTTCGGCCTCATCCAATCTGGGACCGTGCTTGCTCACGCCGCCCACGTCAGCACGTCAGACCTGGAGCTTTTGGCCAAGTCCGGAGCCGGGATCGCTCACTGCCCTCTTTCCAATGCCTACTTCGGCGACGCGGTGTTCCCCGCTCGACGAGCCTTGGATGCCGGAGTTCACGTCGGATTGGGGACCGACATAGCTGGAGGGTCCGAACCGGGCCTGCTCGCCCAGTGCGCTCATGCAGTCACCGTCTCCCGCCACCTGGAAGACGGCGTTGACGCTAGCGTGGCTAGATCACACCGTGGGGTTGATGACAGCCGAATCAGTGCCATAACCGCCTTCTGGATGGCAACAATGGGTGGAGCAAACCTGCTTGATGCTCCCATTGGAATGATCGAAGTTGGCCGAGCGTTCGATGCCTTTGTGGTGGACCCAACTCGAAGTTCGACAAGTCCCCTGCGACGCTGGGACCTGGATGATGACGCCCGCTGGTTCGAGAAACTCCTTCGCCTCACTCGACCGGCCGACATCGACATGATCTGGGTTGACGGCATCCAGATCGGATAGAAACCACAGCGCCCGGCCTCCCCACCAATTTCTGATAGTTCGTTGGGAAATCTGTATCAGAAGTCTTATCCAGCCCTGTAAGTAGCCGTACTTGGAAGTACGAGCGCCCCTTTACGAACCAGGCTGGCGCGTGAGAATCCAAGGGAAACACGGATGCGGAGCGGCACAGGATCACGGGACCGATCAGGACAAGCGAAACTCGGTGGAGCTGAGCAAATCAAGGAAGCAGCAGTAGATGCCGCCATTGAGACTGCGCAAACTCATCTTCAAGGAGTGAGTTCAGCCGACATCGAGGCGTTGATCCGTCTTTACTACCGACGCGTCTCGCCCCAAGACATCACCGAGCATGAACCAACGAACCTACTCGGAGCAGCCATCGGCCACTGGGGACTCGGCTCCCAACGCAGTGCCGGCGAAGCCCTGGTCCGCGTCTTCAATCCCAACGCCGAGGAAGACGGCTGGAACTCATCCCACACCACTATCAATGTTGTCACCGACGACTCTCCCTTTATCGTCGACTCCGTTCTTTCTCTCTTGGAATCCAACAACATCCACGTCCATCTGCTCGCCCATCCAATCATTGCTGTCACCCGCGATGACTGGGGTTCGATGCTCTCGATGGCTGATCCAGCAGAATCCAGTACCGGTCAGGGCCTGCTTGAGTCATACCTGCATCTCGAAGTTGATCGCATCACCTCCAGCGATGATCAACAAGCATTGCAAGATCAGATATCTACCGTCCTACGCAGTGTTCGTTGTGTTGTTCAAGACTGGAAGCCGATGCGCGAGCGGGCATTGGCAATCGCCAACGAACTCGACCAGTGGGAAGCCGAAGAAGATGCTGGTTCGCCACGATTCGAAGCATCGGTTGGTACTGGCCCGGGCGAGGTAGCCGAACTCCTCCGCTGGATGGAGGGCGGCGCCTTCACCTTCATGGGCTACCGCGAGTACAGCTTCAATGACTCGCCAGCCACACAAGACAGCACGGCTTCACCGAGTTCCACCTCGCGGCCAGAAACGGGCCTTGGCACTCTTCGTCAGACCGAAGCCGTCACCCGCAGTTTCGCCGATTTGCCCGCGGAAACAGCCGCACTCGCCCGCCTGCCCCGAATTCTCAATCTGACCAAGGCCAACAGCTTTGCCACCGTTCATCGCTCCGTTCCCCTGGACTACATTGGCATCAAGGAGATCAGTCCTGAAGGCAAGGTCATTGGTGAACGCCGCTTCTTAGGTTTGTTCACGTCCAACGTCTACAGCGGACGAGTTCAAGACATCCCGGTAGTTCGAGAGAAGGTGGCCGAGCTCATTCGACGAGCAGACTTCAATGCTGGCAGCCACGACCGCAGTCGGCTGCTCAATGTGCTCCAGACTTATCCTCGCGACGAACTCTTCCAAGCTGACATTGACTGCCTGGAGGAGATGGTGCAGGACGTGCTCAACTTGCGCGATCGCCGCCAGGTCAGCCTCCTACAACGCCGCGACGACTTCGGACGCTTCTTGTCTTGCTTGGTATTCGTTCCTCGGGATCGACACAGCACCGATGTTCGATTGGAAATTGAACGGATCCTGATGAAGGCCTATCAAGGCACTTCCGTTCGATTCTCAACCGAGATCTCCGACTCGCCCTTGGCCCGCCTCCACCTGGTGATCTACATCGACCCCAGCAAGGCACCAGACCTGCCGGAACTCTCGGCGGTAGAAAGCCGCCTGAACCGAGTCATCAAAAGCTGGACTGATGACCTTCGTGTCGCCTTGGTGGAGAGCAACGGTGAGGAGTCCGGCCTGGCTGCGTTCGACCGCTATTGCCGAGCGTTCTCCGCCAGCTATCGCAACGATGTACCCGCCGAGTCTGCGGTGGCGGACATTGCCCACATGGACGCGCTCAAACCTGGATCCGTCGATGTGCGGCTGCACCGCCCTTTGAACCTCAGCCCTTTGGGTTCGGACCGCAGCGAAGCACCCGGTTCGGCCATGCGCTGCAAGTTGTACTGCGACGACAAACCAGTCACTCTTACCCAGTTCATTCCCTTGCTTCATGACCTTGGCGCCACCGTCATCGATGAACGCCCGCATGAGGTACGAGTTAGTGGCGAGCAGACCCGCTACATCTATGACATTGGTATCGAGCTGGCCAAAGATCTGGATCCGGCCGGACGTGAGCGGGTACGAGAGGCCGTTCTTGCTGTGTGGAACGGCCTGGCAGAAAGCGACAATTACGCAAATCTCATCACTACGGCCGAACTGGGATGGCGTGATGTGTTGGTCTTGCGGGCCTACTCCCGTTACCTGCTCCAGATCGGCAGTCACTACAGCCAGTCCTACGTCATGGACACCCTGAATCAGAATCCCACCATTGCTTCCCAGCTTATTGACCTCTTCACCGCCAAGTTCGATCCCCAATCACACAACACCGACCGCGCGTGGCAGCTCAACACCGAGGTTCTGGCAGCTATCGATCAGGTCGAAAGCTTGGACGCCGACCAGATCCTTCGCTCGTTTGTTTCGCTCATAGCAGCCACCAATCGAACCAACCATTGGCAGACCCCAGCACGACCAGATCGAGCAGCACTCGCCCTCAAGCTCGACCCAAGAACCATCCCCGATATCCCCAAACCCGTACCACTGGCCGAAGTCTTCGTCTACAGCCCTCGCACCGAGGGAGTGCATCTTCGCACAGCCAAGGTGGCCCGAGGCGGCTTGCGTTGGTCTGACCGGATGGAAGACTTCCGAACCGAGATTCTTGGGTTGATGAAGGCCCAGTCGGTGAAGAACTCCGTCATTGTTCCCGCCGGAGCAAAAGGTGGCTTCATTGCTAAGCAGCTACCAAGTGGGGACCGTGACACCGTCATGGCCGAGGTTGTTGCCTGCTATGAGACCTTCATTGGTGCCCTGCTGGACATCACCGACAATCTGGTTGAGGGCAAGGTTGTCCCCCCAACCGATGTTGTTCGCCATGATGAGGACGACCCCTACCTGGTCGTTGCCGCTGACAAGGGGACGGCGACGTTCTCCGACATCGCCAACGGAATTGCCGAAGATCGCGGCTTCTGGCTTGATGACGCCTTCGCCTCAGGTGGGTCGGTTGGCTATGACCACAAGGCACTAGCCATCACTGCCCGTGGAGCTTGGGTCTCGGTTGAACGACACTTCCGCGACCTCGATCTGGACGTCGCGGCCAAAAACTTCACCGTGGTTGGTATCGGGGACATGTCTGGTGATGTATTCGGCAATGGACTTCTCCGCTCCAACAGGGCGCGCCTGATTGCAGCCTTTGACCACCGCAACATCTTCATCGACCCAAACCCTGACTCTGGGGCCTCCTTCGCCGAACGTCAGCGCCTATTCGACCTCCCCCGATCCAGTTGGGAAGACTACGACACCAGTCTCATGTCGACCGGTGGGGCGGTCTTCTCTCGCACCGCAAAATCAATCGAACTGAGTCCGGAGATCGTGGCGGCATTGGACATACCGAGCGGTGTCACAACCATGACCCCCAATGAGCTGATGCGCGCAATCCTGCTCGCGCCAGTTGACCTCCTCTGGAACGGCGGTATTGGCACCTACGCCAAAGCATCAACAGAAACCAATACCGAGGTTGGTGACCGCAACAATGATGCAATCCGTGTGGACGGAAACCAGCTGCGCTGCCAGGTCGTTGGCGAAGGTGGCAACCTCGGATTCACTCAACAAGCCCGGATTGAGTTCGCCCTAAACGGCGGCCACATCAATACTGATGCCATTGACAACTCCGGAGGCGTTGACTGTTCGGACCACGAGGTCAACTTGAAGATCCTCATGGCCCAAGCCGAGGCCGACGGCGACATCACCCGCAAGCAACGCAACGATCTGCTCGGCTCACTTGCCGATGAGATTTGTGACCACGTATTGGGTAGCAACTACGCCCAAACAGGCGCACTCACGGTAGCGAGCTTCGAGGCTGCAGGCATGGTGGCTGTTCATGACCGTTTGATGAATTGCCTCAAGCACGAAGCTGGTCTTGATCGAGCACTTGAGAGCCTGCCGACCAGTGCAGACCTGGTGGAGCGGGGTTCCAACGGCAAGGGTTTGACCCAACCAGAACTAGCCGTGCTCATGGCCTACACCAAGAACATGGTTGCCGACCAGCTCCGAGAATCTGATCTTCCGCTAAGCCCAGCCTTTGACCAAACCATTCTCGACTACTTCCCCAAGGCCGTCAGCAACCGCTTCCCGGTTCGCTCCCTGAACCATCCGTTGAGAAACGAACTAGTGGCAACACTGGTGGCAAACGATGTGGTGAACCGTGGTGGCATAACCATGGTTCATCGACTCATGGGAGAGACGTCCGCCACCGTGGCCGATATCGCCACCGCCCACACCGCGGCATGGCAGATCTATGATCTGGCCCCCATCATGCACGAAATCAGTGCGCTGGACTCCCTCGTTCCGGCCGAGGTACAGACCATCACCGTGCAAGAGGTCATTCGTCTCGGCGAGCGAGCAACCCGTTGGCTACTTCGAAACGAATCCCAACCCTTGAAGATTGATGCGGTGGTCGGTACCTACCGAGATCCGGTTGAAGTCTTGAACGAGACCCTGGCCGATGAGGAAAGCTTCGCCATGGCTCAAGCCTTCATCGACACCGGCGTTCCGGAGAAGTTGGCTCATACCGTCGCCATGCTCGGCAAGGCATTCGGTTCACTGGATCTGGCCAACGTGGCCAGTAAAACCAATAGTGAACTGGGGCGAGTTGCTGCCATCCACGCATCGATTGATCAGCACCTGGACCTGCCGTGGCTGCGCAGGCAGATTGTTGGCCTGCCGCGAGACGACCATTGGCAAACCCTGGCCCGAAGCGCACTTCGAGACGAGTTCTTCTTCGAACATGCCGAAGTCACTTCTACCATTGCCACCTGGGCCGGAGCAGATGAAGACGAGGCTCCCAACCAGCTTGTCGAACATTGGTTGGACCATCACGCGGTGTCGGCGCGCCGTTGCCGACAGACCTTTGGTGACATACAGGGCGCGGGAGAGCACGACCTTGCCCAAATCTCGGTCGCCCTGCGAGCCTTGCGTCAACTCAGTCGAGCGCGCTAGTGCAACGCTCCATCCAACACAGCTGACTCCAAGACCAATCCTCTAGACTTGAGGGTTCGTCGATAGTGAGGTCACGATGGCTTTGGAACTCAACACGTTGGCAGCATTCTCCCCCCGCAAGGGTCCGGTGTTGGTTGTGATTGCCGACGGAGTTGGCGTTGCGCCAAGCGGTCCAAGCAATGCCGTAACCGAGGCACCGACGCCGGCATTAGACCGGCTGGCTGCCAGTCCGTTCTATACCGAATTGTTGGCGCATGGCCCGGCGGTCGGCCTGCCTTCCGAAGACGACATGGGCAATAGCGAGGTTGGCCACAATGCTCTTGGAGCAGGCCGTATCTTCGCCCAGGGGGCAAAGCTCGTCAACCAGTCGCTGGCCGACGGAAGCCTTTTTGAAACCGAGACCTGGCGCAACGCCATCAAACATGGGCAGTCAGGGACCCTTCATTTTCTCGGCCTGCATTCTGATGGAGGTGTGCATTCCAGCTTGAGTCAGCTCCACCAACTCTTGCGCCGCGCTGCGGAAGACGGGGTGAGAAGCATCTGTGTACACATCCTTCTGGATGGTCGCGATGTTGGGCCCAGGTCAGCCCTGAGCTATATCACCAAGACAGAACATGTTCTGGCTGAACTAAACGAGCAATACAACGCTGATGGGGACGAAGCCAACTTCCGCATCGCCTCAGGCGGAGGCCGCATGACGATCACCATGGATCGCTACCAAGCCGACTGGGACATGGTGGAACGTGGCTACAACTGCCACACGCATGGCCAAGCCCGACACTTTCCGTCAGCAATCACAGCGGTGGAGACCATGTACTCCGAGTCAGACAAGGGTGACCAATACCTGGACGCCTTCGTTGTTGCCGACGATGCAGACAAGCCGGTTGGCATCATCGACAATGGCGACGCCGTCATACTGTTCAACTTCCGCGGCGATCGAGCAATCGAGATCTCCCAGGCCTACGAAGACGCGGACTTCACCGCCTTTGACCGTGGCAGGAACCCCGAGGTTTTCTTCGCCGGCATGCTGCAATATGACGGGGATGCCCTGATTCCCAAAAACTACTTGGTTGATCCTCCATCCATTGACAACACCATGGGTGAGTACTTGTGCGCGGCCGGAGTGCGCAGCTTCGCTATCAGCGAAACCCAGAAGTTTGGGCATGTGACCTACTTCTGGAACGGAAACCGGTCGGGCTACCTGGATGAGTCATTGGAGACCTATGTCGAGATTCCATCCGACAATGTTGAGTTCAATACCACGCCAGGTATGAAGCTGCGCGAGATCACCGACAAGACAATCGACATGCTTCGAAGTGGGAACTACGACTTTGGTCGTCTCAATTTTCCCAATGGCGACATGGTTGGCCATACCGGTGACCTTGACGCGACCATCGATGCCATGGTTGTCCTTGACCAGTGTGTTGCTGAACTCATCGAGGTAATCGATGAACTTGGCGGTGTCCTGGTTTACACCGCCGATCATGGCAATGCCGACATCATGTACACCGAGAAGGATGGGGTGCGCTCACCAAAGACGTCCCACACGCTGAGCCTGGTTCCTTTCGCCATCCATGACGCGTCCTTTGCCAACGATTACGCCATGGCTCCGGTTGCCCACGCTGGCCTAGCCAATGTCACGGCGACCGTTATGAACCTGCTGGGTTTCGAAGCGCCACCGGACTATGAACCAAGCTTGATCACCTTCAACTAGACGGATTGGGCGCTCGGCACCACGACCGCTGACGCAGTGCCAGGTCAAGGCTGACTAGACACCAACCGGCTCCTGGTACTCCAAGCCAATGCGGGCAAGACGTGTCTTGAACTCACTGAGGATCGTATTGGCCAAGATGGCTTCGGTCTCTTCAGAAGATGCGGTTGAAAGATCGATCCCGTGGAAGTAGGCAGCACCGACCTCGCCCACTGCCTCCCGTTCTTTCTCCACGGTCTCACTATTGTGCTTGAAGCTCAGTTGGAGGGTCTTGAGCATGTGGAATGCCATATCCTTTTGCATCTGCTCGACCTCGGGCTTCTTCTCCGGGTGCTCCTTGATGAGCGAGCCAATCCGGTTCTCACCAAAGCCAACATGGCGACGCTCATCAGCAATGGTGCCAGCCAGGGTGTGAGCAAACTTGGGGTTGGTCTCTCGATTCGTGATTTCCCGCATCTCAAAAACCGTGAAGGCCAGACCTTCCAGCACGATGTTCTGGCCGACGACTCCAGCGATGAAGTCACCGGAGTCGATCTTCTCCAACAGGACTTCGGCGAAGTTCACCAGGTGAGGGTTAACGAAATGGTCAATGGTCGATTCAAGATCGGCCCGCTTCACGCCCAGGTCATAGAGTCGCTCGGTGAAGATCTCAACATGGCGCGCCTCATCCAAGGTCTGGGTGGCCAGGAAGTGTTTCGATGGATAGTCCGGGGCAAGATTGACCAGGCCGGAGGAGGCAGCAAGTGCCGCCCGTTCACCCACTACTAACTGGACGGTGCTGCGAATAGCAGCGGTACGAAGCTCGTCATCCTTCAGGATCAGATCGGCTTCGGTTTCGCCAGCCTCATGCCCATTGACGGTGTCCTCCAAGTAGCCCTGTGGACATAGTTCCAGCCAGCGCTGGATCGAATAGGAGTTTAGAAAGTCGGCCATGATGGTCCCCTTTTGGTGTGTGTTGGTTTTGGTTTTGTGAATAGCAGACGCTGGGGCCTACCCAGATTTGGCTTCTACGGATCGAGCCCTTTGGGCCAGCGTGCGACGACCAAGGGAGGTTTTGTGAACCTCATCGGCACCGTCATAGATCCGACCAGCCCGCTCATGGCGGTACCAGTAGGACAAGATCGTGTCGTCAGTAAGCCCAAGGGCGCCATGTACCTGGATGGAACGATCAAGTACATCCAGCATGGTGTTAGCCACGGTGAACTTGATGGCAGAGATCTCATCGCGGGCGGCTTTGGCTCCAACCTGATCAATCATCCAAGCGGCGTGCAGGGTCATGAGTCTGGCACCTTGGATCTGGGCTCGGCTTTCGGCTACCCAATGTTGGATCACCTGGCGACTTCCCAATGTGTCGCCCTCGGGACTGATCTGTCGTTGGTTGGCTCGATCACACATCATGTCGAAGCTGCGGGTGGCGATGCCAAGCCAGCGCATGCAGTGGTGGACACGCCCTGGTCCAAGACGCTCTTGAGCAATAGCAAAGCCTGCCCCTTCGTGACCCAACAGGTTTGACTGGGGCACACGGCAGTCTTGGTAGAGAATCTCGGCGTGAGATGCATGGCCACTTCCGCTGTGACCCATCACGCTGACATTGCGAACCAGGTTGAACCCTGGTGTCTTGGTCGGAACCAGGATCATGCTGGCTTGCTGATAGGTCGGCGCATCCGGGTCTGTTACCACCATGACAATGGCGAAGTCGGCTCCATCTGCAGATGAGGTGAACCACTTCTGACCGTTAATGACATAGTCATCACCGTCTTTGATTGCCGTGGTCTCCATCATGGTTGGGTTGGACCCCGGCATGTTGGGTTCAGTCATAGAGAAACACGAACGAATCTCGCCTTCGACTAGGGGGCGAAGGAATCGCTCTCGCTGTTGGTCAGTGGCGTGGGTATGCAGGATCTCAATGTTGCCGGCGTCAGGCGCCTGGGTTCCAAAAACCAGATGGCCAAGAGGGCTTCGGCCGAGGGCTTCGCTCAAGAGGCCGTGATCAACCAGGCTCAGGCCTAGGCCACCTAGTTCGCTGGGGTGATTTGGCGCCCACAGCTCCATCTGGCGAACCTTGGCCTGGCAAGCAGCTACCCCACTGGCGAGGGTTTCTGAGTCACCGTGCAGCATCTCGCCTTCAAGGGGAATGACCTCATCATCGATGAATTCATTGACCATTCCCAGGATGGTTTGCATCTCCTCCGAGACGGTGAAATCCATTGGGCTGCTCCTCGCGCGTACTAGTAGGTGACGTCGGTTTGTAGTGTTCCGTCTTCGCCCAACACGACAATCATGCGAGACATGCACGGCATGCAGTAGAGACGATCACCAACCCGGATCTCTCGTTTGGATCGGATGACGACCTTGCAAACTGGGCAGATGATTTCGTTCGGGCCAAGCTCGTCGCCTGGTCCTTCCCAGTGTCGATAGAACTTGCGCCACTTCTTTGGCACTTCCCGAAAGCCGCACTCCTCCAACTCGAAGGTCTGCCGGGGAACTTCACTCAGAACTGCCTGTTCATTTGGATCGTTCACACCAGGCCCAACCGGTCCATGGTTTCGATGTATTCGCGCCCCATTGCCTCTCGCATCGAGGCATCTCCGGGAAGGTCATCCGCAGCCCGAGAGAACACCGCCAAGACCAGGCCGTCCATCTCGTGGCGAATATCAGCCAGACGGCGACGGTTCCCCGGGTGCTCGGACAAGAGTCGGCCAAGGTCATTCTCCCCGAATCCCAGGTGACGCCGTTCGTCCTTCATCACCCCATTGAGGATCTGTGCTGTTACTGGATCAGCCGTCGTGGCATGCACCAGGAAGGCGGCATGTTCCATGCTTTCCAGGATCACATTCTGAGCCAGCAGAGCAGCAGACCAGTCGCCGGCCTTCACCAACTCCAACAAGCGTCGCTTAAACACCTGCAAGGTTGGATTGGCCCGACGCTCGATCTCGCCTTCGGGGTCGGTAACTCCAAGGTCCTGCAGGCGACGCAGGAACACTTCCAAGTGTCGAGCTTCGTCGACTACTTGGGTTGCCAGAAAAATCTTGGAGTGGCGATTGGGAGCAATGGCAATCATGCCGCTGGCTCCCTCAAGTGCCGCGGTTTCTCCTACGCAGTAGTTGCAGAGGGTGGTAATCAGGGAGTCCTTGTCCGATTCGGTCAGATCGTCGGGCCGATCTGAGATTGGCTCGTCGCCAGATTCATGTCCATAGGGGTTATCAGTCAGGTATCCCTCGACTGCCTGGAACCAGAACTCAAAGGAATGAACTTCATCTAAGAAGTCCTCAGGGTTCATGCCGTGTGGATCAAACTCTGACGAATCAAACTCCGGCCGATCGACCTCACTCATGTTCACACACCAACGGGAGCTTGGTATTCCAGACCAATTCTGGCCAGCCGGGTTCGGAACTCGCTGATGACCGTTGCTTCAAGAACGGCTTGCATCTCTTGCGAACTTGCGCTGGACAGATCGGTTCCGTGGAAGTTGGCTTCACCAACATCACCAATGGCTTCGCGCTCCTTGTCGACGGTGTCTGCACCCTCTTCGAAGCTGAGGCTGAAGGTCTTGAGCATGTGATAGGCCATGTCCTTTTGCATCTGCTCGACCTCGGGCTTCTTCTCCGGGTGCTCCTTGATGAGCGAGCCAATCCGGTTCTCACCAAAGCCAACGTGACGACGCTCATCAGCAATGGTGCCAGCCAGGGTGTGGGCGAACTTGGGGTTCGGGACTCGGTTGGTGGTTTCCATCATCTCAAAGACGGAAAAGGCTAGACCTTCCAACACGATGTTCTGACCGACGACTCCGGCAATGAAGTCGCCCGAGTCGATCTTCTCCAACAGGACCTCGGCGAACTTCACCAGGTGAGGATTGACGAAGTTGTCAATGGTCGATTCCAAATCGGCCCGCTTCACGCCCAGGTCGTACAGTCGCTCGGTGAAGATCTCGACATGACGGGCCTCATCCAAAGTCTGCGTAGCCAAGAAGTGCTTTGATGGGTAGTCCGGAGCAAGATTGACCAGCCCAGAAGAGGCAGCAAGTGCAGCCCGCTCTCCAACGACCAGCTGCACCGTACTGCGGATGGCGGCAGTGCGGAGGTCGTCATCCTCCAGGATTGACTCAGCTTCGGTCTCGCCTTCTTGGTGCCCGTTGACAGTGTCTTCCAAATAACCCTGTGGACAGAGCTCCAGCCAACGCTGGATCGAGTAAGAATTCAGAAAGTCGGCCATGGTGGTTCCCCAAGCTTTAGTCAAGGCTCCACCAGATCCGGTCCGGTGACTGGGGAGGAGCAGTCGGTACTCCGAAGTTAGAGAGTCCGAGCACCCCTGAAATAGGGACCAAAGGCCCTAGAGCAGAGCTTTGTGACCAGTTTTACTTACAACGTAAGGTTGGGCAGGGCTCTTCTCTTTTGTGTGCACAAAAGCTCTTCGAATTAGGGGCGGTGTTTGGCTGACCGGGCCGACACCTAAGCCTCGGTGGCCGGACGATGCAGAATCCCACTGGTGGGCGTGATGATCATCTGGATCCGGTCGCTATCACCTGATTGAGCATCTGAAACTTCAACCGAACCACCGCCAACCAGCTCTGCCACTCCGTCAACAATCAGACTGTATTCACCCTCGGCAAACGCTGGCCACAAGAGGCTGAGCTCGGGCTGAACGGCAATATTGCGTGAACAACTCCGCCCGGGTCTAGCCAAGATCTTGCCGTCGTCCAGACGAACCAGAAGCTGGATGATGTGTGGGCGACCCTCACCCGACGACGTCATGACAAAGGGAGCGTTTCCATAGCGTTCCAACTCTGCTGCTAACTCCGTGACTTCAACCTTGATACTCATGGACGAGACAGTAGTGGCCCAGGATAAAGTCGCGCGACGTCATCCTGGAGGTGACGAAAACCATACGGTAGCGTATTGTCTATCTGTACCAAGTGCACTATTGTCCATACGTATGAGTATGGGCAAGAGATTGAAACCTGAGGAGTACACGCAAGGCACCTGGCGAATTTCTGAGCTGGCGCAAGACTTCGAACTGTTGGACGTCTGGGCTCTGCCCGCCTCCGGCAGACTGGAAGAGTTCGGCGACTTGTGCGGCATCGTGCTGGATCCAAGTCCGGCTGCTAGCACATCCAGCAGCCGCCCCCAGCGGGCATCCGCATGGGCCTCAGACCAACTGTTCACCATCCGGTACAAGCTTGGAAAGATTTTTGGATGGGATGACGATGTCAACACTCTCCCAATACCCGGGTGTACGGAAACCTCTTTGAGGGAACGTTTGAGTGTGGAGGAGGCGGCAGAGTTGGACCAGTGGGATCAGACTCCGCAGCCTGAGGACTCAACGCAGGACCAGTCCACCACCTCATCACTCGAACTCGCCTTCCGACCAATACTCAAAACCGAAACCGAGTTTGCGGCGGAACTTTCGAACAAGACAGTTCACGCAGTCATGCACCTTGGGTGGGTCCAACTAGGACCGGACAGCTATGAGGGCCAGCTTGGTGTTTACGTAAAGCACCGGGGTCGCCTGGGACGGCCGTACATGACCGCTATCGCTCCCTTCCGGCATTATCTGGTCTATCCGGCCATGATGAAACGTATCGGCCGCTCCTGGCAAGCCCGCTAGCTCATCCTTATGACAAGGCTATGAGCTACGCCTTGTTGGAGCGCAACACCACAAACTTGGGGTTGGAAGCAAGCGTCTTCACATTGCCAAACACGTTGTTCATGGCCTTGTGGTGACCAAGGTGGCGGTTAGCAACAACCAGCAACTGTCCTCCTGGCTTGAGGACCCGGCCAGCATCGGCAAACATCTGTCTTGCTGTCTCATCACCAACGACATATTGATCATGGAAGGGAGGGTTGATGACAACAAGATCGACGCTGGCGTCTTCAACCGCATCGGCACCGTCAGCAACAACAAACTTGTCGTCGCGCTCCTCGTCAAAGGCACGTACTGCGGTCGCTTGGGCCGAGGCAACGGCGAGGTAAGAATTGTCGGTGAAGACAACGGAGCAATTCGGGTTGGCCTTAGCCGCCGAGACTCCAAGGATGCCGTTTCCACAACCCAGGTCCAGGACAACATCTCCATCACCCGGAGCAGGCAAGTGTTCTAGGAAGAAGCGAGTTCCAATATCGAGCTTTCGGTTGGCGAAGACTCCAG
Source organism: Actinomycetes bacterium (assembly GCA_024280015.1). Taxonomy (GTDB): domain Bacteria; phylum Actinomycetota; class Acidimicrobiia; order Acidimicrobiales; family SZUA-35; genus JAJRQY01. The sequence goes on from JAJRQY010000133.1 coordinate 57,901, forward strand.
GCATGGTCACAGCAGCGAGGCCCGAGCCAAATTCATAGCTTGTTGGTTGTCCGACTGGTCCAGGGTTAAGATCTGGATCGAAGGTAGTAAACGACAAGCGAGCCTTCTTCGTTGCCCTCGACGTCGTGGTCGGACCGAGGATCTTCTCGAACAGTTCCAGAGTTGAGGTGTGGATGTGCTTGACCATCCCTGCGCCGATGATCACCGTCTGTTCGTCCACGAACGGACGGATCTGACCCAACTGGTATTCGAGCAAGGCCAACGTCTTGGGAATCTTGATCAGCACCGTCCCGATTCGATCTTCGGTGTCGCCTTCAGAACTGACCGCGCCACCCTCTTCTTCAGCATCCTCATCATCACCATCACCAAAGGGCAGATCGGTGCTTGGAAGACACAAGAGTGAAGCAGGATCGATGTTGTTGGCGGCAAGGTTCTGTAGGGCAGCCTGGTGCGCCAGGAACGAGTCAGACCAGGATGTCGGTTCGCTGTCAGCCAAGGCGCAAGCCAAGGCGCCGAAGCTGTCATTGATGATGAGCAGTGAGCCTGTTGGACCGCCAATCTCAGCCAGGTGGTTCAGGAGGTATTCATCAGCAGCATCCCAGGCCTGGAGGTTGTGTCGAACCGGGAAACGCTCAAGGGTAAAGGTGCCCTGGGGGCTAGAGAAGGTGTTCTGATCAAGCTGATTGTTCACGGTGGTTGACCATAACTGGCGCTACTGCTCAGGAAGCGGGTCCGGCAAGCAACATCTCGGCCATCTGATTGAGATAGGCCTTGCCTGGGTTGGCCAGATACTTGTCGTTCGGCATTGCCGCTTGGAGTTGGAAATGGCCGAGATAGCTGGCCACTGCTAGTCGGGCCTGGCGTTTTGCCTTCGCTGGAGTGAATCCGAGCTCGACAAAAAGATCGGCGACGAACTCCACTCTGGCCAGCGTGATTCGTTGCAGGATTGGGCCAACGACCGGGTCGTTTGCTTGCGCTGCCAAACCGACATCAATCGGTCCGTGTTGTTGGTCAGTGACGATGAGTGAGAGCAGTGAAATGAGACGTTGGCGAGGATCGTTGACTTCTCGGAGCTGGCGAATGATCTCCAGCGTTCCCTTCTCTTCCCACACAAGAAGGGCGGCTTCAATGGCCTCACCTCGATCAGCAAAGTGCCAATAGAAGCTTCCCTTGGTGACACCCAACTCTCTTGCTAGGCCCTCGATGGAGACGCTGCCTACTCCACCATGAGCAATTGCCCCGAGGACCGCCATTGTCCAGTCTGTCGCCGTTCGTCGAGGGGCCATGGCCATACGCTAACCTACGGCGCCGCTGACGCGATCGAGCCGTGATCGAGCCATGGTCAAGCCAGCAGGAGAGACCGGGAATCTTCAGGCCGGAGTGAAGTTGGCAGGTAAGTGTTTGATTCCGTGGATGAAACTCGATGCGAGCTGTACCGGGTCACCAGTCGCCTCGATATCGGGGAGGCGATCAAACAGGTGACGGAACATGACGGTTATCTCGCGGCGGGCAAGGTGGGCACCGAGACAGAAGTGAGGCCCTGGGCCACCGAATCCCAGATGTTGATTGGGTTCTCGCAACACATCAAAGTCATACGGACGCTCAAAGACGTCCTCATCCCGGTTGGCGGCCAGGTAGTTCATGAAAAGCTTGTCGCCTGCCTTGATTTGCTGTCCACCAAGTTCGGTGTCGGTCAAAGCCGTTCGCCTCATGTAGGTCACCGGTGAAGCAAGCCGGACGATCTCTTCCACTGCGGTGCCAGCAACACCCTCGAAGTCGTTGGTCCAAAGCGCCCGCTGGTCCGGATTCTTGGTCAAGTAGGTCAATCCCCAACTGATGGCGTTGCGAGTGGTCTCGTTTCCGGCCACTACTAACAAGATGAAGAAGCTGGCCACATCAGCATGGCTTAGCTTCTCACCGTCAACTTCGGCGTTCACCAGGATGGTGGTGAGGTCATCGTCGTTCTTGCCCTCTTTCGATTTTGCTACCTCGGTCATGAGCGCAGCCAGATCTCCGCCAGCGGTCAGAATCGCAGTCAGAATGTCAGCGTCAGGAGCAACAAACTCGGGATCGCCTGCACCAAGGATGATGTTCGTGTTGTCAAACACCATCTGGGTCTCGGACTCGGGGATTCCCATCAGGTCACAAACAATGCGAAGTGGTAGGCGGGCGGCGACATCAGTAACGAAATCACACTCACCTCGTTCAGCAAGCTCGTCGATGATGAGTTCGGCCTGAACCTCCACAGAGTCCTCCAGCTTCTTCATCATCCGCGGGGTGAAGCCGGGGGCAACCAACCTTCGAAGACGAGCGTGGCGCGGATTGTCCATGGCGATCATGGAACCGAAGAATTCGTTGAACTCCGGGGGGCTATCGATGGCAGTCACACCGGCGGCGGAGGAGTAGATCTCCGCGTGCTTGGACACTTCCAGAATCTGGTCATAGCGGGTCACGATCCAACCGCCTTGGCCTTGGGGAAGGGGTACTCCAGGATCGGGTTTTGGTTCCTGGATGTACATCAGGCCGCGAGAGCGGATGGTGGCCAAATCAGCGTCAATCTCCGCCATTGGTCGTACCCAGAACTGACCATGGAGGGGATTGCGAAGGCCTACGAATTCATGCGACATGGTTTCTCCAGCGATGCTTCGGTGTTCTTCATGGTCTCAAGCGATAGAAGAACACCGCAACATTGGCCGCCGAGCGGACCATTTGGCAAACTGCGACCAAAAATGATCGTTACCCGACCAGCTCAGTGCTAGTCGGGCAACGTCGAACATGATCAGCTAGCCAGCAAGGAGAGCTTCCACGCCCTCGGTCAAACCATCAAGGCCAATGGCCCCGTTGTGGGTGGTTGTTGTACCGTCATCATTAATGAAAACGACTGCTGGCTGAGAGCCAATGCCATAGGCGAGCCAGACCCCACCCGTGGTGTCGATGGCATGCTCAAAACCATCTACTCCACCAGTGGCAACGAACGATTCATAGGAAGCATCGTCACCCTTGCCTGCGACACCAATCACGGTGACGTCGGATCCGTACTTTGCTTGCACCTCTGCGACCGCAGGGGCTTCACGTTGACAAGTAGGTCACCACGGAGCCCAGAACCAGAGCACGACATCTTTCCCCTGCAGGGCACCAAAGTCGATCTGGTCACCGCTAATGGTGGCCAAGACCTCAGTCGAGCGAGCCTGAGGAGCTTCCTCGGTTGGTGCCGCAGAGTCGTCGGTTGGTGCTGCAGAGTCGTCGGTGCCCTGGGTCGTCAACGGAGCATCGGTACCCGGCTCTGCAGTCTGCGGATCGGAACCACATGCGCCGGCCACAAGAGCAGCAGCCATCAGAAGGCCAAGAGCCTTCAGTGATGTCTTGGGTGGTGGAAAGTTCATGGATGAAACACTAGCCCTTCAGGTCTGGCAAGCAGACGCGCCTCTTCTTATGATCTTCTGAACTCACGGGAAGCACGTATCATTCCCGAAGACTGCAGGTTCCTCTCCGGAGAACTCTTCACGCTAGATGGATGTCGAGGACTCCGATTTTACCGGCCGCAAAACAAGCAGCCGGTCACCAACCGTTCGATCAAAGGAAGCGGTGGGCGCAACATCTCCTTCGATAGCAGCAATAACGAGATCATCAGCTCGCCGTTCGGTTCCAGCAATGGTGTGAAAGGTTCCCCCGGTCTGCAGGGCGCTGGTCGCCTTCTTGTCGAGCTCATCGGTTCGGAAGACACCACGAATGGCCATGGCCGAACTCACTCCGGCTCCTTCCATCCCTCGCCCGACACCCAAGGAGTACACATTGGCTCGCCCAACGAGTGGACCAAGACTGGACACGACGGCAGTGGCCAACTCAGTGCGATCAGTCAGAACCAGGACGGTACGTATGCCAAGTGCTTCTGCTGCTTCTTCAACGTCTTCGTTCTGTAGCTCGCCCCAAAACACCAGCAAGGCTCGTTCTTGGGCACGTTCTCGTTCACGAACCTGGTCGGTAAACAACATGATTGGCACGCCGCCGTCTTGTAACTGCTCAGCCAGCCGCAAGTGCCATGGTTCGGCTCCAACGATAGCCACGGCCCGCTGGGGTGGTCGAGCAACCTTGAGGAAGCGAGCGGCCGGAACAGCAGCAAAGCCGTAGAACACCACGGTTAGCACGATCACTGAGAAGGTGATGGAGACAATGGGTCCAGGTTCTTGTCCCTTGTGCTCAATTTCCAAAGCGAACACCGCTGACACAGCAGCAGCCACGATGCCTCGGGGGGCGACGAAGGCCAGCATGGCCCGCTCGCGAATGGTCAGGGCCGAATGAAAAGTGGATGCGGCAACAGCGAGCGGCCGGGCGACGAGGATAAGGACCAGGGTGAGGATGACCGCCCTGGGGAAGACCTCGGCCATCTCGTCCAGGTCAACTCGAGCCCCCAAGATCATGAACAAGCCACCAAGAACCAGCAGGCTTAGCTCTTCTTCGAACTCTCGAATGTGGCGCGACGGGGCACGACGCTGGTTAGCCAGCACCAAGCCGAGGGCGGTGGTGGCCATCAGCCCAGCTTCAGGGGCGACCGTGTTGGCAAGGGCAAAGGCACCGATGGCGGTAGCCAACGCGACGGGGTTGTGGAGGTGGTCGGGCACCCAGTGGTTTCCGAGGGCCCAAGCCAAGGCAAAGCCGAGACCGCCACCAACAATGGCGCCAGCTCCCAAGGTCAAGGCAATGGAGACAGCAACCCTCCCAGGGCTTGCTCCTTCGAGTAAGGCATCGAGGGTGACCACTCCGAGGGTGGCGCCAATGGGGTCGATGACGATGCCTTCCCAACGCAGGACCTCGGCTACCGATGGGCGGGGTTTTGCTAGTCGAAGTAGTGGCTGAACAACGGTTGGGCCCGACACAACGAGGAGGGCACCGATGAGGGCGGCAGTGGCGCGACGTAGCTCGAAGAGTTGCCAAGCGGTTACTCCGGCAATAACCCAGGTGATCAGGGCACCAATACTGACGAGGCGGCCAACGACGCTTTGCACGCCACCGACCTTGTCAAAGCGCAGGCCAAGACCACCTTCAAACAACAAGATGCCAACGCCGAGCGAGACGAGGGGAAAGAGCACGTCGCCAAACTGTTCATCGGGGTTGAGGATCCCGAGCACCGGACCAGCGATGACTCCAGCCGGAAGTAGAAGCAAAATGGAGGGAATTTTGAGCCGAGGGGCCAGCCACAAGCAGGCCATGCCAACCCCAACAATGACCGCAACGGCGCTAGTCACCGATAGGGATTCAAAAGCAAGAATCAATGAACTGGCCATGGGAAGTGAACCTTAGGCCACCGATTAACGAATCAGTTGTCTCGCTTGATGGCTATTGCCCAGATTGACGCACTCAGCTTCTGGCCCAGGGTTTCATGCCTGCGATTCGCAGGCCTATTTGCAGACCTCATCAGCGACAACACTGGTGAGGGCAACAAGGGTGGAAGGACCAGCCTTCTCTCCATATTGACCCTCGCGTAGAAACTGGATATTGGCAGCGAAGTTGTCGAGAGTCTCTCGAGATGTTCCAAAGAGTCCCTCGATGTCTTGGACCGGCCGCAGGCCTTCGATTGCCTCATCGACCGCATCGAGATCAATGGCAAGGACGTCCATCATCTCTTGGTCAGTGATCTGGGGAATGACTCCCGTGACATTGCGCAGCACCGCGAGGTGCTCTTCCATGGTCGCACAATCAAGATCGCTTGTGCTGCCTGAATCAGATGTGTCGTCACTACTTTCAGCCTGGCCGGATGCAACCGATGTGCTCTGTTCGGGCGAGGCTGGTGAGGAATCCTCTGACCCCGATGAGCAAGCCGCCATCAGGAGTGTGAGCACTATGAGGCTGCTGGCAGCCCGGACTAGTGCGCGTGTTGGTCTGGTCGGATGGTGCATGATCGTTCCCTCTTCGATATTGCCCGATGTCTTTTCAGTACCTATCGGTCACATTGCTAGAAGCATGAGCAACAGGAGGCAGACAAACAGAACTGGACCCGGCGTCAGTGATTCTCGATGTTCTTCGTCCGGGGTTGGCCCTTAGTCGTTTGGTTCATGAGGGAGGAATCCAGCAGCGAGGGAAGCGAGTTGGAACAGGCGGTCCGACCGGTCGGAATGACCGTCAAGCTTGGTGCGCATCTCGACGCCGACAACTAGTGAGAAGATGAGGTCGGCAATATCACTAGCTGGTAGGGCCGAACCAAAGGGAAGCGATGCCGTTGCTTCTCGAATCTTGGCTTCGACAAAGCCCAACCAAGGGTTGGTCGCCACCACAATCCCCTCGCGGAGAGTAGGGCTAGCCGTTACTCCGCCAAGCATCTCGGCCAAGACCTCCATGTGTCCGGAAGCACGGTCTTCGACATACAAGTCAGCAACCGTCTTCAGTACTGTTTGTGGGTCACTGACCCCTTTGAGTGCCTCCTTGTATCGTTCAAGTCGGGCATCACTGCTGCGGTGTAGAGCGCGGACAAGAAGGTTCTCAACATTGTCGAAGTGGTAGTAGATGCTGGCCTGGTTGCAGTTGGCCCTACCAGCGATGCTGCGAGTTGTCGCTCCCCCAAGCCCGTCCTCTTTCAGGGTGGCGAATGCTGCGTCCATCAGCTCGACCTTTGTCCGGTCAGGGTCGCCTCCTCGGCCGCGGGTTCTGCCCTTCGGTTTGATCGTTAGCGTATTGGTCATCAGGTTGAGGGTAGAAGACCACCCAATCGAAGGTCAAGCGTTTGTTTCAATAACTTTTCGAGTTGACAAGAATCCAACTCATGGCAGACCAGGACATTGCGCATTGCTTTGGCTTCAACATGTCTTCTACTTGTATTACTAGCACTGAGGGCGGTAGATTCCTTCGATGGAGCTGGTCATCATCGGAGCTGTTGCCGTTGCCACCTCAATCCTCAGTGCGTTGGCTGGTCTCGGCGGAGGCGTCATCCTTCTCGTGGTTCTACTCCAACTCTTCGCCCCCACCGTTGCCATCCCAATCCATGGTGGTATCCAGCTGGTCTCTAACGGCTCTCGGGCAGCATTCCTTCGTCAAGACATCAACTGGCGAGCGGTTGGATGGTCCTCACTACTCCTTTTCCCCGCCAGCATGCTCGGTGTTGCCGTCGCAACCTCGATGCCCGAACGGACCACTCAATTGATCATTGGAGTCTTTGTGCTCGTCGTCGCCTGGAGGCCAGGGCTCTTGAAATGGCGCGGCGCTGACACCCTGCCCGATCAAGCACTGGTCGGGATCGGTGCGGCCTCCGGGTTTCTCAACACCACAATCAGCGTCAGTGGACCAATGACCTCACCCTTCTTCAAGGCCGTGACCGCAAGCCACGCCGCCTATGTCGCCACTGCTGGTGCATCCCAAGTACTGGCTCATGCCTCGAAAGTCGCTGCTTTCAGCCTGGACGACTTCGCCATTACCGACCACCTTGCCATCATTGCCACTGGGGCCATCGGGGTGACTGTCGGTAGCTGGATTGGGACCCGGCTCCTTGGACGAGTCGGCGAACAGCATCTTGATCTCCTCTTCAAGGGAGTACTCACCGTGATGGCCATCCGCCTCATCAGCCAATCACTTCTGTCCTAACTGTCGGACTCAGCGGTAGGTGAGCAAAGCACGACACAGAACCGCCTGGTGACAACAGGTACGATCTTGTTGTGGCCACAGAAATCATCAATCAGGCCCATGGTGACTACAAGCTCAGTACCGATCCAGCAGCGGTCGATGTTGCCGCGGTGCACGCCTTTCTTTCAACGCACGCCTACTGGGCAAGATCCAGGTCTCCAGAGGTGGTCCAGCAGGCGATCACGAATAGTGCACTAGTGGCTGGCGCCTACGACATTGACGGCAACCTCGTTGCCTTTGCCCGGATGGTCACCGACCTGGCAACCTTCGCTTGGCTCTGCGATGTGTTCGTTGTGGAAGCTCATCGGGGTGCCGGTCTCGGCGTTGCCATTGTTGAACTGCTCGTTTACCACCCGAGCTTGGCTGGCATGAAACAACAGATTCTCGCCACCCGTGACGCCCACAGTCTGTACGCCAAGTTCGGCTACGAGCCACTGGCGGAACCAGAAAAATGAATGGTTCGTCGGATCAAGCCCCAGAGCTAGAACCGCTGGTGTCCTTAGCCGGGGGGAACTAGAGCTGGTCCGGCAAGGTGATCTGAATTTCGTCAATGTCCGCCCTGAAGTCCTTACTGTTGTTGGTCACAAAGCGGTCTGCCCCCGCTTTCACACCAGTGGCAAGGTGGATAGCGTCGGCCGCACACAAGCCGTACTTGGCCCCGAGGGCGACGGCTAACTTGGCCGTCGCTTGATCAACGGGAAGTAGATCCAGCCGGGCCAGCAGTGGCGTGATGGCCAAGAGCTGTTGCTCATCCTGGGTGCGAACCGGCTTCGTCAGAAGCTCAGGCAAAAGAACCACCGATCCAATGCCAACCGACTCGCTGGCTGCCTCCCTCTCCAGGAACAGCTCACGAACCCTTAGACCAAGAGGATGATCATCAATGGCGGCATAGATCAAGACGTCGGCATCGAAGCAGTCCATCTACCTTCCGGTCCGTCCAGAGCGACTAGAAGCAACCTCTTGAAGAAGTTGCTCTCCATCCTTGGGGCTGAGCATTGCTGACCCGTGCAAGGGTTGACGGGAATCGGTATTTAGCATGTCCGAAAGCTTGTCAATCACGGCGTCGGTGTCCGCGGTCCGGCGGGTTCGCAAGGTGTCAGGTCGCACGATCACCGCAACCGGACGACCGTGGCGAGTCAGGGTTACCTCGTCACCATCTTCGATCATCTCCAAGATTCGGGGTAGTTCTGCACGAGCCTGGGTAACCGGTATTGACATAACCATAATGACCACTACTGTACAGAGCTGTACGCTATCTGTCCAGTCGTGTCCAGTTGTGCTGGCCGTCCTTTCGGACGGCCAGCAAGAAGTAGGGCCGCCCATCGTCGTGGCATCGGTTCAGTCGTCCAAGACTGTCAATATGGTTGCTTCGTAGTGATGCACCGACCGATCGGGCACCAGGCCAAACTCCTCATCGCCGGGATACAGAACCGCAATCTCTGGATCAGACCCGGCAAAGGCTTCGATGGCTTCCCATGAGACCCACTTCGAAGTTAATACGAAGTAGGTCCACTCCAAATCCCGTCGGGTCCAGAGCTCATGACCGAGGCACCCCATCATGGTCTTCGTAGTCCTCGATACCGGTTCGGCGAAGGTGTTGCACGAACCCCTCTTCGTGGTCCAGTGGTGTCTTGGCCAACCAGGTCCGAACGATCACAAGACAATCTTAGCGATGCAATGCTCGGCGCTGGCCGGCCAATCAAGCAGCAACTATTGACAGCTGCCGCTTGGACTCGATCAGCATCCACACCCTGAAGAAGCAGTCTCATCATCAGCAGCCTTGCTCGCCGCAACACTGGACTCGACCCCGTCACCTTCCGAGTTGCCAAATCCGGTGCAGCACACACCATCCTCATTGGTGGCGTTCTCGGGATTCTCATCCAAGACCGTATAGAACTCCCACATTCCGATCGGCACCTCAGGGGCTTGCACATAGACCTTGTCCTGGATGGCGTGACAGCAGGCCTCTTGGGTCGAGACCTTGGTTGTGAGTCCTCGCTCAGCAAAAGCAGAGGTTGCGGCCTCCACCGCAGCACTGTCAGTGAGTTCGACACCAAGGTGGTTGAGCGCTCCATCGGAGTCTGGGTTCTCCAGGAGGACCAGCTTGAGGGGCGGATCGGCAATGGCGAAGTTGGCATAGCCTGGGCGAACCTTGCTTGGCTCTGTGTCGAAGAGTTGGCTGTAGAATTTGGTTGCAGATTCAACGTCATTAACGTTGAGAGCAAGTTGTAGTCGGCTGGTGTTCATCTTTGTTCTCCTTGGTGGAAAGTTGGTTGCCCTTCATGACGAGCTCGACGAGCAAAGGACGCAGTGTGGGATCAAATGCATCCATCGAGGTCCTTCGTCGTCAGCTAGTTAGACAAGACCGCCACCACCAAGGAGCAGCCAGTGCCAGCCTCAACGGCAACCAGCCAACAAGGTGAGATTCCCGACCTCAGCGCAGCTTGGACGACCACCGCCGCCGAACTTGTTGCCTTCGTTCGTCGCCGAGTTGAAAGCAGTGAGGTGGCCGAAGACATTGTGCAAGACGTGTTGGAGAAGCTGCAGCGGGCCGAGCAAGGCGAAATCTCCAATCCCCAAGCTTGGCTCTATCGGGCCGCTCGCAACGCAACCATTGATCACTACCGAACCCGTCGTCAGCATGATCCAGTTAGTCCTGATCAGGTTGATGAACGCAACCTAGAAAGCAATGCACCCAATGTGGCAACCCGGGAGTTGGCTCAGTGTCTGCGGCCCATGATTGCCCAACTACCAAACAAGTACCGGGATGCGCTCACCCTGGTTGACCTTGAAGGACTGACCAATGCCGCGGCGGCAGAATCTGAAGGAGTTTCTGTTTCCGGAATGAAGTCTCGGGTGCAGCGCGGACGAAGCAAGCTCGGCCAGCAATTGACTGCATGCTGTTCGGTAACCCTGTCTCAGTCGGGCGCCATTGATGACTACGCGCCGTCTGACTCGTGCGGGTGTGGTTAGAGGCATCGGAAGTGAGGTGGCGAGAAGCACAGCCTTGAGAAGTAGAGCATTAGGAAGTATCGACTGGCGCGGCATGGCCAGCTCGCCCACACTGTTCTGATGGCTGTGATTCAAGTGACCGTGTGATTCAAGTGACTGTGTGGTTCCAATGACTGTGTGGTTCCAATGACGATGAGTGCCAGCAAGCTGGTTGGCCTGATGGCCGAACCCGAACGGCGACGGGTAATCGCCGCCCTGATCCTGTCTTGTGGAGACCTCGACTATCTCGTATCTACGACCGGTCTTGATCTACGCCAGGTCGTTGCTGCACTGGAGCGTCTCACCACCGCTGAACTGGTCGAAGTCGGAGCCGACGGCAGCTACGTCTTGTTGGAAGAAACCTTCAAGCTGGTAGCGCGGTCATCTCAACAACAACCGAACCCTGGCCATGAACAGTCACAAATAGCACCCGACGAACAGGTCCTCAATCGATCAATCGTCGATGGTCGCCTAGTCCAGCTTCCCCGAAAACGATCGAAGCGATTGGTGGTACTGGACTACTTCGCCCAACTATTCGAGCCTGGGTCCCACTATTCCGAACGCCAGGTCAACGCCACCTTGCGAGCCTTCGACGATGACGTGGCGACCCTGCGTCGTTACCTAGTGGACGAGGGGTTCCTTGATCGGGCCGATGGTTCGTACTGGCGCTCCGGGGGAACCGTACAAGCCTCCTCCTAAAACAAGGATCTCGTGAAGCGCTCCTTTCCGATCAGGCAACAAGACCGGCCTGATAGGCGACCCGAAGCAGTCGGGCTGAAACCGAGCAAGCACAACCGGAGTGAGCAGAGTCGCCACACCCAATGTCGTCACACCCAATACTGTGGCCGGGTCCGGCTGTTGGCCCATCAGCGCCGGTAACTGAGGCCAGACCAAGGCGCCGAGCACGGGTAGCAGCACTGGTCGGGAACCATCGTCCTTCAAACATCGAACCCATCACGGCCACCCGAGCAATATCCGCTGGGTCAACCTGGCGGGGATCATCAGCAACGATGGTGAAGCTGGCCAGCTTCCCGACCTCGATGGTGCCAAGCTCATCTTCTCGTCGCCATGACCGGGCCGCTTCGATGGTGACTGCTCGAAGACCGTCCTCAACTGAGATGCGCTGTTCGGGTCCAGCAACCCGCCCCGATTGGGTGAATCGATTGACGGCGAACCCGACCATGGCCAGCGGATCACTTGGACCCATGGGCAGGTCAGAATGAAACGACAGTGAGATGTTGTGTCGCAGGACTGATTGGGAGCGCACCATCGCATCGGCTCGATCTGAGCCAAGTCCGACCTCGCTGTACTTGTCGGCGAAGCCGACCGGGTAGTAGGGGTTGGCACTAACGATGGCTCCGAGCTCGGCGATCCGCTCAACCTGATCCTCGGTCGAGTTGGCAAAGTGGACAATGACGGACCGATGATCTTCGCGTGGCGTCTCCGTCAGACGTCGCTCCAGCATGTCAAGCACCGCATCCAACCCCAAGTCTCCGTTGACGTGGATGTGGAGCTGATAGCCCGCTTCCCAATACAGCTTTGACTGTTCTTCCAAGACTTCGGGGGTCATGATCCACTCGCCATGATGGTCCGGATCAGGTTGACCATCACGGTCCAAGTAGCCGTCACGCATCTGCATCAGCTGAGAAATGATCGCCCCATCAGCAAACAACTTGACCTGATCAGGCAGGAAGCGAACCTTGCCCTCTGGTCGATGATTGATCTGGCTCTTGGCATCGGCCAGCGCCTCCTCAGCGCTCAAACCAGAAGCCACCTGCTGGCGGGCGTCAACCAGGAAGGTGCTGGACAGTGGCGTGTCCTCACTCCCAAGAATTCGGTCGTACATCTCCCACATGCCAGGGAAGAAGACGGCACCAGGCTCGTTGAAAGCCGTGACACCGTTCTGATGCAGATAGGACACCAGCTGCTTCAACCCGGCCTCGATCCGGTCAGGACGCATGAAGGCTGGCGCCAACACAGGAAGCAGCGCAGCAAAGAACCCATTCTCCCAGAAATGTCCAGCGGCAACATCCAACTGGCCAGCGTGGTCAGAACTTGCCATAGATTCAATGGTGATACCCAACCGGTCCAGGGCGGCGGTGTTCAGGTAGAACTCATGACAAGAACGTTGCCAGATGCCGATTGGACGAGTGGTACTGACCGTGTCGAGGATCTCTCGGCTGAGCGGCCCATGCCAAAGCGAGTGATAGCCCCAAGAGAACAACCACTCCCCCGGATCCTCCAGCGCCCTGTCGGCCTGACCAAGCTTGGCCAGATAGTCCTCAGCACTTCTGGCCGCCGGAAAGCTCTGCTCGGGAAGGATCCAATCCTCGATGGCAATCACCGCCGTCGACAAGGTCATGGCGCCCAAGAAGGGATGAAGGTGCTGATCGATCAGTCCTGGCAGGACAACATGCTCGGCGAAGGTGTCGTCGAATCTGATCGTTTCATCGTTGAACTGGACGTCAGCAGCCAACCCGGCTTGCAGCTCCGCCACTGAGCCAACACCAACAATTCGGTCCCCTCGTACCGCGACCGCCGAGACGGTCGTGTCTTGAGGGTCCAGGGTGACAATTGCTCGTGCTGGATAGATGGTGATGGTCACTGGTGCTGTTCCGTCCACTTCATGGTGACGAAGCTACTGCATCAGCCTTGGGTCAATCGCTTCGGCCGCCTCGGCCCGAACCGCCCTTGGATCCGCGATGGGGCTTGCGTCCCGGGCCTGGGTTAGAGGCTGAGCGCGGCTTGCGTCGCTTGTTTTTGGGGCGAGACTTGCCGGAGCGGTTCGACTTGTTCTTGTCGTCATCACTGGACCGCTTGCCACCCTGCTTCGCGCCGCCGTCGCCCGTCCGGTTCTTGTGCCTCGGCTTCTTCTTGTCGGACGGCCGATTCTCCTGCTGCCGGCCGTCTTGTTGGCGACCGTCTTGTTGTCGGCTGTCGGAGGATCCTTGACCGGACTCAGATCGGGTACTTCGTCCACCGTCACCATCACGAGTGTCCTGTTGAGAGCTCTGATTGTGGCTAGATGACCTGCCTGTTGACTTGCCTTGTCCCCCACGGCTGCTCCCATTGCCCGAACCGCGACTGCCGCCCTGGCTGCCGCTGCGGCCACCCTTCGCTCCGCCGCGACCGCCGCCTGGCTTACCGCCCTTTCCAGAGCCCTTGCCGCCGCCACCCTTACCGCTGCCGCCCTTGCGATCGCCGGCAAACACCTTCAGCTCACGGTGAGAGATCTCGGGCATCTCCTCGAAGGGGATCGGAGGCAGACCGACGCTCTTCAGCATCTTCATCGCCCCCTTCTTCTGATCAGGGTTGAGATAGGAGACCACAACACCGGCCGCACCGGCGCGTGCGGTACGCCCCGAACGATGCACATAGTCCTTGGGATCAGCTGGTGGGTCGTAGTGGATAACACAGGCCACCCCATCAACATGGATACCGCGGGCGGCGACGTCAGTAGCGACCAGAGCTTGTACCTTGCCCTTGGTGAAGGAATGCAGGGCAGAGTCACGCTGATTCTGCGAGCGCCCACCGTGGATCCAACCCGCCTTGATGCCCGAGCGTTTGAGTTGACGGGCCACCCGGTCAACTCCGTGACGAGTACGGCAAAAAATGATGGTTGGACCCTGCTCATCGATCAGATCAGCCGAGATGCCAATCTTGGATGACTGCTCGGTGAGGATGAAGCGGTGCTCAACCAAGCTGAGGTCTGGTTCGGCCGCACCAACCTGATGGGTTACCGGGTCGTTCTGATAGATGTCGGTGAGGACCTTGACTTCCTTGCCCAGCGTGGCTGAGAACATCACGGTCTGCTTGCGAGAGCTGCACATATCCAGAATCTGCTTGACCACGGGCAAGAAACCCATGTCCGCCATCCGATCAGCTTCATCGATCACCATGAACTCGACCTGGTCCAGGGAGCATTCACCTTGACCAATGAGGTCCAACAATCGGCCAGGGCAAGCCACCAACAGGTCAAGGCCTTTGCGTAAGGCTCGGCGCTGGGCATCCATACCGACGCCGCCGTAGACCGCCAGGACCGATCGTCCACGAACTTGGGCCAATGGTTCAAGCTCACGCCGGATCTGTTCGGCCAGTTCACGGGTCGGCGACAAGATCAAGCCGGTCGGCCGCTTCTTGTTGGCCTTACCGATGCGGGCAACCATGGGAATACCAAAGGCGAGGGTTTTGCCGGAACCGGTTGGTGCGCGACCTAGTACGTCGCGGCCTTGCAGCGCATCGGGAATACTTGCAAGTTGGATTTCGAACGGTGAGGTGATTCCGCGCGAGTCAAGAACGGCCACGAGATCATCGGGCACGCCAAGATCGCCAAAACTGGCATCAGGGTTAGTCATTGCACTTCTACTTTTCTTCTTCGGGCCCAAACCCCGGAATGGGCACGAGCAACCGGAGCAGGCTAGCGGGAATCCGCCGCGATGGGCTCGCGAGCGGCCGATGGCACATCTGCCTCAGTTGTTGGAGGTTGTTCGTTGGTACTCCCATCGGCCTGGGTGGAGAAGGAGTCGATGGCGTTCCCCTGGGGCTTCGGGGTCACCAGATTCATAGCCAGCATCACCATGCCAGCAGGCGATTCGAGGGTCCGCGGCGTTCATCAATCGAGTCGAGTAATGCTGCGGTTGGCGGGAGCGGGCCCATGCCAATGCGTCATCAACCCGTTGGTGGAGGGCGAGTTCGTGCAGGGTAACGAAGGTTGGCGGCACGATCTCGATCTCGCCCCGGTCGCGCCGGTCCAGGGCTTCCTGGGGTTGCAGCCAGGCGTGGTCCTTGATCTCACCGTCGTCGATGGTGACTTCGCCCAAGGGGGCGCGGGCAGCAAAGAACCAGGTCCGAAATCGACGCCGTGGGCCACCGGTTGGAACCGCTGGGGTCATCGGGGGTTGCCAATGGTTCCATGCCACCAGTGATTTGGGATCAAGTACGAGGTTGGATTCTTCGTGGGCCTCCCGAGCAGCAGCAAGTCGAGCGGAAGCGAGATCATCGCCTTCAATAATCTCATGAGGGTCGACTCGACCGCCGGGGAATACCCACATCCCAGCAAAGGCAATCTTGGAGTTACGACGCAACATCAAGACTTCCAGGGAGTCCTGTCCGTCCCGTAGAAGAAGGACCGTAGAAGAAGGAATCAGCTCTGCTGAAGGCTCGGTCGAAGACGAAAGGGGCTCATTGCTCATGCCCCCAAGCTAGAAGGCGAGGACACCACGGATCGAATCGGACCCTCGCCACTCCCTAGATTCGGCCAAGCCCAACTCTCCACCACCTACCAATTGGAGTTGGACCTAGGGCTTTCGTCCGGTGTAGGCAATGAACCGGTCAGCCGATGAGGCCACCTCACTCACCTCAATCGGTTCTTGCATAGCCCCCGGGCCACGCAGGGCCTCACCCGCTGCCTTGAGGATGAGCAGTCCCTTGCGAGACAGATCCTCCGGTAAGACGGCCTCAATTCCGACAGCGTTGGCAATGTCCCAAGCATGAGTCAGTGGATCGGCAAAGAAGGATCCCAGAGCTTCATCCACGGTCATCTCACCAAACGGAGTGGTGATTCGCCTCTCGAGGACTCCCCTCTCATCCAGCGCTGCCAGCAGTTCGTCCATGGCCTCAGTCCAGGTCGTCATCGGGTCCATCCCAACCACCGACAACTGCAAGTCATCCTCGGGTTCCTTGATACCCCGGATGGCAGAAGACATGTGCCGGACCCCCCAGATCACATGCCCCAGCGTCTCCTTGGCGCTCCAGTCCGGGTTGGGTGACTGGTTGTCCCAGTCCTTGTCCGCGACCCGGCGTACCACGCCGTCCACGGTGTAGAGGGACTTGACATAGTCTCGCAGATTCCGGCTCATGAAACGATGGTAGGCCCAACTCCTAAGCCGAGGCTTGCCAAGCAAATCTGCAGGCAAGCCGAGGGCCCAAGAACCACTCCAAAATAATACTTGACCGAACGTTCCAGAATAGCTATTGTCATGGCATGGCGAGAACGAAAGAATTTGATGTCGACCTCGCCCTGTCTCAGGCGTTGGACCTGTTCCACTCCAAAGGCTTTGATGGCACCTCGATGCAAGAACTGGTTGCCCACCTCGGAATCAACCGTGGTTCGCTCTATGCCACCTTTGGCTGCAAGGAAGAAATCTATGCCAAGGCCCTGGAGCTCTACACCACCTCAGGAGGGCAAGGGATGGCCGACGCGCTACACACCGACACCCCTCTGCGAGAACGGCTCTCAGACTTCCTCTACCAACTCATTACTAGCCCCGACGGGCGGGGCTGTTTTGTGGTCAATACCGCCTGCGAGCGCAATCATGTCCACCCAGCAAGCCGAATTGCCACCACCAAGTCACTGGCCGCAACCCGCGACCTGTTCGTCGAGACCTGCCGGCGCGCCGCGGATAGCGGCGAGCTTCGCCCAGGCATGACCCCGGAACTTGCTGCGGATCTGATCCTGGTACTCATGCAAGGCATGCAAGTCATGACGACCGTCGGCGGCAATGAGCACACCCTTGGCCCGGTCATCGAAGCGACCCTGGATCAGATCACCTAGACCACAAGCATTCTCCTCATCCTCTTTCACTATCTCATTATTGGAACGAACAGTTCGTTCTCGAAAGGCAACTATGACAAAGACAATCCTGAGCATCACCAGCAGTGTGCGAGGTGACGAGTCGGTAAGCACCGGCCTCCTCAACGAACTCCTGGGAGGGCTGCAACACGAGGGGGACCAACTCATTCAACGGAACCTGGTCGATGCTTCTCCCCTCCTAACCCCACAAGTAGCAGCCGAACTCACCATCCCCGTTGAAGAACGAACTGCCGCCGCCATCCCAACCCTGGCCTTTAGTGACGAATTGATTGGCGAACTACGCGCCGCCGACACCCTCATCATCACGGCACCGATCTACAACTTCTCAGTCCCAGCCAACCTGAAAGCGTGGGCAGACCTGGTGGCACGAGCAGGAACAACCTTCACCTACGGGGAGACCGGCCCCGTCGGCCTGCTCACCGATCGTCCAACCTATATCGTCAGCGCCAGCGGCGGTACCGAGATTGGCGGGTCACAAGATTTCGGCACGACCTGGCTCCGCCATTTCCTCGCATTCATCGGAATCCACGACGTGACCGTTATCGCCGCTGGCCAGATGGCCATGGACGCCGACGCAGCAATGGCGACCGCTCGTAACCAGATCAAGGCCGCCGTCTGACCGTCAACGAACAGAATATCTGGTCATCCCAGACCACCGGCCGGTCGCACAATCCCGGACCAGAGCCGAAAAGCGGCTCGAACCTTCCCTAGAGAAGGTTCGAGCCTTGGGGAGAGAGGAAGGGAGAGCGAAGGCCAAGTCAGAATCCAACACAGGAGAGTGTTGGAGGCGATGCGTGTGGAGGGAGATTCGGCCTCCGCTCAATTCCCTATCTATGCCGGTGTGGGCGATGACCACCGGTATGGGAGTTAACATCGACGAAGACTCAAGAAACCTTGAGCATCTTTCTTCGGATTTCTGACATGTTTCTTGGCGATGACCTTCTTCCCTGGCTCACTCTCGCAATCGGCGGTGCATTAGCTGCAGGCACCCTGCTTGCCCTTATCCGGCCACCAGAAACCGCCAACGAGGGAGATCTTGCCACTGCTCCGTTGTTTCGAAGCATTGTCCAGATCGCCATCGGCACCTTCGCCTCGGTCTGGGCCATCGCCAGTCTGGTGAACTAACCGGGCTGTCACAGCCACCTCAATCAGTCGACCCTGCCATGAGACAGCACCCATAGCGCCAAACCACCCGCTTTAGATCGAACGGCCCGCCCCAAACCGCTAAGGACTAAGCGGTTCAGCCCAAACGGTCAGTTCCTGCTCAAGATTCGATCAGGGGGTGCCGATTGTGAAGTCCGAACGGAAATGTGAAACCAGAGATCGAAGTAGAAGAGGTTGCCATGAGTCTTTCGGTACCAGAACTAACCAAGACAACAACTATTCGACGTCGTAGTGTGACGACCTCGACATCAGCCACCGCGACTGCACCGTCGACGGTCGCGACACCTCGTCCCGACCTCACCACCTCCTTTGAGCACCTGGCCCAAGAGCGGCCATCGGTTCATACCGGCCACATCTTCCAAGCCTTGCTCGGCATCGCTGCCTGCCTAGCTCTCACTGGCGTCATCTCCCAGGCCCGAACAGTCCCCGCGGGCTCACCCGACGCCCCCGCCCCGGCAGTCTTCGTCCAGACTGACTAGAACTCGTTGGCTGGCCCCGCAGGATCAAGCCGCTTGCTCATATTCTCAAACCGAGTGAAGTGACCAAGGAAGGCCATCTTCACCGTGGCCGTTGGTCCATTTCGATGCTTGGCCACAATGATCTCAGCCACACCCTTTTGCTCAGACTCCGGATTGTAAATCTCGTCGCGATACAAGAACATGACAACGTCAGCATCTTGCTCCAATGCCCCGGACTCACGAAGGTCAGACAACATTGGGCGCTTATCTTGGCGCTGTTCAAGACCACGGTTGAGCTGAGCCAAAGCCACAACAGGTGTTTCCAACTCGCGAGCAAGAATCTTCAGGTGGCGGCTCATCTCTGAAATTTCCACCTGGCGACTTTCTGCCCCAGAACGACCCGTCATAAGCTGGATGTAGTCGACAACGATCATGCCAAGCTCACCCTGCCGGCTCTTGAGTCGGCGGGCCTTGGACCGAATCTCCATCACCGTGGTGTGCGGATTGTCATCAATGAAAATTGGAGCGTCGGCCAGTCGACCAACCGAGTGACTAATCCGGCTCCAATCCGCTTCATCCAGCTTGCCAGTCTTCATCCGAGTGGCATCTACCCGGGCATCGGCACACAAGATTCTTTGAGACAGTTCTAACTGGCTCATTTCCAGGGAGAAAATCAGACTTGGCTTGTTGTTCAACATGGCTGAGTTAGCTGCCATATTCAAGGCAAAAGCCGTCTTGCCCATGGCCGGGCGAGCACCAAGCACATAAAAGGCATTCTTCTGGAGCCCCGAGATCAGATCATCAAAATCGTGAAACCCGGTCTCCAAACCTGTGATGGCATCACCCTGCTCATAGAGAGCTTCGAGCCGATCCAGGTTGTCACTGAGCAGATCCTTGATCTCTGCGGTGGTGTTGGTCAGCCGCTTCTCGGCAACATCGAACATTTTGGATTCGGCGTCATCGAGGGCGCCAACCACATCTTCGGGAACCTCATAGGCGATCTCCGCAATCTCGTTACTCACCGTGATCAGGCGCCGTAGGAGGGCGTGGTCTTCGACAATTTTGGCGTAGTAGGCAGCATTGCTGACCGCTGGGGTTCCGGCCTGAAGGTCAATGAGAGTTCCGGGGCCACCCACTGCTTCCAACAGGTTTGCTCGAACAAGTTCCTCAGCAACCGTTACCGCATCTACTGGCTGACCGGCGCCATACAGGCTCAATACCGCGTCAAAAACGTGGCCGTGGATGGGCTTGTAGAAATGCTCGGTTTCGAGAATTTCCACCACATCAGCGATTGCTTCACGACTCAAAAGCATCGCACCAAGCACGGACTCTTCAGCCCGAAGGTTGCTGGGGGGAACCCGTGCTGGGCGAGAAGGTGTTGACGGCGCGGTTCGACCCGATGACTGGCGGGAAGAATCAGACCAGTCGTCGGAGCCATTTCGGCCCGACCCGTTCATCTCTTCGCTATATCCATGGTTGCCGTATTGCTGTGAGGGATCCCCCGATGGGGGCGGCTCAGACTGCGGCGGCTCAGACTGGGTTGGCTCGGTCGGCGGTGGCTCGGTCTGGTCGGGCTCCGGCGGGTTAGACTCGGTCTGGGCTGGCTCCCGACGATGTTCACCGTCGGCGTTACCAACGTCTTTGACACCTATACCATCGTCCACTGGCGGCGGAGCATCATCTGATGGGGGTTCGGTGTCGTCCATAACCTCATTCTCCTACAAGCTGCCTGTGGACTCCTAGACGCGTATCTTGTGAATTTCCTGGGGATAAATCAGGTTCCGAACGCGCCAGGGAGGGTAGGCAAGACTTCACCGACCCTCCCTGAAACGGTTTAGGACTCGAATACTTCAACAGTGACGGGGAACTGCACATCCGTGTGAGGCTGAGCAGTGACAATATGGCTACCCGTCGTGCGAATCGACTCATCAAGATGCAACATCTTGCGGTCGAGTTCGATCTCGGTTTGGGCCGTGATAGCAGCGACAATGTCGGCAGAGGTGATCGAACCAAAGAGCTTTCCACCAGCACCGGCACGAGCCGGGATCATGATGGAACGGGCAACGAGGAGCTTGGCAATTTCTTCTGCCGCTTCCCGGTCCTTGGCGTTCTTCAGTTGCCACGACTTACGCATCGCCTCAGCCTGAGCTTCGACACCAGCGGTTGCCTGCTGAGCTCTGCCCGCAGGGATCAAGAAGTTGCGGGCATAGCCATCGGAGACCTCAACAAGGTCACCACGATTTCCAAGCCCAGAGACGGCTTCATGCAAAACAATACGCATTATTAGCTCTCCCCTTCTGTGCTCTCGGGAGTCTCGGTTACAGCCTCAACCGGTGCCTCGACTGCGGCTTCGATTGGAGTCTCTACCGGGCTCTCTACCTTTTCGTCACTCGTGGTGTTCTCGTCACGATCTTCACGAGGGCGACGATCAGGTCGATCACCTCGATCGGGCCGATCGCCACGGGAACGACGCTGGGTCGTGACCTTGGTGGCGTAGGGCAAGAGCCCCATCTCACGAGCGTTCTTGACTGCACGGGCAACAACACGTTGCTGCTGAGAGTCGTTGCCCGACACACGACGTGCCTTGAGCTTGGCTCGATCCGACATGAAACGCCGAAGCAAGTCGACGTCCTTGTAGTCAACAAACTCGACCTTGTCGGTCACGAGTGGGCTGATCTTCTTCTTTGTTCGACGGTTGGCGTCTTTGGGCTTCACCCGTCGTGTACTACGTGTCTTTGCCATTAAAAGGGTTCCTCGTCTGGTGAGTAGGCGGGCGGGTTCTGGCGCCCACCGCCGGATGAGCCGAATGAACGACCACCCTGCTGATTACCGCCGCCTTGGGATCCACCGGATCCACCGGATCCCCCATCGCGACGTTCGTTCTTTTGTACGGTTGCGGTCGCCCAGCGCAAACTGATGGCGATGTCGTCGGCAACGACTTCAACCTTGGAGCGCTTATCGCCCTCTTGGGTTTCCCAACTGCGTTGATCAAGACGCCCGGTTACGGTGACCCGGGTTCCTCGGCCAACAGACTCAGCGGCGTTTTCAGCCAGCTGGGCCCAGGCGGTTATGTCGATGAAGGACGTTGACTCTTCCCACTCTTGGGTTTGGCGGTTTTGCCAACGTCGGTTGACCGCGAGCCCGAAGCTGCACACCGCTTGACCAGAAGGCGTGAAACGCAGTTCTGGTTCGCGGGTAGCATTTCCGGTGATTGTCACCGTGTTGTCCATAGCCATGATGTATTCCCCTGTCAGACAGTGGCGCCAGCAAGCCCACGTTTGTGAGCTTCAAGGACCGGCAGCCGCATGAACTTGTGGCGGATGACTTCATCCGCGAGACGCAGGGTTCGATCGATTTCCGAAAGTGCGTTCGGAGCGAGGAATTGAAGGACGACGTAAAAGCCTTCCTTCTTCTTGTGGATCTCATAAGCGAAGCGACGAACGCCCCACTTGTCGATCTTCTCCAAGGTGCCGCCATCTTCGTTGGCCATTTCGCCAAGCTTGTTGATGGTGGTCTGGACCGCTGATTCCTCAGTCTCAGCGTTAAAAATGATCATTAGCTCGTATGCACGCACGGCGCGCATCACCTCCCTACGGACCCGGGACTACCGGGGCCCTCGACGGTCGAGGGCAGGGTCGTTCCCAACGCTAGGCGTCGGTATGGACCACATGATGCTAGCGGAGCCTTTCTGAAGCTCAACCTCCTGCGAACACAACACTAGTCAGCCCCACTGACAGCCACCCAAGGAACGGGATTTCCTTTAGGAGCTTTGTTACCGTTAGTTGACCCGAGTAGTTGACCCGATCAGCCAGCCTCAGTGGTGTCCGGCTCGACCGTAGTTGGCGGCACCGTCGTTGGAGCCACGGTCTCCGCCACCGTCGTTGTCCCGCCCGGATCAGCAGTAGTCGTTGTTTCACCTTCGCCAGCAACCGTTGTTGGGACCTCCCCCGGATCGAGCTCGACAAACTCACAGGGCTCGGTCGTGGTTGTGTCCTCCACCACAGCTGGAGCAGTAGTGGCAACCGGCTGGCCGTCCTCACCAAGAACCGGCTCCGTCGTTGGTGGCAACGGAGCACATGGAGGCAATGTTGTTGTCGACAACTCTGGGTTCAGCTGCTTACCAGGAAAGTCAGTTTGGGTGGCCAGACCATCACAAGGGTACGGCGAGCCACCACCCCGAATGAGTGACGCCTTGGCCATGAATGCACCCCACATTTCTGCCGGGAAGTCACCACCATGCACCTCAATGCCACGGAAATCGCTCATGAACCGGGCAGGTTCGCCCGGCGACCCCGGATATCCCATCCAGACCGCCGCCGTCAGATCACAGCTGAAACCAACAAACCACGCATCACGAGCATCTTGAGTAGTGCCCGTTTTGCCAGCAGCAGGCTGATCAAAGAAGTTGCGCACCCCACGGCCCGTACCAGCCTCAACCACTCGAGTTAGGGCATGCGTCACCTGGCGAGCAATGCCAGACTCCAACACCAGCTCTTCCATTGGCTGCTCGTCCTGGCAATGGCTACCGATTGGGAACCAGCAAATCACCTTGCCATTCACGTCTTCAATCCGCTCAATCAGAACGGGGTCACGGCGAACACCCTGATTGGCAATGGTTGAATAGGCCGCGGCCATGTCCATGACCGACACTTCACCCGAACCAAGTACCAGAGCATTCACCGGCTCCAGCTCAGCCGATACCCCAAGTCGGTTGGCCAACTCGACCACACTCTGGGAACCAACATCAACCATCAATTGGGCATAAACAACATTGCTGGAGCCGCGCAGACCATCAACCAGATCTCGGTAGCCATCCGGGCTCGACCCCCCTCGAACGGTCCAGGTGTTGCCATTGTCGGCGCCGGGGATCTCAATCACCGACGGAGCTGCATACAACGACTTGGCCGAGATGCCCTGCTCGATCGCTTCAGCCAAAGCAAACGTCTTGAAGGACGAACCGGGCTGGCGACCTGAGCCACCACCCTGGCGACCCATAGCCAAGTTCACCTGCGAAGTGCTGAAGTCATAGCCGCCGACCATGGCCACCACCCGGCCCCGCTCATCGATTGCGACCAATGAGGCTGACGGGTCATTGGCGTCTCGCCGAGGGTCGACCACCTCAGTCACGGTGGAAAAGGCGGCCTCTTGGAGTTGAGGATCAAGCGTTGTATAGACCCGGAAGCCTGCGGTGTACACCTCGCCATTGCCACCGCCGGCCGCTAACTCGCTTTCCAAACCAACCAACTGTTGTCGAACCGCTTCCAAGAAGTAGGCACTGCCGTCACGAGAACCAACCGAAGCTGGGGCCTCTTCCCGATTCAGCCGATCAACAATGGATGACCAGTCCCGAGCGTTGGCCTCATCGGCTTGAGGTTGGCTGATGTAGCCGTCAGCAACCATGCGAGCCAGAACGGTTGCCCGCCGCCGCGTCGCTTCTTCTGGATCGCGCTCTGCATCAGCAGTACCAGGCGAACGGATCAAGCTGGCCAGGTAGGCCGAGTCGGCAATATCAAGCTCGCCAACGTTTTTTCCAAAATAGTTCTGAGCTGCAGCTTGAATCCCGTAGGCTCCGCGACCGAAGTAGATCAGATTGAGGTAGCGCTCGAGGATCTCTTCCTTGGATAGCTGCTGATTCAACTTGACCGCAAGCGCAGCTTCCTTCAACTTGCGAACCATGGTCCGGTCCGAAGTCAAAAAGGCGTTCTTGACGTACTGCTGGGTGATTGTTGACCCACCCTGGCTGGCGCTGCGCTCCCGAATGTCGTGATACAAGGCCCGACCAATACCGGCAGGGTCAAGGCCATGGTGACTGAAGTAATCCTTGTCCTCGGCGGCAACCACCGCATTAATCACCACATCAGGAATCTCGCCATAGCGAACAATCTGGCGATCCTCACCGGCAGAAAGCTCAAGGACCGCAACATCAGCAGAGCAGTCCGCTTCAGTCTCTGCGGTACAGACATACGTCGTTTGCTTGAGCGCGACGAACGGGTCGTCTAAGGGAGGCAAGGGTTCTTGAGCAAGAAGGATGACTCCTCCAAGGACTACACCCATCCCAAACAAGACAATCAATAAGAGGAAGCGTCGGAACCGCCAGAGAGGATTGCGGCGGCGGTTCTTGGACGGTCCCGGACCGTTGAGTAGTCCGAACTTGGAGCGTGACGAACTCTTCGTTGAGCGCTTCGTTGATGAGGTCTTCGAGCGTGCGCGAGACCGAGAACTAGCCATGGAGGGAATCCGAGGTTTGGCGGGCGAGGGGCAAATAGGTTCAGCGTTGCTGGCGATTGCGTAGCAGTGATTGTGAGGCGGCGGTTGTTGTGCAGGAGCTACGGGGCGGTCGAGGCTACATCGGCTGGGCTAAGAGCAAACGATTCCCGAAGGTGGTTCCACCAACACTGTCGGCAGACCTCTACTCGATAGCACGTAGTTGAGCGGCCGCGGAGTCGCAAGGCCTCAAGTTCACCCTTGTCGGCAACACAACGCCCCATTTTCGGCAGACCTGGGCCAAAAGCAAAGGTGACCAGAACCAGGCCTTCGCCCTCACAAATGGGGCAATCCTCCACCAAATCAACAGCATGATGGTGCGCCACCCTCCGCAATTCGGGTTGAGCATCACAAACCTCTTGGGCAGTTTTGCTTCCCTTCTCATAGGCCGTGATCGTCCGTCGTCGAGCCAACTTGTAGCTGACGACACCTTCACGGGCTTGGGAGCCTTTGGGGCTGGGGTTTTGCCATCGGGGCACGACAACAGAGGATAGCCCAGGCCCTAGCCCGACTTGTCCCCACCCTGATCGTGGTCCGGTTTGTGGCCGGCTTTCGCCACCCGGTTCGTGAGGGTCAGTCTGGCTCGTGTTCACTCAGCCATGCCCGGGCCAGGTCAAAGGCTTCACTCTTGTCGAAGGGACCATTGGCAAGCCGGTGCTCAGCCAACATGGCAACCGCTTGGCCAACAATGGGACCAGGGGTCAGACCAAGCTCGGCAATCAGTTCGCCCCCCGAGACCGGCCCAGTCAGGTTCGCCAGATTCTCTGTCATCCCGAGTTCAAGGAAAACCGAACGGGCCTCACCAACTCTGGCCGCTAACCGAGAAGACGGTTCATCCCTGTATGAATCATCCCCATAAGCACCAGAACGGGCACGTCGACTGGCACCAA
This sequence comes from Actinomycetes bacterium, assembly GCA_024280015.1. Lineage (GTDB taxonomy): Bacteria > Actinomycetota > Acidimicrobiia > Acidimicrobiales > SZUA-35 > JAJRQY01. The sequence goes on from JAJRQY010000133.1 coordinate 83,868, forward strand.
CACTGCCACCAGCATCAGCATCAGCATCCAGAACACCAGCCACATTCCTAGCCAGATCCATGGTCTCACCAACATGACCGACACCAACAAGCGCGACCAGGCGGCGAATATCGGCAGCCGAACTCGTTGAATCGAGGATCAAGCTTGCTCCCTCAATCAGCCGGATAGTCAGGTGTCGATCGGCGGTCGAATAGCGAAGCGAGCGCAACCAACTACCGGCATCAGGAACACCAAGCAAGGCAATCAGTCCCGCTCGACGAACCAGAACCGAGCCCGACAACGAAGCCAAGACACAGGCCAGATCTCGAACATCGGAATCCAAACCAGGCACGATGAAGTCCAACAAGCCGGTGCGTTCAAGAAAGTCGAAGCCAAGGCCAGGATCTTGGACCCCCAACAATCTCTCCAACTCATCATGCACTCGCTCCGATGAGACAATCGAAAGACGCTCACCCAGTTTCGTCACTGACTTCTCCAGATCTGGATCAACAGAGAGCCCAAAACGGGGAATGAACCGAGCGGCCCGAAGCATTCGGAGTGGGTCATCGATAAAGGAAATCCCCGGATCGTCCGGTGTGCGCAAGACCCCTTTTTCCAGATCGGTCACACCGCCGAAGGGGTCATGGAGTTCTTTGCCAATCACCGAATAGGCCATGGCATTGATGGTGAAATCGCGTCGAGAAAGGTCGGTCTCCAGATCATCACCAAAGACCACTTCCGGCTTGCGAGACTCCGAGTCATAGGTTTCGGCTCGGTGAGTGGTGATCTCCAAATCACGGCCGTTGACAATGGCTCCGATCGTCCCGAACTTCTCCCCCTGGGCCCACAAGGTTTGGCTCACCGACCCAAGAAGACGCTTGATCTCTTTCGGATGAGCGTCCGTCGTCAGGTCAATATCGTCCAACGCGCCATGAGCACCAACAATGAGGTCGCGAACCACTCCGCCAACCAGATACAGCTGATAGCCGGCATCGGCAAAGCCAGCAGCAACCGGAGCGACAATCTCCAACACCTCATCAAACTCATCCGAAACCAATGGGTAGCTCACTCAAACATCCCCAATCCCACCATCGAGGTGAATTTGCCGAATCTGGGTCAACCCATCCAAGCCAGGACCCCCAGTGGTGGGGCTTTCCGGCCGATGGAAACCACCGGCAGTAGAAGCCAACACCGCCGCCGTGCAATCTCGCAGCGCAACCAGGTCATAGCCACCCTCCAAGAAAAGGAGTCGTTTCCCTGCTGGTACCAGCTGCAGGATCTCCTGTATCGAGTCTGAATAGTCAGCCGAGGTTAGACCCAAGTCTGTTATCGGGTCAGCCCGGTGACCATCAAAACCAGCAGAAACCAGGATCCAAGTTGGGGAGAACCGGGTAAGAACCGGCCCAACAATACGATCAAAAGCGGCCCGAAACATCTGCCCTGTCGCTCCCGCAGGCAAGGGAATGTTGACGTTTGCACCGCGGCCTTCACCAGAGCCAACCTCTTCCGGATCGCCGGTATAGGGATACCAGGGGTATTGATGGAGGCTCACGAACAAGACGTTGGGGTCATCATAGAAGATGTCTTGGGTTCCGTTCCCATGATGAGCATCAACGTCAACAATGGCAACCCGCTCACCTCGGTCGGCCAGGAATCGAGCAGCCACAGCCGCGTTGTTGATGAGACAGAACCCCATCTGCTGATCAGACAAGGCGTGGTGACCGGGCGGCCGAACAATGGACCAGCCTGCATCACCCTTGCCCTGGTCAAGGGCGGCAATCAGGTCCAGCCCCGCCCCCGCTGCTTTTCGAGCCGCCTCGTAACTATCAGAAGAAACCCAGGTGTCCGGATCAATCGCTCCCCCGCCCTGCTCACTTAATGCAGCCAAGGCATCCAAAGAGTGCGCGGTGTGGGTTCGTTCCAAAACGGAGCGCGGCGCCGATGTTGCCTCCAACCACAAGACGTCTGACCCCAACTCAGCAGCCTCAACCCCAGCCAAGACCGCGCCAAGACGGTCCGGAGATTCCGGATGCCCCGGACCGGGATCATGCAGCCGGCAGAGATCATGGGTAGCAACCAGCACCGTCATAGCTGGCCACGGTAGAGCCAAAATGGGTGAAAGTTCCGCTATATCCAGCCTGACAGACCTAAGCGGGCAAGCCTGGTAGTCTAGATTTTTGGTGGATCATGCCCCCGTACGCCCAACCGGACTGGTGCTCAAGCGAGCCCGCTCGACCTCACCCGGCAACAGCCGGGTACGCGTCGTTCCGTGGCAAGGCGATGCATTCACCGCACTGGTTGGGCCAAAGCTCACCGGCCGCGGGCCAGGTGTTGGAGACATTCTGGACTGCCTCGCGTCCTTACAACAGCTTGGAGTTGAACGAGCTGTCACCCCCGCCCTGAATCCCCAAGACACCCAGCCTTTTCTCCAAGCTGGCTTCCAGCAGCGCGAACGCCTCCACCTGCTGGCCTACCCTCTGCTCCCAGGCCAGCCAAGCAGCGCACTGCTTCGGCGTTCGGTCCGACTCAAGGCCGGTCGAGCCTGGCACCGAGACTCTGTTATCGCCATCGACAAGATGGCCTTTGACTCGTTCTGGCAGTTCGACCGCCGCATGCTTGACGAAGCAAGGAGAGCAACACCAGCCCATCGCTTCCGAATCGCAACAGCCCCAAGGAGCAAGTCAGTGATTGGCTACGCCGTAACTGGTCGAGCAGGACAGCGCGGCTATCTGCAACGGCTCGCCGTCGCTCCCTCAGTCCAAGGACAAGGAATCGGCACCGCCCTGATCCAAGACTCCATTCATTGGCTGCAAAGGCGCGGTGTGCGTACCGCCTATGTCAACACCCAGGAGCGAAATGAGGGGGCTTTCCAGCTCTATCAGCGGCTCGGGTTCTTACCCCAGCCAGAAGGACTGGTTGTTCTGAGTTGGGACGCACCCGGGTGAAGTATCGACATCGCCTGGTCGCTGCTCTCCTCCTCATCAGCCTCGGAATCAGTAGTTACCTCCCCCCCGCATCCAGCCAGCCAGGCCTCGAAACCGGCCTGGTGAACCCGACCGCGGCAACCGACCTGGCCGGTGCTGTTTCTGCAACCGGAGCCTCAGCCCAAGTTGAAGCTCTCGAGTTGGTCCGCCAAACCCCCTTCGTTGCCGCTGACGGCTCACTGGATCTTGAGCTGCGCTGGACTGGAGTCTCGACAGAGGGGCTCAGCATCTCCACCATCATCTGGGCCCCGATCAACGACGAGACCGACATTTATCTCGAACCAAGCCTCGTCCGGAACCAGGTCGCAGCCCAAGAACTTTCCAGTCTCTCACGGGCCGATAGCGGAGCCCTCAAATACTCCATACCAATCCGTAGCTTCACCGCCCCCGAAGACGATCCGCGCACCTGGCTGCAAGACCCCGGCGTCTATCCAATCACCATCGAGATTCGGGGCGAGACAGGAGTGCTGGCCCGACTACGGACCAATCTGATCCGACTACCAACCGATATTGCCGAAATCCCGCTCTTCCCGATTTCGCCGGTTCTTCGTGTGACTTCTGCTGATGGCCTTGACCTCACCGATGCCATTAAGCTTCTCAATGCTCACCCCAATCTGCCCCTCACCGTCCTCCTCGAAGCGGGACTGCTACCTCAGCTCCGCTCCAATCCGGAGTTGACCGCCGCCTTTGCCCAAGCCCTCGGTGAGCGCAAGGTTGTTGCCGGAGCCCAACTCAGTCTCGACCCGTCCGCCCTAGCCGCCATTGGCCAACCGGACTTCTATAGCCAAGCTCTGGACGACACCCGCAGACAATTCGCCGAGATTGGAGTGACGCTGGATCGAGAGATCATCCCTCTACGAACGGGAATCACCGAAGGAGGGGCCGAACTACTGATCGCTGCCGGGGTCAAGATTGTTATTGACCTTCAGCCAGCCGCCGGATCGCGAGGAACCATCATCCAGGACAATGGCTCGCTCACTATTGTCCGTATCGACGACGAACACATCGCTGGCCTGCGTGTGAGTGACAGCGTGGCCCAACGAGCAAGCAATTCCGTGAAGCGGGCCCACCAGCTACTTGCCCTGCTTGCCGTTCGGTATCAGAAAGACCGGTCACCGGTGATCTTGGGGGGCGGTGGTCTGAGTAGTGTCGACCTGCAAGCCCTTGAAGTTGTTCTTGACGCCCTCGACCAGGGCGGCATGATGAAGGCAGACACGATGGAGGATGCTGCGTTGAGCTCACGTACCCTCCCCTTTCGACCTCAAGAGAACCCCGATCAGAATCTCTCAGACATCGTCGAACCCTTGCAATCAGTCCAAGAGGTTTTGGCCGTTTATGCTGATTTCCGAGTGGCGGGTGGACCATCACCCGAAGGAATCCAGATCCGAATTCTTGAGGGTCTCAGCCGCAACCTGAATCCAGAAGCCAGACGAACCCGGATGGCCTCCATCGAGTCTGACCTGATCAACGAACTTGACGTGATCTCGCTACCCGAAGGCCCAGCCATCACCCTTGCTGCTCAGACCACGGCCATACCGATCACCATCACCAATACCAGCTCCGGTGTGCGCCGGGTCAAACTGAGCTTCCAAAGCGACCGAATTCGGGTGGCAGAGCATGACCAGGAAATACTGATCCAGCCGGGGGTATCACAGATTGACATCAATATCGAGGCCCGCTCGCTCGGACTGTCGTCATTGCTGGTCACGGTGCTCACCGTTGACGGTTCCCGAGAGTTAGCGAGAACCCGTTTCTCCATTCGGAGCACAGCCATTCCCGGGCTGGGCTACGCCATTTCTGGCGCGGCCCTCGTCTTCCTCATCATCTGGTGGCTGCGCTCAATCCGGCGGTCTCGTGACCTGGCCAAGCGGCCGGCGAACACCGAATCTGACGACCAGGACGGCACAGACCAAGACAAAGCTGACCTTGACAAGGCTGCGCCAAGCCAATTGGACGCCACCGAATTGATCCCTGACAAGGATCGCGACATGGACCAAACCGAGCAGGCTCTAGCCGAGGTGACCTCAGATCGGGGCAAGGGCAACACTACGCTGTCCTCGTGATACCGCCGTCCGCCGCCGACCAGCCCCACAGTGCTGGAGCTGAGCCTCCTCAAAAACCAAGTCCGCTGGAACAACGCGACATCAGCGGTCAGCACCAGATCGGCTACTTGGTTGGCGGGCGATACGAGCTGGTCAAGCCCATTGCTTCGGGGGGAATGGCACGAGTTTGGGAAGGGCGAGACACCATCTTGAATCGCCCAGTCGCGGTCAAGGTCTTGCATCCCCATCTAGCAACTGATCGCGGATTCCTGTTGCGTTTTCGACGGGAGGCCATTGCCGCCGCCCGTCTCTCGCACCGCTCCATTGTTGCCATTTACGACACGGTCACTGAACCAGCGACGCCATCCAATGCTGGTATCGAAGCCATCGTGATGGAACTCATCGACGGTGACACCTTGCGAACCACCCTGGATCAAGTCGGGAAGCTCTCCCCGACTGATGTGGTACAACGCGGCCGACAGATTGCCGATGCGCTCGATGCTGCTCACCGGGCTGGCATTGTTCACCGCGACATCAAGCCGTCCAACATCCTGTTCTGCTCAGACCGAAGGATCATGGTCACCGATTTCGGTATCGCCAAGGCGGGCGAAGACACCGATCTGACAGTGACCGGAACCCTCCTTGGCACCGCAAAGTACCTGTCTCCCGAACAAGTCAACGGCGATCTAGTCGATCCAAGAGCCGACCTCTATTCCCTCGGAATTGTGCTCTTCGAGGCCCTCACAGGCCAGGCACCATTCCAGGCGGACACCGACGTTGCCACCGCTTTAGCCCGGCTCCATCAGGTCCCACCGAGAGTCTCACAACTCCAACCAGATGTGCCATCAGATCTTGATGCCATCATCTTCCGACTGATGTCACGGTCACCCAATGACCGGCAGAGAAGTGCCTCCGAACTCAGCTCGGTGCTGTCAGGAGTTCGTCCCGAATACATCCACCCTGACCACACTCTTGTCCTGGCCGATCACGAACCTGACGAGTCGAACACCGACTTCGAGAGCGATGAGGAAGACGAGCACGGTTTCCTTCGTTCTGAACGTTCTTGGATGGTCCCGGCCATGGCCCTGGCTCTGGTGGCTGCTGGTCTTCTGGTTGCCAGTGTGTTGATCGTCCCCAGCCTCGGTCAAAGTGTTGTCGAGAGCACCGGAATTGGTGATCCTGAACAGACAACGGTTGTGGATCCCTCGCCAACCGATGGGCCAGAACCATCCGACAGCACCACGTTTCTGAGCCCGGCTACTACGGTCATCGTTGATGCGTCCGTTGTTGGGGCCCGGGCCATCGACCCTGAAGGGGATGGTGACGAGAACGGCGCCAATGTTGGTCTCGCTTTCGATGGCGACGACGAAACAGCTTGGAAGACCGAGAAGTATCGCTACGAAGCATTTGGGCGACTCAAGAATGGTGTCGGATACTTCGTCGATCTGGGCGGGACAGCCGACGTTTCAGAAGTCAGGATGGAGACCAACTCTCGACATTGGTCCATCAGTTTCTACCTCATGGATGAGTTCACCGAGACCAAGGCCGCTTGGGGCGACCCTGTTGCTGTCGCCAACAACGAGAGCGGCAAAGAGCGAATCCGAATGGAGGGAACAGGGCGCTGGCTACTGCTCTGGATCACCGACCCTGGCACCTCTGATGATGGGCCAGATGAGGACGAAGAGGACGACCACCGCTTCGAGTTAGCCGAGATCGAAGTCAGCTAACGTGGCTGCACATGGCCGGCCTGCAAGGTGATTGTGTGACATCTCCGATCGAAGCTGCCGGGCGCTCTAAGCTCGTTGTATCGAACGAAGCGACTCAGAACTCGTTGAGCGGGCCCAGGCGGGTGACCGACAGGCAATGGATACTCTCTTGTCGCGCCATTACGACCGCCTGTACGCCGTTTGTCGACGGGTCGCCGGTAATGATGCCGATGCCGCCGATGGCTGCCAAGAAGCACTGCTTGCCATTGTGCGCGGCCTCAAGAACTTCGACGGACGATCAACCTTCAAGACCTGGTCCTACCGAGTGACCACCAATGCCTGCCTGGACGAGATGCGACGCCGCAACCGGCGGCCGCTCGTCATCATGGATGACCCAAACCGGGTCGGCGGGGCTTCTGCGAATGATCAGCTGGAAGATACCGGGGCAACCATGGACCAAGGGGTGGTGGATCGCATGACTATCGATGATGCATTCCCCCAGATTCCCGAGGAATTCCGGGCTCCCGTTGTCTTACGGGATGTGGTCGGCATGGACTATGCCGAAATCGCAGAAACCCTGAGTATTCCACCGGGAACCGTCCGCTCTCGGATCGCCCGAGGTCGCCGGCACTTGGCCAATCAACTGGAAAGTTCTCATTTCGGGAACCAGACCACTACCTCAGAACGTCATAACGATCGCAATGACTGAACCTCTTACTCCCAACGAACGCGACGAGCTTGCGTCGGCTTACCTCGACGGTGAGCTCAACCAGGACGGAATCGTCCTGGTTGAAGGCGATCCCGAGATGCTGACTCTGGTTGCTGAGCATCGTGAGGTCCAATCCAAGGTCGGCTCCCCCACCCCTGAAGCTGCGGCGGTGACGCGATCCAAGCATCTCGCTTCGGCCCTCGCAGCCTTTGATCAGCTTGGCGCCAGTGATCGGGTCGTGGATCTGACCGATCAGCGAGAAGAGAACACGAACGAGAACACGAACGACAACACGGTGATCTCCCTATCGAACCGGTCTGCGGGCCGAGAATCTCGCCGCTCCCGTAGTGGCATGCCAGCCTGGCTTTCTGCTGCGGCGGCATCGGTCGCCGTTCTTGGCGGAGTGACCTATGCCGCTACCCAGTTCAATGGTGGGGGCGATGATTCTGGCGGCTCTGCTGATGCCTCAGCACAATTCGAGAGCCAGGCTATTGCAACCACTGAAGCTGCTGATAGTGACATGGCAGACGCCGGTGAGGCAATGGAAGAAGCTCCGATGGAGTCTTTTGCTCTGGATGACGAAAATAACCCGGCCGGTAGTGCCATAGCCACCGAACCCCCCAACGCAGACCCGGCTGCGGACGACGGTGCAACCGAAGACTCTGAAGACGCCGGTGCTCGAAGCCACGACCCCGAGATTGTGTTTCCCTCCGGCTTTACCGCCAATGACATTGTCCTCGTCATCGGCAATGACGGCTTCCCGATCGAAGAGTCACAATGTGCGTTCAGCTATGAGCCGACTGACGAACTGGCCAAGGCTGACCCAGTGCCCGAGCCCGACCGGTTCCTGCCAGTCCTCGTGGGTGACCAAGCCGCTGAACTCTTCGTCTATGGCCCAGAAACCGCCGTCCTGGTCGACATTGCGACCTGTGAAACAATCCCTGACACCCCTTCAGAATAGTCTTTCTGATCTCCCTCAGATCCCCAGCCAGCCAGTAAGTAGTTGGCCAGGCGATTGGTCCGCTAGGATCACCGACGATGTCAGATGCGGATGCGGTATCAAAGCTGAGTGAAGACTGGCCAGCCCGAGCGGCAGAGACTGTTGTCGGCTATGTGGACACGGTCCGCAAGGCCACTACGGGTAAGGCTTTGTTGGCCTCCCGTTTCCTGGTCTATGGCCTCGTTCTCCTCCTCTTTGCGCCAATACTGCTCGTACTGCTCTTGATCTTGCTTGTCCGCGGACTCACCTCTGCCTTTGCTTGGGCCCCCTTCTTTAGCTTTGAATCAGGTGAGGTTTGGCCGGCGTACATGCTGCTGGGCTTCATCTTCTTCGTCGTTGGTGCCTTCCTCTGGCGCAAAAAGGGTCGCTGAGCGACTGCGTGATCATCGACACAGACAGATCGGGAACACGTCTGGCATGTTTGTGGTTCTAGGTGGGCAGATAGCAACCGAACTCTTACAGAGGATTAACTTCCGTGACCACGAATTCTGATTCCAAGCCCATTGTTGACGTCCTGATTCTTGGCAGCGGGCCCGCAGGGCTGACCGCCGCCATCTATGCAGCTCGGGCCAGTCTTGCTCCACTTGTGCTCGAAGGCGAGCCATCCTCAACCGGTGATCAGCCCGGAGGGCAGCTCATGCTGACAACCGAGGTCGAGAACTACCCGGGTTTCCCCGATGGCGGCATTACGGGACCGGACCTGATGATGAAGTTCCGTGAACAGGCGGCAGGTTTCGGTGCCGATCTGCGGGGTGAGAAGGCCAGCCGAGTCGACTTCTCCGCACGCCCATTCAAGGTGTGGGTAGGCGACCCAGATACTCCTGAACCCACTTATCTCGCACAAACTATCATTATTTCTACTGGTGCCACCGCCATGATGCTGAACCTCGAAAACGAGACTCGCCTCATGGGTCACGGTGTCTCGGCTTGTGCCACCTGCGACGGCTTCTTCTTCCGCGACCAAGACATTGCTGTGGTCGGTGGTGGTGATACCGCTATGGAAGAGGCGACATTCCTGACAAAGTTTGCCAAGACCGTGACGGTCATTCATCGGCGTGACGAACTACGAGCCTCCAAGATCATGCAAGATCGGGCCATGGCCAACGAGAAGATCAAGTTCCTCTGGGACAGCCAGGTCGAGGACGTACTCGGAGAAAACGCCGTTGAGAAGCTGGTAGTGCGGAACGTAAAGACCGATGAAGTCTCTGAACTCCCGGTAACTGGTCTCTTCGTCGCCATTGGCCACAAGCCTGCAACCTCACTCTTCTCTGATCAGCTCGAAACCAACGCCGTTGGCTATCTGGTTACCGAAGGCAAAAGCAGTCGAACCAACGTTCCCGGCGTGTTCGCCTGCGGCGATGTGCAAGATGACACCTATCGACAGGCCATCACGGCCGCTGGTTCCGGCTGCACCGCCGCGATCGACGCCGAACGGTGGCTCGAATCCGAAGTTCACTAGATCACTATCGACAAACTATTCCTTCTGGGGAATAGCAAGCCGTCGATCCGGTGTTGTCAATCTCGAAGAATGTATGGAGGCCTAAGCCAAATGTCAGAAAACATCATCACCCTTACCGAGGCGACCTTCGATGAGGTCGTGAATGGAAACGCCGCACCAGTCGTTGTCGACTTCTGGGCCGAATGGTGCGGACCATGCAAGATGATCGCCCCGATCCTGGACGAGATTGCTACCGAACAAGGTGACGCAGTGGTGATCACCAAGCTGAACGTGGATGAGAATCCAAGTATCGCACAGAGGTTTGGTGTCATGAGCATCCCAACGATTCTCGTCTTCCGAGACGGTGAGTTGGACAAGAAGATCGTCGGAGCCAAAGGCAAGTCACAAATGGTGGAGGAAATGGGCCTCTAACCCGTCACTACCCCCTTTCCGAAGCGGAAGCCGAGACCTTTCGAGGTTTCGGCTTCTCTCGTTTTCGGGCCAGCCGTTTGATGCCTTCGATTCATCGATCTCTACTGGACCCTCATACTTCCGAGTAGAACGGCCCTCAATACCGAAGTCTGGATTGAGAGTTCATACAACACACAGCTTTATCCACAGAGTGTGGAAATCGAATCGCTGCAACCCTGACTCCGGAGTTGAGCCTGACTAAGCGGTCAATCGGTGACTGGTCGCCCTTCCATTATCACTCGGAAGATGCGTTCCAGATCAGACAGATCAGCAAAGTCGACCATCATTCGACCCTTACCCTTGCCGGATGTGACCTTCACGCGCGTGTCCAGGTGAGTGGCCAGAATAGATTCCAACTCAAGAATACCGGCGGGCTTCGTTTCACCAATTGATGAGGTGTCCGACGAATCGCCCTCACCTGCATCCGCATCCGCATCCTCAGCATCGGCCAAATGGGCTCGTACAAGCTGCTCGACTTGGCGGACGTTCAGACTGTCCGCTGTCACCTTTGCAGCCATAGATTCTTGGAATCCTCGATCCGGGCTGCCCAGAAGCGCTCGGGCATGACCGGCCGAAAGCTGGCCGTTGGCAACCATGGCTTGAACTGAGCCCGGTAGCTGAAAAAGTCGAAGTGTGTTTGCAACCGCGGAGCGACTCTTACCAACGCGAGTGGCCACTTGTTCTTGGGTGAGCCCAAACTCTTCGATCAAACGCTGGTAGGCCGAAGCCTCTTCCATTGCATGAAGGTCTTCTCGGTGCAGGTTCTCAACAATGGCATGTTCAAGCGATCGTCGATCGTCGACCTCACGGATGACTGCAGGCACCGTTGGCAATCCGGCTCGACGGGCGGCTCGCCAACGCCGCTCCCCCGCGATCAACGCATACTGGTTTGGCGCCGTTCGACGAACCAGGATCGGTTGAAGTACACCAACCTCGCGGATTGAGTCCGTTAGAGAAACCAAGGCTTCTTCATCAAAGCGTGTTCTTGGTTGGAACTCGTTGGCCGAGATGGCACTGACCGGGATTTCCAACATGCCTTCGCTGGCATCGGACGAGCCGACATCCTTGGGGATCAGCGAGTCGAGTCCCTTACCTAATCCACTACGTCGGTTCACCGGCAAACTCCTTTGCAAGGTCTCGGTAGGCAAGAGAACCCCGAGAGGTTGGATCAAAGACCGTGATCGGTTGACCGAAACTTGGAGCCTCCGACAAGCGAACTGTCCGGGGGATCACAACTCGACAGACCGTCGAGCCAAAGTGCTCACGCACTTCCTGGGCAACCTGGGACGAGAGGTTCGTGCGAGCATCATACATCACCAGAACTATTGCTGATAGGCGCAGATCGGCGTTGAGGTTTCGCTGAACAAGATCCACGTTCCGGAGGAGCTGTCCCAGTCCTTCTAGCGCGTAATACTCGCACTGCACGGGAACCATTACTTCAGTCGCTGCCGCGAACGCATTAACAGTTAGGAGACCTAGCGAAGGTGGGCAATCAATCAGGACAAGGTCATAGTCATCGGCTACCGCAGCTAGTGCGTTCTTGAGTCGCAACTCTCGACTGAAGGCTGGTACCAGTTCTATTTCCGCGCCGGCCAGATCAAGATTGGCAGGAGCGAGAAATAGATTTCGCACCGAGGCCGCTTCAATTGCTTCATCAATAGGAACATCATGGAGGAGCACGTCATACATAGACGATTCCAAGCTGCGGGGATTGATGCCCAAACCAGTGCTGGCGTTTCCTTGCGGGTCGAGGTCAACCACCAGAACTCGGTGTCCCAACTCAGCAGCAGCGGCACCAAGGTTGACGGTTGTCGTTGTCTTGCCAACACCTCCCTTCTGGTTAGCCACCGCCACCACTCGCGGACCAGGACGCGATGGCGGCTTGGATTCCGTGCTGTGGAAGATGGTGTGGCTGGGGGCTGCTAGCGTATTCTCGGCTGGGGCCGTCACTTCATTTTCAGCCGGTGTAGCAGTCGAGTCTTCGGGCACGTTAGGCCGGGCTCCGGCAGCCAGGCTCACCTCTGGGTCCGGTGCTTGACTTGTGCTCAGTGGCGGATCAGATACTGGAAGGCCTCCGCTGGCCTTAGGCACCGCTTCCTCCCTGGGCGGGTCTTCCGCCTGGTGTGGCTCAAAGTTGGTCATGTACTCTCCTCTTGGAGCGACGGAAGATCCCTCGGGGAACGGACGGATCAGCAGAAAGGGGCAGTGATCGGCGGGGTAGCGGCACGCCGAGTGTTTCACGTGGAACAAGACGATGCTGCTCGTAGCCCTAGACCTTAGCCACCCACCGCCCGCCAACCACGACATTTGGGAGCATTGTTTCATTCTTCCACTCGTTCGGCGCTTCGCTGCTAGTTGGGTTCGGCGACAACGGGGCAACTTCGCTTGAATCGCCAGGGGCTTGGGTTCCGGGGTCGGCAAGGGAAAACGGCAAAGCGGTCGCCCTACTGGGTGGCGGTGGCGTCCTCGGGCTACGAGACCTTTTCGTCCCTCTCCCGTTGAGGAAGACGACAGGAAGCCGACAGGAACATGACTGCGCTAACTTCCCAATGACCCAATCACCTTGTTGTCCACCTAGACACCCCCAGGGAACTTACTACCAAGCAGCAATCTCCAACCGGGCCCTGATGATGCGCTCAAGTCCTGTCCTCGTCCTAGCCAACCTCGGTCTGCAAACAACCATGAAAATCTCCAACAAGCAAGTCCCCCAACACGCGCATGGCTTGGGAATGCAGATAACCAGGCTGTCGTCGCTGATCATGAAGCGCGCGACAACCTTCACACGGTTGAAGACTACAAGGCCCCCGCTGATCAAGAGCGCCATAGAGCAGCCGACTCCGGACACGACGATCCAATGCCGCCCGGTTCTTTCCGAAGCGCACTGGTACGTTCGTGTGGCCTCGAACGGGCGCCTAACTCTGCTTCAAGCTCGGTTCTTCTTCATTCAGCCCGCGAGTGATATCAACCACGCCTTGCCGGCCACAAGCAACCGCTGCAACCACCCTCGGCAGGGCGGCCAGTTGCGGGCTCCAGGGCCGGACTACCGCCGTCGTCAGCCTGGTCAAGTTGGCCGCACTCCCCGGGCGGCACCATCGCCATGCGCCATTGACATTGGTCTCTGACAACACCGGATAGCGGGCGGTGAGAATTGAGTCTCAATACCGACTCGTGCCTCGCCTGGCTAGTCGTCGATCGTGGGATGCAGGCGACGGACTCCGGGAGTAGCAGCTCAGAGTGGTCCTTGGGAAGCATCGAGCCGCAATTACATGTCCGTCGACGGCTAGCGAGAAGTGGCCAACACTCCAGGATTGTCGATCAATCTGGTTCTAATGAATTGGATAGGTTTCGCCGATAGTAGAGATCATGGGAAATCACTGTCTTGCCAGGCTCGTTATTGGAGTGGTTCTTGTTGGGTGCTCTGCCAAGCCGACTCCTTGGGAAGAGAGCATCGTTCACATCTCGATAGAGCGAATTGAGGTCGAAGGTGAATCCTCTCTAATTCTGGTTGATCGTGCCATCGAAGAAATGTTGGACGATGGGAGTGAGAAAGTCTGTCTCGACAAGGGACGGGACACAAAGGACAATTTCTACTACTTCGAGAGGATCTTTGGTTCCGAAGAAGTCGTCGATGTCCAAGCTTCGGATGGGCCTTGGCGACTGACACTAGCGCCCGCGGATGGGGGCCACCCAAGCGTCGCTTCAGGTTGCAGGATCTATCCGTAGTGCACCAGTCTGGGAGCTGGCCCACACGTGCGCCTGATGTTCTTGCAGTATCCAGATGGATTGTCTCGGTGGTCCAGCACTTGGCCTTTTGTTTCACGTGAAACCCTCCGGCCTTTTGTCAGCCGCCGCTCATTGGCCAGCAGTGCCTAGGCCGTCTCGTCACCTTCTTCAAGGACCGCAAGTGGCTGGCTTCTCTGCTTCTTGATCGACCGAGGAATGTGCGAGGGCACAGATCCGGTGCGGCGGAAGGCGACGACTGTTGCCCGGGAGGACGCCCTATCCTCACCGGCCCACTCCTGGGGGAACAGTTGCTCGAGACCGACCGCCTCCAACTGTAGGGCAGCCCACGTACGACCTTCCGGCGGCTCACTGATCACCAAGACACCAGCGTCTCGCAGAAAGGCAACTGCCCCCTCCACCGTCGCTGATGGTGGGCCAAATCCTCGACAAGTCACTACATCGAACGAGCCTCGCAGATCAATCTCGTGAGCCAGCTCCTCGGCCCGACCTCGGCGAACATCGACCCGGTCTTGCAAGTCCAGTTCGGTCACAGCCCAACTCAGGAACGCACACCGTTTCTCTGACGCATCAAGCAATATTCCGCTCAAGTGAGAATGTCGAACAAAGAGCGGTAGCCCGGGAACACCGCCACCAGATCCCAAATCAAGAAGCTGTTGAGCTTGCTGGGGGATTGGGGTGGCAAAAGCTCGAGCGTGCTCACTGTGGACGCGAAGCGGGCCCGGACCGAGAAAACCTGCGGTCCGAGCCCGTTCAAGAACGGAAGTAAGTTGTTCTTCGGATTCGCTACTACTCGTCATCCTCAGAAGCATCGCTGCTGTCGTCCTCAGACGCAACCACATCGGCCTCATCAGGAACAACAACCACTCGACGGCGAGGATCGGTCCCCGCAGATCGGGTGCTGACCCCGGCGTAGTCATTGAGTTCATCATGAATGACCTTGCGGTCAGCCGACGACATCGGCTCAAGAACGACATCGACTGAGTCTTCGATCGCCTTTTCCGCTGCGTCACGGGCGAACGTTTCCAACGAGGCCTTCCGTGCAACCCGGTAGCCACCGACATCGACCTTGATTCGAATCGACGACGGAACCGTCCGCTGGGCTGTCACCCGCGTGAGTTCTTGGATTGCATCCAGAGTCCGGGCCTTCGGACCAAGAAGCAAGCCGTGCTTGCCCTCGATGTGGGCCATGATCTCGTCGTTGGAGGTATCAATCTCCACCTCGGTGTCGATGCCGAAAGCTTCGGTCAACCCACTCAAGAACGTTTCGACACAGGCACTTACTTCTTCCATTGATGCATCTTCTTTCTTGGGGGAGTTAGACCTCTGGGATCGATTGCTCCGTTGGCGCTGGCCCTTTGAGCCACCGTTTTCTTGACCACGGCCCGAGCTCCGTCCACGGGAGTTGCGTCCGTCCGAGGAACCTTGGCTTCGAGATCGTCCTCCACCACCAGACTGCCGAGGCTTCGAGCCAGATGAATCGCTGGTTGACTCCTCGCTCTGATCACTGACCCCGGACCCGCCACCGGACCCTTGGTTGGAACCGCGAGGCTTGTTGCTGCCTCCATCACTCTTGCCCCCTCGAGGTTTGCGGCGACGTCGTCCGCGGTCATCGTTGGTCTGAGTGTTTTGTGGAGCGATCCTGGCCCGTACGCGTGCTTGACCCCGGGTTCGACCGAAGAGACCTTGCCTAGGCTCCTCCAATACCTCAAACTCGGCGTCTGCCGTATCGACTCCAAGCTTGTCTAGCGCAAGTTCCTTGGCCTCTTCGACCGACTTGGAAGTTGTTTCAACCCATTCCATAGCTACCTCTTCCGATTCTTCTTAGAAGCCTTTGGCGACGTGCCCTTCGGGGTAATCCGGCTGGACTTCGAAGGGTCTACCTTGGCTTTCTGATCACGTTTCTTCTGCCACGCTGCTTCTTTGTCGGCAGCAGTGGACTTCTTGGACTTTCTTGATCCATCATCCGCGTCGTCTTGTTTTGACTTGGATGAACTTTTCTTGGTACTTGACGACTTGTCCTTGTTGGACTTGCTGTCAGAGTTCTTTGATCTGTCGTTGTTCTTGGACGACTTTGCTTCGTCGTCAGACTTCTCGGACTTCTTGTCCGATTCGGATTCCAGAGCCTTATTTTTCAACTTGGCCTCGGCAATGATGTCGCTGGCGCCTTCTTTGCCGTAGATCTGGTGAGTGATATAGGCCTGCTGTCCAATACGGAAGACGTTTGAAGTGGCCCAATACAGCACCAAGCCGGCAGGGAAGATAAAGGACCAAATCCCCGTCATGAGCGGAAGAACCTTCAGGATCATCTGTTGCTGAGAGTTCACTGGGGTTGTGTCGTCATCGTCGCGACGGGCCGAGACCTGCTTCTGCTGATAGAAGCTGGTTGCTACCACAAAGAGAATCAGGATGATGTAAGGAATTGCAGTGACGAAGTCATCCTTGAGGATGTCGAGTGTCTCGCCAGCCAGGTCGAACGGACCGAATTTCATTTCGGTGGCATGGTTCAGATCAATGTACATTGCTGAGTCTGTGGCTAAATAACGTGGGTTAAAGGTATGTGCAGCTTGGGGTGTGAGGCCAACGCTCTTGGCGGCTAGAGCACCAACATCGTAGAACGGTGCCTCGTCTGCTCGACGTGTCAAGCCTCGAAGGATCCGGAACAAGACCAGGAAGACCGGCATCTGAGCCAGCATTGGCAAACAACCACCGATCGGATTGATCCCGTTCTCCTGGTAGAGCTCCATCATTTCTGCGTTCAGGGCCTCCCGATCACCCTTGTGTTTCTTTTGGATCTTCTTTAACTCGGGCTGCACTTGCTGCATCTTGATCGTTGACCGAGTGGCCTTCAAGGTGAGCGGCATCAACAAGACCATGACGGAGATGGTCAACATGATGATGGCCAGGCCATAGCTCCCACCTACAACGGGAAGCCCATAGAAGCCAGCAAGGACGCGGGCAATCAGTTCGAACATTGTTTACTCTCCGGACCGGGAACAGGGTCGAAACCAAATGATCCAAACGGCTGACAGCGGCCAAGCCGACGAATCGCCAGCCAAAGCCCACGACCAGTGCCGTGTTGTTCTATGGCTTCGACCGCATAGTGAGAACAGGTGGGAATGTAGCGGCAACGCGGGGTGCGCGCCGGTGCCGTGCGCTGGTAGAGGCCAATGGCTGCAAGAATCAATCGACCCATAGTGAACGTCCTCTCATCAGGTGACTTGCTGCGTCAGATCCGCTGGATTTAGGCGATCGAAGCAGCCTTGGAGCATCCCCACCACGTCTCGGTGAGGACTGGTCAACACGCTGCGGCCTGGCAGTAAGAGATAGAGACCAAAAGGCGGGGGAGTGTTGCCAACGGAAACGCTGCCGACAAACGCCGCCCGGAGCCGTCGTCTGGCGCGGTTGCGTTCGACGGCATTGCCGAATTTTCGGCTGATGGCAAAGGCAACCTGGTGGGTTTGAGGGCCAGGTTGCCCGCTCTCTACCGACCTGATGTAGCTCATGCGCAGCCCACCGCTGCGAACTCGCTGTGCGCGAGTGCGCAGGGCGGCAAATTCGGCGCGTCGGGTGACAGGAGAGATCACGCACTCAGCTTGTGACGTCCCTTAAGACGACGAGAGCGAAGGACTGCACGACCTCCACGAGTAGACTTGCGGGCACGGAAACCGTGCTTCATTGCCCGCTTGCGGTTGTTTGGCTGGAATGTACGCTTCATGAAAATCTCCTCGGGCCACAAACACAGGCCTACGAAGGCCAGTGTGGCCAGTTCCTACAGCGCAACGCGTTTGCCCGACGATACTGATCTCTCAGGACCGCAGAACGCTCAACGGTGGGTAGGGATAGTGGTGCACGCTGAGGGGCGACCAGAGCCGAACAAGTCGGCGGCGACCAGGGCAGCGTGCAGATGTAAGGCTAGGGCCCGAATCTCCCATGAGCAACCAACCTTTTCCACAGGCTGGGTGGAGAGCGTAGCCAAGTGCTGCTAACGTCCCCTAACCCACAGATAGCGGGCTTGATTTCTTGCTTGTGGCTCATTCAGAATCAAGTCACTTGTCGGTAGCCGCCGTCCTGGAAGCTCAATTGCGTCAGTAATCAAGCCGATCGACACAACCGAACAAGATTCACACACTGAGAGATAGTCCAGATCCTTACATTTGTGGACAACTCTGTGGGAAGTGGGGAAACCTAAGCGAAAAGGGACAACGTTGGAAGGCGACACGATGAACATTCGGTTAGGTCCGTGCCCAACAATTCATGCACCTCTCAACCAGACGGGCCACACCCGTCAAACAGTGAACGCCCCCATCGCCCCCAGCCCGGACTGGCAAAGCTTCTGATGGGTTCCGCTACCGAAATATGGTCCCAGGCCGGAACCGCCCTTCGGGCTGAAATCTCCGACGGTGTCTGGCAGAGTACGTTTGCATCAGTCACTGCCCTTCGCAGTTCCGAAGAGCAAATCGTCTTGTCGGTTCCCAACGCCATAGTGCGAGAAAAGCTCGACGGACGATATCGACCCTTGGTGGAAGACGCCATTGCTGAGGCGGCAGGGAAGTCGTTGGCGATCGAATTCGAGATCCCTCTTCCAACCCTGTTCGACGTTGATCAAGTTCTGGACCAACCAAGCCAAACATCGCCTCCCACCACTCAACCGTTTACAACGGACCCGGTTTCCAGCAACGACACCGCAGCAGGAACTAGCGCTGTTACAGGAAACAACGGAATCGGCAGTAGCCCAAACAACACTAGCCAACCTGCCACAAGTGGCCAGCAAAGCGATGCCGCACTTCCTTCGGCGGCCCTGCTCCACGGCTACAGCTTTGATGGCTTCGTTATCGGCCCGTCAAACCGGTTTGCTCATGCGGCCGCCCTCTCCGTTGCCGAGCGTCCCGGAGGTTCCTACAACCCGCTCTTCATCTATGGAGGAGCGGGGTTGGGCAAAACCCACCTGTTGCATGCCATCGAGCACTATGTCAATGACGTGTATCCCAGAAAGACAGTCAAGTACGTCTCGACTGAGACCTTCCTCAACGAGTTTGTTGACTCCATCAAGAACTCCCAAGGGGCCGACTTCAAGCGCCGATACCGCCAGATCGATGTTCTCCTCGTCGACGACATCCAGTTCATCGCCGGGAAAGAAGGGCTACAAGAAGAGTTCTTCCACACCTTCAATGAGCTCTACAGCGCCAACAAGCAGATCGTGCTGTCCTCAGATCGTCCTCCTGACGCAATTCCCACCCTGGAAGACAGGCTCCGTAGTCGATTCATGATGGGCTTGCTGACCGATATTCATCCCCCAGATATCGAAACCCGCATGGCCATCCTGGGCAAGAAGGCCGATCGTGACGGCTATTTCTTACCCAATGAGGTGAGTGAATTCATTGCCACCAACATCACCACCAATATTCGTGAGTTGGAGGGCGCACTCAACAAGGTGACAGCCTTCGCCAACCTGAACCAGGAGCCGATGACCAGTGCCCTCGCCGAGCGGATCCTGCGAGACTTCATTGCTGATCGCCAGCCCCGACCAATCACCGTTCCCATGATCCTCACCGCTACTTCTGAACACTTCAGTTTCAGTATTGAGGACCTCACCGGCAAGTCCCGCCGCAGACCACTGGTCATCGCTCGCCAGATCGCCATGTATGTCAGCCGCGAACTGACGGACCTGAGTTTCCCGATGATCGCCCGAGAATTCGGTGGTCGGGACCACACCACCGTCATGCACGCCTGCGACAAAATTGCTGCTCTGATGAAGGAACGATCTCAGATTTATGACCAAGTCATGGCTCTGGACAAGACCGTGCGAGGTCTAGCTCGTGCCATCTGAGTCCGAATCTCACCATCTGCCTGTTGGTAGAGCTGTGTACAACCGGGGGATGATCCGTGGATCATCACGCCTTCGTCCCCAGGCGCCAGTATCGTCCCATGAATCGTTGGGGATTACCTCGAACAACCAGTGGATGAAGAATGGTGCCCTCACCAGGGATTCCGCCTGTTCATCCACAATCCACAGGTCCTACTAAGACAACTATAGTTTTCAAAAGAAATCCTCAGATGTAGTGAGGAAAACCTCCAGGGCTCAAATTGGGTTCTGGCCGATCACTGGGAGTACCAGCGGTGAAGTTCCGTTGCGAACGAGATGTATTGGTTGAAGCGCTTGGAATTTCTGGGCGTGCTGTTGGTCGTGGCAGCCTGCCTGGCCTATCAGGAGTGCGAGCCGAGTTAGAAGGAGATCAGCTGACCTTGACTGGCAGCGATCTCGATCTGACGATCACCATGGTGGTCACGGTTGCTGGTGAGGCTGATGGGGTGGCGGTTATTCCTGCCCGGTTGGCGTCCGACATTGTCAAGGCCTTAGAACCGGGGGCCGTCTCCTTATCGGTGGAAGCCGATGAGCTGAGCATTTCCGCTGGGCGAAGCAACTTCAGTATCCGTCTGATCGCCGCTGATGACTTCCCACAAGTTAGTGGCCTGCCGGAAGAGTCGGTGTCCCTCCCCTGTGATCAGTTGACTGAGGCCTTACGCCAGGTCGTGCCTGCGGCCAGTAGTGACGACTCACGACCAATTTTGACCGGTGTCCTGTTGGCCGCTGAAGCCGACGGTTTACGTCTGGTTGCCACGGATTCTTACCGATTGTCCATGCGCGATGTGCCTGGGGCTTCCATTTTGGCCGAGGGCCAAAGCGTCTTGATCCCCTCGCGTGCGTTGAATGAACTGAACCGGATTCTTGGCCAAGGCGACAATGTTGAATTGCGGCTTGGTGATCGAGAAGCATCCTTTGAGGTTGGACCGGTCAAGCTAGTGACTCGCCTTATCGAAGGTGACTTCCCCAACTATCGTGGCCTGATTCCAGACAGCCACCCCAACGTTCTCACGGTGAACCGCGACGAACTACTTGATGCCTTGCGGCGGGTGAAGTTACTGGCTCGAGAAGGCACGCCAGTTCAGCTTGAAATGTCGGATGAGGGTCTTGAACTCGTTGCCGTTACCCAGGATGTTGGTACTGCTCGTGAGCAGCTTGAGGGCAGTTATGACGGTTCTCCCTTGACGGTGGCATTCAATCCCCAGTACCTGTTGGAGGGTGTTGAGGTAGCGAAAGCCGAGCAGATAACCCTGTCGACTATTGACGAACTCAAGCCAGCGCTCGTCCGCATTGCCGGAGTCGAGGATTTCCTCTATCTGCTGATGCCCGTTCGCGTTTCTTAAGTCACGGATGGCATGTGCAACTCAGCACGGTTTGGTTGAAAGATTTTCGTAGCTATGAGGAGCTCGAAGTTGAGTTCCACCCTGGCTTCACGGCAATCCTTGGGCCAAACGGCGTCGGTAAGACCAACCTTCTTGAAGCAATCAGTCTTCTCGCTACCTTGCAGTCCTTCAGGCGGGCACCAACCGAGAGCCTGATTCGCCGCGGAGCTGACCGGGCCATTGTCCGCGCCACTGGAATTCGTGATGATCGTGAGGTCTTGGTTGAATTGGAGCTGGCGAAGGGTCGGGTTCGGGCTCAGGTCAATCGTCAGAAACTGAAACGAACGCGTGACCTGCTCGGAGCGCTACGCATCACCGTGTTTGCTCCTGATGACCTGGCTCTAGTAAAGGATGGTCCCGGTATCCGACGGGACTTCGTTGATGATCTTCTCGTTGCTCTTGACCCGCAAGCAGACGCGGTTCGCAGCGATCTAGATCGCGTTGTTAAGCAGCGCAATGCCTTGTTGCGACAGTCGTCGGGTCGGTTGGACGAGGCGGCGGCAATGACGTTGGATATCTGGGACGCCAAGCTGGTTGCGGTGGGCGAGCATTTGACTGTGCGGCGTGAGAACCTGCTGCATGACCTGATGCCACTCGTATCTGCTGCGTATCGCCAGCTGAGCGCGGAGCAGACCGAGGTGGTAGCTAACTACCTCCGGAGCTGGAGTACCGAGTCGATGGCCGATGCCGTTGCTGAGGCTCGCGGTAGTGATGTTCGTCGCGGGGTCACAACCGTTGGCCCGCACCGTGATGACATTCGATTGCGGCTTGAAGACTTCGACAGCCGCACAGAGGCCTCTCAGGGTGAGCAGAGGACGTTGGCCTTGGCCTTGCGCCTTGCTGGTCACCAGCTGGTCACAGATCGCCTGGGGGAGCCTCCCTTGCTCCTCTTGGACGATGTCTTGTCCGAGCTTGACCCTGACCGGGCACGGGCCTTGCTTAACAGTTTGCCTCCTGGTCAGACGGTGGTGACCAGTGCTTCGGGACTACCGGAGGGAACAGTGCCCGATCAGATCCTTGTTCATTCCGGAACCAAACTTGTTCCAGAAGCGTCACCGAGCCCCTGCAATATGCCGAGTCCCCGCAGTATGCCGAGTGATGGCGCAGAAACACGGGATGGTTCGCCATGAAGTCTGGATCGGGCCGCCGATGGGATCGTGAGCCACCAAGGGGCACCAAACCCGAGAAACTAGCCGTGACTCTGGAACGCTTTCTCGCTCAGATGGGTGCCCCGCCAACGAAAACGTTGACAACGTTGGAGACTCTTTGGCCAACAATTGTTGGCCCCGGGCTCGCTGATCGAACGCGGCCGATTGAGGTTCTGGATGGCGTACTCGTCGTTGGTTGTGAAGATTCCAACTGGGCTTCGCAAATTGGCTGGATGGATGCCCAAATCAAGGAGCGATTTGCGGCAACGTTCGAGGGAACGAAGATCCGCAGAATACAGCTCAGAATTGACTCCTGAACGGCCCTTCGTCACACCCTGCTGGTAGAATTCCTAAACGCTGATTTTGGGAACTTATGCCTTCTTCTTCAACACCAAATCCTGCTACCGACGCCGTCGCTGACACTGCTACCGATACCGTCGCTGAGGCGACAAATGGCGCGGCGACTTCGGCCTCGTCGCGGGCACCGGAAACCGGTGACTATGGGGCAAGCCAGATCCAGGTTTTGGAGGGTCTTGAGGCTGTCCGAAAACGGCCGGGAATGTATATCGGTTCCACCGGCCCAACCGGCCTTCACCACCTGGTCTGGGAAGTTGTCGACAACTCCGTTGATGAAGCAATGGCTGGCCATTGCTCGCGCATTGATGTCGTGATGCTGGCTGGTGGGGGAGTGCAGGTCAGCGATGATGGACGCGGTATCCCGGTTGGCGCCCACCCCAAGTACGAGGATCTGACTGCAGCAGAAGTGGTTATGACCGTGCTGCATGCTGGTGGCAAGTTTGGTGATGGTGGTTACAAGGTCTCTGGTGGCCTGCACGGTGTTGGTATTTCTGTTGTTAACGCCTTGTCCGAGAAGGTTGAAGTTGAGATCGACCGCGATGGCACCCGGTATTTCATGTCGTTTAAGGAGGGTGGCCAGCCTGACGTCAAACTCAAGCCCATTGGCGATTCACCCCTTGAGGAAGAAACCGGACAGCCTCGAACCGGTACGACAGTTCGCTTCTGGCCAGATCCGGAAGTCTTCAAGGAGGGAACCGAGTACCGGGCCCAGACCTTGGTTGATCGGTTCCAGATCATGGCCTTCCTGAATGCTGGCTTAGAACTCACCCTACTGAACGAGTCAGCGGACAAGCCAGAACTCATGTCGCATCACTACGAGGGTGGAATTCGTGACTTCGTCCGCCATCTAAACGCCACAAAAGAGGCGCTATTCGAAGATGTCGGTTGGTTCGAGGAATTGGCTGAGACCGAAGAGGTCGAGATCGCCTTTGCCTGGAACACGGGCTACCAGTCCGACGGAATTCACTCCTTCGCCAATGGCATCAGCACGCTTGAAGGCGGCATGCATGAGCAGGGCTTCCGGAGTGCGCTTACCCGCACGGTCAATACCTACGCCCGCAATCGTGATCTTCTGAAGAAGAAGGACGAGAATCTGCAGGGCGAAGACATCCGTGAGGGCCTTACCGCCATCATCTCGGTTCGGCTACAAGAGCCCCAGTTTGAGGGCCAGACCAAGTCCAAGCTTGGCAATGTTTCCATCCGTTCACTGGTTGAGAAGGCCACCAACGATCACCTCGGCCAGTGGTTCGAGGAGAATCCCCGAGAAGCTCGGGCCATGGTTGCTAAGGCCATGATGGCGGCCAAAGCCCGCATCGCCGCAACATCGGCCCGCCAAACCATTCGCCGTAAGTCGGCCTTGGACGGTGCTGGTATGCCGGGCAAGCTGGCCGATTGCCAGTCAAAGAATCCGGATGAGTCCGAGCTCTACATTGTCGAAGGTCAGTCGGCTGGTGGCTCGGCCAAGGAAGCTCGGGATCCTCGAATCATGGCCATCTTGCCCATCCGAGGCAAGATCTTGAACGTCGAGCGCGCTCGGCCCGATCGCATGTTGAAGAACACCGAAGTGGTGTCACTCATCCAGGCCATTGGTGCCGGGTTCGGCGAGGACGATGATGAGGGCGAGGAGGGCTTTGACCTGGAGAAGGCTCGCTACCACAAGATTGTCTTGCTGGCCGATGCCGACGTCGACGGCAGTCATATTCGAACCCTGCTTCTCACCTTCTTCTTCCGTCAGATGCGGACTTTGGTCGAGGCCGGCTACATCTATATTGCCCAGCCCCCCTTGTTCTCAACCCAGGTTGGTAAATCCAAGGTGTATCTCAAGGACGTCGTGGCCAGAGATGCCTACCTGGTCGATCATCCAAACGCTGAGTTCCAACGACTCAAGGGCTTGGGTGAGATGGATGCTGATGAGCTGTGGGAGACAACAATGGATCCAGCCAACCGGACACTTCTCCAAGTCACGGTCGAACAAGCGACTATTGCTGACGAAGTGTTCTCGATCTTGATGGGTGATGATGTGGAAAGCCGTAAGAAGTTCATCCAGACCAATGCTGACGACGTCCGGTTCCTAGACATATGAGTACCGATAATCCCGATCTTCCTGAATCCATCGACGACTCATCCGATTCTGAGGACGAGACTGTTGTTCCCATCGAGATCCAGACCGAGATGGAGCAGTCCTTCCTCGAGTATGCGATGTCGGTCATCGTGGCTCGTGCCTTGCCCGATGCCCGAGATGGCCTCAAGCCCGTCCACCGTCGCATCATGTGGTCCATGTATGACCAGGGCCATACGCCAGCACGCAGCCATGTGAAGTGCGCGACAGTCGTCGGTCACGTCATTGGTAACTATCACCCCCATGGCGACACCGCCATCTATGACTCAATGGTTCGAATGGGTCAGAAGTTCTCCCTGCGAGACACCCTGATCGATCCCCACGGCAACTTCGGCTCACCTGATGATCCACCGGCCGCCTATCGCTATACCGAGTGTCGCCTCACCCCACTAGCCATGCAGATGCTGGCTGACATTGACGAAGACACCGTCAACTTCCGTCCGAACTTTGACGGCAAGCAAAACGAGCCAGTGGTTCTCCCCAGTCGCTTCCCCAACCTGTTGGTAAACGGCAGCCAGGGTATTGCCGTTGGTATGGCCACCAACATCCCGCCACACAACCTACGAGAGGTTGTGGACGCGGTTGTCTACTTGTTGGACAATGACGATGCTTCGGTCGATGACTTGATGGAGTTCATCAAGGGTCCAGACTTCCCGACCGGCGCCCAGATTCTTGGCCGTATTGGCATCAATGACGCCTATCACAGCGGCCGAGGCTCCATCAAGATGCGGGCCGTGGCCGAGATTGTCGAGGGCAAGACCTCTGACTCCATCATCGTCACCGAGGTTCCCTACCAGGTCTCCGTGGAACAGATTGCTCGCAAGGCAGCCGAGATGGTCGAGCGTGGCGACCTGACGGGGATTCGTGAGATCCGTAACGAGTCAGCCAAGGGCAAACTACGCCTGGTTTTCGACCTCAAACGCGACGCCACAGGATTGATTGTTCTCAACAACCTGTTCAAGTTCACGCCGATGCAGACCACCTTCAGCGTGAACATGGTTGCCCTCATCGACGAGATCCCGCTCACCCTCAACCTGCGTGAAGCACTAGTGGCATACGCCGAGCACCAGCGAGATGTCATTACTCGCCGATGCGAGGAGCGTCTCCGCAAGAACAGTACCCGGGCCCACATTCTTGAAGGGCTGATCCGGGCACGAGATGTGCTGGATGAGATCATTGCCACCATTCGTGGTAGCGAAGACCGTGCGTCTGCTCGCACAGCCTTAGAGTCCGCGCCTTATGAGTTCTCCTCGGACCAAGCCGAAGCCATCTTGTCCATGACCCTTGGTGCTCTGACGCGTTTGGCCAGAGTCAAGCTTGAGGACGAACTGGCAGAGAAGCGTGCATTCATCGCCGAACTTGAGGCCATCTTGGCTGATCCAGTGAAGCGTGACCAGGTCATCAAGGACGAGTTGGCGGAGGTTCGCGAGAAGTTCGGTTCACCTCGTCGTTCGTCGCTGGAAATCGACCCGGGTGAGATGAACATTGAGGATCTCATCGATGATGATGATCTGGTGGTCACCCTGTCCAGCACCGGCTACATCAAGTCGGTTTCGGCCGAAGAGTTCCGGGCCCAGGCCCGAGGCGGCCGGGGTGTAACCGGAGCCAAGCTCAAAGATGGTGACGATGATCTGGTGCAACACCTGTTGCACACAACCGCTCACGCGTACCTCCTATTTTTCTCCACCCGAGGCAAGGTCTACCGTCTCAAGGCCCATGAGATCCCGGTTTCCAGCCGCACGTCTCGGGGTATGGCGCTTGTCAACCTGCTACAGCTGGAGCCTGACGAAAAGATCCAGGCCATCATTGACACTCGCGACTATGAGACCAACCGTTTCTTGTTCTTCGCCACGCGTCAAGGGCGGGTCAAGAAGACCCTGTTCACTGCCTATGACTCGTCACTGCGCGCCGGACTGATCGCCATCAAGCTGAATGACGGAGATGAGCTGGTTTCGGTTGTTGCCACCAACGGGGTCCATGATATTTTCATGGTGTCCAAGCATGGTCAGGCTCTTCGGTTCGCCGAGGCCGACGTGCGGGCAATGGGCAGAACCGCCGCCGGTGTGAGGGGCATGAAGTTCCGTGGCGATGACGAGCTGGTGAGCATGGATGTGTTCAAGCCCGATGGAGAGCTCCTCGTCATCACCGATGAGGGCTACGGAAAACGAATCAATCCAGAACTGTTCACTCGCAAGGGCCGCGCTGGCCTGGGGGTTCGCTGCGTCAAGGTAAATGAGAAGAAGGGCAGTGTCGTTGGCTCCATGTTCGTCGGTGCCGAAGACCACATCTTCTTGATTTCCAGTGGCGGGGTCATTATTCGGACCGCTGTGGCTGATGTTTCTCAACAGGGTCGCGATGCCACTGGTGTGCGAGTCATGAACCTTGGTGATGACGATCTCATCGCCGCCGTAGCCCGTATTCTGGTTACCGACGAAGACGAGGCTGATGACGACTCTCTCGAAGCTGGTGATGGGGCCCCGTCCACAACGGAGCTGGCCGCCGAACCTTCGACCGAGGACCAATAGAGACAACCTGGCAATGGCCCGCTAACTGCTTCGATCATCTGAGTCTTCCCCCTCACTCCAAGACGATGGGATAGAAGAGATGAAACGATTTGGGACTGAAGAACGAGGCTCTGGCCTGCCGTTGATTGGGTTGAGTCTGGCCTTCTTGTTGGTGATGGTGTCCATTCTGACAATGATTGCGGGCCGGATCGTTGACCGAACCCAAGCCCAGTCAGCGGCCGATGCTGCCGCCTTAGCTGGCCTCGCTGATGGGGAAGCCGGTGCCCGCTTGTTGGCGGCTGAGAATGGGGCTCGCCTGCTGAGTTTCTCCACTAGTGGCAATGAAGTTGAGGTAGTAGTCGAACTGGCTGGAGTACGAGCAATTGCCGACGCGGAACGTTCGTTGGTGATTGATCCGTCGAGGTGACCTGTCTCTAGGCCGATCCCGGCGTACACTCATTGGCTTATGCCTGGGGACAAAGCCTCGTCGAGAGATTCGGCGGTAATCGATGATGACCTGGTGGAAGCACTGGGGTTTGAGCCACTATCGACCACTCGTGTTGACAAGGGGGATACGTCGACTGTTGACGATGTCGCCCCCGATGCGGCATTGGGATCTGACCTTGATGGGGATGAAGCCAGTGCCCGTCAAGGGGTAGTCATTCTGGGTGATGTGATCCCGGTAGAGGCTGGTGACCCGGTCGCGAGCGACATTGCTGCTGCCATTCTTGGTGATTCATCTACCGATGATGTGCAAGACGAGGCGACAGACCTCGATGATTCCGACGATTCCGATGAATTGCTGGAACTTGCCGAGGATGAATCTCCTGAGGTTGAAGACTCTGCTGATGATGATCTTGCCGATGGTGACCTGGCTGCCAGTGATCTTGCCGATGTCGACGAAGAGCTCCTCGATCTAGCGGATATCGATGACGACGATCTTGCTGAAGACGCCGGCTTTGTGCTCTTTGACGCCGATAAGAACGATGGCCTGGACGATGAAGACACCAGTTCTGGTGTTCTCCTCGATGAGATCCTTGCCGATGACTCCCTTGACTCCGGTGATAATTCAGCCGATTCAGTCGATGAAGACTCCGATAGCGCCGAGGAGGCTGAGGACCTCGTTGAGGCTGAGGATCTGGACGGGTCCACCGACAGTGAGCTTGATGATCGAGAATTGGATGTCGATGCTGAGGATGAGCCTGCTGAAGAAGCAGTCATCTTGGCTGATGATGACAATGAGAAGGCCGGTCTTGAAGATGTAAACGCCGATGGATTCGGCCCGGGCATCTTTGAGAAGGGATTTGATCCTCAAGAAACGGCGAGTGCGTTCCCCGATGTGCCTGACGTTGGTGGATCACAACGAGTTGCCGCCAAGCTGGACAATCGTGAGCTGCATACCCGACCGGTTGAACTTGATACGGACGACCTGACATCCCTTGATCAGCACAAACTCTTGGTTGACACGGGTGGAGACAGTAACGAAGTACTTCTGGACACCGAGGTAGCCCCCGCCGCTGTAGGGGTAGCGCCAGCTAGGAGCGGCTACCGACCCAAGCGGATCCGGGCCAAGAAGACTCGACGAGTAATTCGTCACATTGATCCTTGGTCAGTCCTCACCTTCAGCGTCTTGTTTCACCTGGCGCTGTACGCGGCCTTCTTGCTTGCCAGCGTTCTGGTCTGGAAGACGCTCGAAGCCAGTGGCATGGTCGAGAACATCGAAGACTTCATCATTGCCCTCGGTGACTACGAGACATACCAGATCAATGCCGATGTTTTGTTTCGGGCGGGTGTGATTATTGCTGGGATCTTGACGGTGGCCTCCACGATTCTGAGCGTCCTGCTCAGCGTGGTCTTCAACTTGATCTCGGATCTGGTTGGCGGCATTCGAGTCACAGTCTTGGAGGAGGAGACAGTTCGTCTTCCTTCCAAGAAATCAGCACCCAAATCTAGGTAGCTGGCTCTCAACTCAGCCGCTAACGTATGGGTCTCGTTCCGGGGCTATAGCTCAGTTGGTTAGAGCGCACCCCTGATAAGGGTGAGGTCACAGGTTCAACTCCTGTTAGCCCCACGGAAACTCGTCGGCCCCGCAGGGGCCTTGGGAGTTTCTTGAAGTATCGGCCTTCGGCCGATCTTCTTGGGTTTTGGGTGTCTTCGGCCGATCTTCTTGGGTTTTGGGTGTCTTCGGCCGATCTTCTTCGGTTTTGGTAAAGGAACCCAGGGGGCCTTGGGAGTTTCAGGTTTCGCCTCGGGCGGCGAGTGGCTCTAGGGTGATCGGTCGATGGTTGTGTTGTTCAAGTTGCAGGATGTTGAACTCCGGATTGGAGCGGTCCAGATCCTGGATGACATCACCCTGGAAATTGACGGGGGAGTGACCGCGATTGTTGGTCCGTCGGGTTCAGGAAAAAGCTCACTCTTGCGCTTGCTGAATCGCCTGGAGGTCCCAAGTGGCGGAGTGATCCGTTTTCAGGGACAGAATCTTGCCGATTTCGAAGCAACCAAACTTCGACGGCGGGTGGGAATGGTCTTTCAACGACCTGCGCTCTTCGCCGGTACCGCAGCAACAAACCTCCGGGTAGCTGTACCCGCTCTGAGCAATGAAGACGTGAGTCAGGCCTTGCGTCAGGTTGGCTTGGACCCGGCCCTTGCCGATCGTCCAGCCGATCGCCTGTCCGGGGGCGAGGCTCAGCGTCTTTGCCTTGCTCGCTCCTTGCTGGTTCATCCTGAAGTGCTTCTACTGGATGAACCAACGGCCTCACTGGACCCCGAGTCGGTCACCATTATCGAAAACCTGCTGGCAACCTTGACCAAGGAAGGGCTCCCGCAGATCTGGGTCAGCCACGACTTGGACCAGGTCGGTCGCATCGCTCACACCGTCATTGAGCTAGAAACCTCGGACCATGATGGAGTGGGAAGGCTGGTGAAGCAGCAATCATGATCTTGCTACCGATCCAAACAGTGCTCACTCAGACAGTGCTCAGTCAAGCCGCGTCAGTCCAGGTTTCTCCCGATCAGGCTTTGGCTGATCCCGTAGGTATTGATGGCCTCGGCCTCGTTGCATCAGGATCGATTGTTCTGGTCGCCGTCCTCTTGTCCGTCTGGCAGCAGTTAGGACTTGGCCGCAGCCTGATACTTGCTGCGGCTCGAGCCGGAGTGCAGCTTCTCGCCGTCGGATTCATCCTGAAGTACACACTTGATCCAGACACCCCCTTGCTGGTGGCCTTTGTCTGGATCATCATCATGGTCGCCTTTGCTGGCTGGACGGCCAAGCGTCGCGCCCCAGAGGTCCCGGCCATGGCTCTGCTTTCTGCCCTATCACTGTCCAGTGCCGCGGTCATCGCCCTTGGCCTGCTGTTTGGGCTTGGCGTTTTTGACTTCAATGCCCGAACCATCATTCCCTTAGGCGGAATGGTTGTCGGCAACTCGATTTCTGCCACGGTCCTGGTTGCCCGACGGATCCTGGACTCCTTTGAAGAAAAGCGGCCACAAATCGAAGCCCGACTTGCACTCGGACAAACAAACGAAGCCGCTTCGGCCCCTTATCTTCGTTCAGCTCTCCAGACCGCACTCTTGCCCCAGATCGAGACCACAAAAGCAGTCGGTATCGTCTTTTTGCCTGGCGCTATGGTCGGCCTGATCTTGGGTGGAGCTGATCCCCAAACCGCGGTTGCCGTGCAAGTGACGGTTATGTACATGGTGCTTGGCTCGGTCGCCATCAGCACCACGGTGCTAGGCCTGGGGCTGCGACGCAGGCTCTTTAGTACCGATGGAAGGCTCATATCCCTGGCGGCCGAAGGGATGGATGTTGGCGATTCTTCGGCGTGAAGACAGGTGAAGCGAAGCTAGTCTGGATCCATGATCACCCTGGTCCGGCGAGTAGCCGCCGCACTTTCGATGGCTGGAATGGTTGCAGCCTTCTTCCGAGTCCGCGGTACGGGTGGCGTTCCACCCAAGACCGAAGGATGGCGCGAGGTCTCTGAACTTGACCTTCGCTGAGCCGGCTGAGGATCAGAAGCGCGGAGCGACGGGCACGACGACCATTGGTATTCTCGGCCTTGGCGCCAGCGGGGCCCATGCGGCTCGCCAACTTCGTGACCAGCCACGAGTCACCGTTCTTGCCCACGACTCTGACCCGGAGCGTCAACGAGAAGTGGTTTTGACCATTGCCTCAAATATTCAGCCATCTTCGGGGGTTCTCACTGACGCCACGGTCGTGATCCTGGCAACACCAGTAGGCCACCATGTCGAACAAGCCGAGCGCTTGTTGCGAGCTGGAACCAGTGTTATTTCCATGAGTGACTCACCACGCGACATTGATGGGCTGCTAGCCCTTGATGAAGAGGCACGAAGGACTGGTCAAACGGTTCTGGTCGGTGCAGGATTTGCTCCAGGGTTGACCTGCCTGCTGGCCCGATTTGCTGGCGATGCCCTGGACACGGTTGCGGAAATAGCTGTTTCTAAGGCGGGGACCGGTGGCCCAGCGTGTGCTCGACAGCACCACATGGCCCTCAAATCCGATGGCCGGGACTGGGTAGAGGGGGAATGGACCAGTCGTAGTGGAGGCAGTGGACGCGACCTCGTCTGGTTCCCTGGGGTAATTGGAGCTCGGGACTGCTATCGGGGGGCCTTGCCGTCACCGACCTTGCTGCAACGTCGCTATCCCCAGGCCAAGCGAATTTCTGCTCGGGTGTCTGCCACCAGGCGAGACCGATTGACGTCTCGGCTTCCAATGTTGCGTCCACCTCACCGTGATGGTGGCCCAGGAGCGGTCCGGGTTGAAGTCCGAGGCCACCTTGATGGCGCCTATGAGACGAGGGTGTATGGGGTGATGGACCACCCTTCGGTTGCTGCTGGCACGGTGGCCGCAGTATTGGCCCTTGCTGTCAGCCGTGGGGAGCTGTCACCGGGCTGCTATGGCCTGAGCGAGCTTGAGGATGTGACCGTTTTCTTGCGGGAACTCCACCGACGTGGCATCAAGCCAGCCATCTTTGGGTCTTCGTAGAAGACTGATTTCGGCCGAAAGTTCACGGACGGTCAAATCTTTTTCTCAAGTTGTCACCCAGAGTGGTCGATCAAGAACACGTCGGAATTCTTTTGGATATTTGCTCAAGTTTTTCTCCAATTGTGTCGAGAACCCTTGTCGTGATGGAGAACAACAAAAGGGTGAACAATCAAATGGGCGAGAAGAACAGCAAAGAAGTCAACGCACGGATCGAGGCTCACCTCTCTCTGGTGAAGCATGTGGTCTTCCAAGTTGCGGTGCACTTCCCACGCCATGTCGATCGCGAAGAACTGGCCCGTGCCGGAGCTCTTGGTCTGGTCGAAGCTTCTCGCCGCTACGACGAAACTCGAGGTGTTCCATTCGAACGCTTCGCCGCTCAGCGAATCCGGGGTGCCATTCTTGACACTGTCCGGGCTGCTGACTGGGCCCCACGCTCGGTTCGACTGCTTGCCCGCAGACTCGAAGCCGCTGAGCAACAGTTGGCATCAGAATTGGGCCGGGTTCCAAGCCTGTCCGAGATGGCCAAGCAGCTCAACGTTTCCATTGATGAGCTTGGCAAGCTGCAGGATCGTCTGTTTCGCTCCGTCGTTCTCGCACTGGACCACGAGACCAGCGTCGATGGTGACGAAGAGCTGTCTTTGGTTGACATCTTGACCGATCGATCCGCTATTGAACCCAGCGAAGCCTTGGAGAACCGAGAGCTCCACAACTACCTGCGTGATGCAGTGCAACTTCTTCCCGAGCGTCAACGCCTTGTTGTTATTGGCTACTTCCTTGAAGGAAAGTCCTCACAAGACCTGGCTGAGTTCCTCGACGTGACCGAGTCCCGCATCAGCCAGCTTCGCTCAGAAGCCCTACGCAATCTCAAGCTCGGTATCGAGGCTCAATACAGTACCGACGAGCGAGCCGAGCCAACCGGACGAGTAGCCAAGCGTCAAGCCCAGTACTCCGATTCGGTCGGTGCTCACTCCGATTGGAAGGACAGGCTTGCCCGCTGGGACGCCGAGTACGACGTGCCAGAAGAGCCCTTGCTTCCCGTCATCAGCATTACCGCCTAGTAAGACTAAGGCCGCTTAGTTTGAGCCTGGCTTGTCGGTCTTTCGCCTAGCTAGAAGTTGGCGGCCTCTTGCCACCGGTTCAAGATTCCAATATCACCAAAAACTTCGAGTCGACTTGGCGGGATCCGACTCCAAAGCATGAGCAAGAGGTCCGAAACCGGGCCTCTTGCTGCTGCGTCACCCTTGCCGTGGCCGTGTTCCCAGGAGACAGCATCGGCCGCAAGGTTCAGCATCCACTCGCCATCGTCGATGTCGGTGGCGTGAAGGTGAAGAACCTCGCCCGCTCCGGCCAGGATGGAGAAATCCATCCGGTTCTGTACGAAGACGGTGAGTAGCTCCTCGATCCCGTCGCGAGCCAGCGGCGCATCAATCGGGGCTGGACTGCCGAAAGCTGAGTAGGCGTCCCAACGGTGCATTGAGGTTTCGTGGGCAAGGCGACGTGTCCACCAGCTTGCTGGTTGAGGCCCGATGAACGTTGGGCGAAGCTGGTCGGGATCGGCGCTTTCGACCGCCTTGATCAGGCCTCGTTGGGCTTCATCAAACCAGGCAAGGACCTCTTCTCCTGGTGGTGGATCGGGAATGGCGGAACGTGATGGTGGAGAGTCGGGGTCTGAGGTCAAGGCTTGGGTGGCGTAGCGAGCAATCCAGCCGGTGTGGCCAACGGTGGAATGCACCGTCCAGCCTTCGATGTGAGGAATTGGATCCTTGAGTTGTTCCACCTTGACCTCGGCGAGTCGAGCTAGTTCGACTCGCAGAAGGTGTAGGTGGTCCAATGAGTTCGAGGTGGACATCCGCCCAGTTTCCCACCTCCTGAGTGCCGGTTGGCGGACGGGCAAGAAATGAGATCTATTCGGAGACGGGATTGGTGTCTGTGTTCCCGGCATTGCTGGTGGATTCTCCGATGGTGGTGGCTGGCTCGACTGAGCGAAGCCAGACAGTTCGCTGAGGGAAGGGGATGTCGATGCCTTCAGCGTCGAATGCAATCTTGATGCGACGCCGCAGTTCGCGGGCGACTGCCCATTGCTCTGATGGCTCGGTTCTGGCCATGAGTCGCAGGGTGACCCCATCAGCACCAAAGCTTTGCACTCCAACGAACTCAGGGTCGGCAATGATGGTGAGTTTGTCGTTCTCTTCGCCCCGCAAATCATCGGCGACCCGTTGCAAGATGGCACCGGCCCGGTCAAGGTCAGTGTCGTAACTGACATCAATATCCAAGAGAGCCGTTGACCAGAGCTTGGACGTGTTGCCGACCCGTCGAATCTCACCGTTTGGCACATACCAGACAATTCCATTGACATCTCGTAGGCGGGTCACCCGAAGGCTGACTTGCTCAACGGTGCCGCTGGCTTCGCCAAGGTCAACTACGTCGCCGACCCCGTACTGGTCCTCCATGATGATGAAGATGCCAGCCAGGTAGTCCTTCACCATTTGTTGGGCGCCAAAGCCAATGGCGATGCCGACAACTCCGGCACCAGCAAGGAGGGGAGCGAGACTGACCCCGATCTGGTCCAGGACTAGCAGGACGGCAACGAACCAGATCAGGCCGGACATGATTGAGGCGACGACGCTGCTCAGTGTCCCGGCGCGTTGGCGGGAGCGTTCCAACTGCAAGGATCGAGCCAGACGTTGATCCTCGGATAGGTCCTTTCGGGCCGAGCGGGCTTCCTCTGCCTCGCGGGCGGTGGTGTATGCCCTGGCCGTGCGTGGAACCTGTCGGCGAATGAGCCGGACTAGCAGCCAGGCTAAGGTTGCGATCAGAAGGATGGTGAATGGACGGCCAGCGAGCCAGGCCAACCAGGTGCGATTGGTTTGCTCAAAGACCACTCGGCAAAGGGCTGCTGGTTCAAGACCGCAGGCTTCGGTCAGATCAGTCGCTTGGAACGCGGTTGCTTGGAACGTCAGCGCGGGGAAGGGCATGCGATGACGTTAGTCAGAGATGGCCAGCAATACCGGGGAGGGCTCCACCAGGCGTTAGATCTCACCGGCAGTTGTTCACCCAAGCGAGAAGGCCAAAACGAGCAATCGCATCCCGAAAGATGCGATTGAGTAAGATTTTCTGGTAGGCCCAGAGAGAAAACTGGCCGGTGTTGCTGGGTCTAGCGCTCTTCCTTGAAGATCACGTGCTTGCGTACGACGGGGTCGTACTTCATGAGCTCGAGGCGTTCGCGGGTATTGGTCTTGTTCTTGCGGGTCACATAAGTGAACCCGGTTCCCGCGCTTGACCGCATCTTGATGATTGGGCGCTTGCTGTTTGCCTTGGCCATCAGACCTTCACCCCTCGGCGTCGCATGTCAGCAACAACTGACTCGATGCCCTTCTTGTTAATGGTCTTGATTCCCTTAGCGCTGACCGTCAGCTTGATCCAACGCTTCTCGCTCGGTAGCCAGAAACGCTGATGTTGGATGTTTGGGTTCCAACGACGCTTAGTAACGCGGTGGGAGTGGGAGATGTTGTTACCGAAGCTGGGCTTGCGGCCAGTGACCTGGCAGACCATCGACATGGTGATCCTCTGGGGACGAAAGTGGATACGAAAAGTACAGACCGGAGCAGATGGCTCTCGGCAGCTCACAAAGGGTAGCGGGACGGTGACCGGTCACAACACAGCAATGCAAGCGATTGGTGACTGGGCCGAATGACCTACTACAGTTTGGTGTCAAATATGACGATAATGTGACGACCGCTCGTGATCTTCAACAATTCGGAGGCACCTTCCGTGCATCTGCGTCAGTCTTCTCACCGAACTTCATTCTCCGGCTCCATTGCCGCCCTAAGCAAGGCCTTCACCCTCCTTGCCGTTCTGGCCAGCAGCCTTGTAGCAGTGAATCCGGCTTCGGCCATCGAATCGCCAACGGCTTCGTTCACGCCCCAACAAGTCCGCCCAATAACCCTGCCGATCGCGGCGTCAGCTGTCAGTGATGTTCACTGGTCCGACACCTTTGGTGCCGCTCGTTCGGGTGGGCGCTCCCATGTTGGGGTTGACATGTTGGGCCCCAAGATGACCCCGCTGATTGCTGCGGCTGATGGAACGATCACCTGGATGCGGAGTAATGGCAACAATATGCTGGTCATTACTGACTCCGATGGCTGGGAGTACTGGTACATCCACATCAACAACGACACACCCGGTACCGATGACGGAGCAAACAACTACAACGAAGCATTTGCCCCCGGTATTGAAGTAGGAGCCGAAGTTGTTGCCGGCCAGGTCGTTGCCTACATGGGAGATTCTGGCAATGCCGAGAACTCCGGGTCTCACCTTCACTTCGAGATCGAAACCCCTGATGGCCGGAACCTCAATCCAACCCTGAGTGTGGATGATGCGTTGGCCCGCCTGGACCAGATTGATGTTGATGACGCATTGGTTGCTCCGTTCCCGTCCTTCGATGTGATGGTGAACCAGGTGTACGCAATCCTGGTTGGGCGTCCGGCCACCGCAACCGAACGACAGGCGCTGGCCCAGTCGGTCATCAATGACGGCCTGTTCGCCTCTCTGGCCTTGTTCGTTGATGCCGACACCGAGGTGGCCGCCATCGACCGACTCTACTTCGCGGTGTTCAACCGCTTACCCGACCTTGACGGCTACCAGTATTGGATCGAGCAGGGTGCCCGCAGCCTCACCCTCGAAGAGATGTCAGAGTTGTTTGCTGATTCGGAGGAGTACCGGATCCGGTTCGACGGTGAGAGCTTTGAGACTCTTCTTGACCAGATCTATTTGGAACTGTTTGATCGAGCACCCGACGAGGGCGGTAAGGCCTATTGGCTTGAACAGTTGGAGGACGGCAAGGTCACCCGTGGCACAATCATCTTGTACTTCAGCCAAGGTGAAGAAGCCCGAAATTCCGCAGGAGCACGAGGCGAACTCGTAGCGCTTACCGCCGCTCTTGAAGGCCGCATGCCAACCCCACAGGAGATTGCGGTGTGGGAAGCGGCTCGCCTTTCTTCTTCGTTTGCTCAGGTTGCCCAAGGCCACTTCAGCTAACAGGCCCGCCCACCGCAAGACCCACCGTTGGCACACCACCAATCCACTGTCTTGACCACCGTCGTAGCCACTGCAGAACTAGACTTAGGGGATGACAAGGCGAGCGTTGGTCGACGGAATCCTCTTCACTGATCAGTACCAGCTGACCATGAGTCAGATCTATTTTCGGATGGGTCTGCATGAAAAGGAAGCCCAGTTCGAGCACTATTTTCGGCGCTATCCCGATTATGGCAGCCATCAAGCTGGGTTCTGTATTGCTGCGGGTATGGACAGCTTGTTGGACTGGATGGATTCGGCCCATGTCAATGATGCTGACATCGAAGCGCTGCGCAGCCAGGTCGATGGAACAGGACGACGTATCTTTGAAGAGGACTTCTTGTCCTGGCTGCGCAGCAATGGATCCTTTGATTGCCTCTCGTTACGGTCCATGCCCGAAGGCCGCATTGTTCACGCCAATGCTCCATTCACCATCGTCACTGGTCCACTGGCCATGGCCCAGATCTTGGAGACCTCGCTCCTGAACCACTTGAACTTTGAGACTCTGATAGCCACCAAGGCGGCTCGAGTCTCACAAGCCTCTCGTGGTCGGCCGGTGTTGGAGTTTGGGCTTCGGCG
>JAJRQY010000134.1 GCA_024280015.1 Actinomycetes bacterium
ACTTGGTGCTCTTGGAGCGACGGTTTGGCCCTCCGGAGCTAACTTCATCTTGTTCAGACCGCCGGGAACCAATGCCGACGCGGTTTGGGATGGACTGGTTCAGGAGTCAGTGCTGGTGCGCAACACCGCCAGCTGGCAGCATCTGGATGGCTGCCTACGAGTCACCATTGGAACACCGGGCGACAATGACCGTTTCCTGGCGGCGTTGGCCAAGGTACTGGCCGAGGTCCCGTCACCAAAAGTAGCTACAGAATCTTCAACGATCAGGAAGAGTTCGTCATGACCAGGTCAGCAACTGTTAGTCGCAAGACCAAGGAAGCCTCAATTGAGGTTTCCCTCGATCTGGATGGAACGGGCACAACCAACATTTCCACCGGCTTGCCGTTCTATGACCACATGCTGGATCAGCTTGGGCGCCATGCAGGATTCGACCTTTCGGTGAAGGCCGATGGTGACGTCCACGTCGATGCCCATCACACGGTGGAGGACACCGCCATCGTCATCGGCGAGGCCTTGGCCCAAGCCCTTGGCGACAAGTCCGGTGTTCGTCGATTCGCCAGTGGCCTCTATCCCCTAGATGAGGCACTGATCGAAGTCGCCCTCGACTTGTCTGGGCGACCCTATTTTGTTTGGGATGTTGTCATGCCCGAAGCCATCCCGCTAGGAACCCCACCCTTTGATCCGTCCTTGGCCGAACACGCTTTGCAGAGTCTGGCCACCAGTGCGGGCATCACCCTGCATGTCACCTTGAAGCACGGAACGAACGTGCACCACATCATCGAGGCTTGCTTCAAGGGTGTCGCACGCTGCCTGCGTGACGCCGTACGTATCGAAGACCCTGGTGTGTTGCCTTCGACCAAGGGCCAGCTGTGAATGCCCGCAATAGTGCTGGCGACAAGACGGGCACTCCATGAGACTCTCGGACCTGACCGAGCCAGGTGACGGCTTGACCATTGCCGTGCTTGACTACGGCATTGGCAATCTCCGATCGGCCCAAAAAGCCCTTCAACGCTTGGGGGCGACAGCCCTGCTGACAGCTGACCCGGCAAGCATTGAAGCAGCTGATGGTGTCGTGCTCCCGGGAGTAGGGGCCTTCGGCGCTTGTATGGACGCCATGGACGCAACCGGTCTCACCGAGCAGTCACAACTTGTTGCTGCCTCTGGCCGCCCCTTTCTTGGTATTTGTGTCGGCATGCAACTCATGTTCGATGGATCCGACGAAACTCCTGGTCGTTCCGGTCTTGGCCTGTTCTCCGGAACAGTCCGCCGCCTGACCGGAGAGGTCCGAATACCTCAGATGCAATGGAACAAACTCGAGGTGACGGCGCCCGAGCATCCACTGATGAGCGAGCTGGACGGTTCGTGGATGTATTTCGTTCACAGCTATGGAGCCGAAGAAACCGATGACACGATTGCCGTCACTGAATACGGAGGCAGGGTGGTGGCTGCGGTGGCCAGAGACAATGTGTGGGCGACCCAGTTTCATCCCGAGAAGTCCGCCGATGATGGAAAGCGACTGCTAGCCAACTGGTTGGAGTTTGTTGCCGCTAGCAGATTGGTTGCTCAAGCATGATCCTTTATCCAGCTATTGATCTGCGAGGTGGCAACTGTGTCCGGCTTCTCCGGGGTGACTATGACCAAGAAACCATCTACTCCGATAGTCCAGTCCAACAAGCGCTGAAGTTTGTTGAGGCTGGTGTTGAGTGGATCCACATGGTTGATCTTGATGCTGCCCTGACCGGCGAGCCGACAAACCGCGACGCCATTCGCGCCGTTTGCGCCGCGGTTGGTGTTCCTGTCCAGGTTGGCGGCGGCGTGCGAACCGAAGACGCAGCCAAGGCCCTGTTCGATTGTGGGGTAGCCCGAGTGGTTATCGGTACCGCGGCTCTGGAGAACCCCAACCTTGTCCGTGCCGTAGCTGCGGATAACCCAGTTGCTGTTGGGTTGGACGCCCGAGGGGGTGAGGTCGCAACCCATGGCTGGACCGAACGCAGCGGCAGGTCAGTCGGCGAGCTCGCCGCTGAATTCGCTGATGCAGGAGTAGCAGCGCTGGTGGTGACCGAGATCAGTCGAGACGGCACGCTGGAAGGCCCCGATGTTTCTGGCCTGAGCGAGCTCTTGACTCAGACAACGATCCCCGTCATAGCGTCGGGAGGTGTTGGCACCTTGCAACACCTGGTTGATCTGGCCAAGGTCGAGGTCGATGGCCGTTGCTTCGAAGGAGCAATTGTCGGCAAGGCCATTTATGAGGGGACCGTCGACATCGTCGATGCCATTGCGGTGCTGGCTCAAGATCCCAAGAAAGCCGAGGGATAACAATGGAAGTCATCCGAGTCATTCCTTGCCTGGATGTTGACAACGGTCGGGTGGTCAAGGGGGTCAACTTCGTCGATATCCGAGACGCCGGCGATCCGGTGGAGTTGGCGGCCCGATATGACCGTGAGGGAGCCGATGAGCTGATCTTCCTGGACATCACCGCCTCATCCGATGATCGAGAAACCACTGTCGCAATGGCCGAAGCGGTGGCCGAGAAGGTCTTCATCCCCTTCACCATTGGGGGCGGGATCCGCAGCGTAGAAGACGCTAGACGGATGTTGCGGGCCGGAGCCGACAAGGTCTCGGTGAACTCCGCCGCGGTTAAGCGTCCGGAGTTGGTGGCCGAAATTGCTGAGGAGTTCGGTTCGCAATGTTGCGTAGTTGCCATCGACGTCCGGGCAATCGATGAACATCAAGCCGATGACGAAGGATCCAAAGCTGCGGACCAGGACGGATCACCCGTCATCAAGTCGGGCTTTGAGGTCTATGTCCGGGGTGGCCGGGACGCCACCGGGATTGATGCCGTCGAGTTCGCCAAGAAAGTGGTTGCCCTTGGTGCGGGGGAGATTCTTCTGACCTCTATGAACCGTGACGGAACCCGAGTGGGGTTCGACCTGCCGCTGACTCGAGCCATCAGTGACGCGGTCAATGTGCCAGTCATTGCCTCGGGCGGGGTTGGTTCCGTCGACGATCTGGCGCCGGGGGTGCTGGAGGGTGGGGCCTCGGCCGTCTTGGCGGCGAGCATCTTCCACTTTGGAGAGTCCACCATTGCTGATGCCAAAGATGCGCTCCAAAAAGCCGGGCTTACCGTTCGTCCCGCTTGAACTTCCGGTTTTGCTAGCCGCTTGCTCCTGATCAAGTCCTCCGAGGGCCAGTTAGTGCGCGTAAAGCGAACTGGTTGATGACGCTGAGCTTGCCGTTCAAGAAGTGATCGGCTCCGGGCACCGTCGTGATGGTGGTGTTTTGCCAGGTGCTGGTTCGGTTGGCGGCCGTCTCTGGGTCACAGAATTGGTCATGTTCGGGGATGACAAGGTGGATGGGGCGAGGATCGTTGCCTGCGGCCATCTGTGCCGGGTCAAGGACGCCCAGCGGAGGAGCAACACAGAACCATTGGGAGATGGCCGAATCGATCACGGTGAGCGAAACGTCTGCTCCAAAGGACCAGCCAAGAAGGCTGAGTGTCAAGTCGGGATGCAAGCCAGCCAGATGAGCGACCGCTCCAGACACATCGGCCTTCTCGCCCTCGCCGTACTCATGGCAACCATCGGATCCAGTCACACCCCGAAAGTTGAAGCGCAGGCAGGCGAACCCTTCTTCTCCAAGCGAATGGAACAGACTGTTGATGTCTGACGAGAACATATTGCCTCCGTGCAGCGGATGGGGATGGCAGAGCACGACGCAGCCAACCGGATCCGGAGGAGTTAACAATTCGGCCCGGAGGATCAGCCCGTCGGGGGTTCTCAGGGCAAACCGTTCGGGTTCGAGCGAATCCGTTGGCGTGGCTGGTGATTTGGGCTGAATTGGGTCTTGACCGGCTGGCTCCGGGTTCGTTGCGTCTGATGGCATCTCTCAGACGCTAGCGTTTCGGCGGTGACAGACCGAGACAATGGCGCCACATCAGACAAACTCCCCATCAAGATGCTCAATGACCGCATCCTGGTGAAGATCGAGGGCCCTGATGGCGAACGAAAGTCCAATGGAGGAATCCTCATCCCAGCAACCGCCCAGGTCGGCAAACGCCTGACTTGGGCCACCGTGGTTGCTATTGGTTCCAACGTGCGATCCATGGAGCTCAAAGACCGGGTCCTCTACAATCCTGAGGACCGATACGAGGTCGAGGTTGGAGGAGCCGACTACATCATCTTGCGTGAGCGTGACATCCACGCCGTCGCCGCTCAGCGTCTGGACGACTCCCATACGGGCCTGTATCTCTGAAAGGCGTCTGCTAGGTCGGATCACCGTCGAGGAGGGGGTCGCCTGCCGAGTGAGTTGCGGCGTCGTGTGGCAAGTTGCTTCGTCCGGCACGCAGATAGCCATAGGGCGTGACGAAGCCGAAGTTCGATACCCGCGAGGTGTACACATCGGCGTAGCGCTCGACTTGGCGAGCAAACAGGCTCTTGTCGATTCCGGCTCGCATCAGGGGCCCCCAAGTAGTGTTCCCGAGCTTGCCTGCCGCTCCAGCAATTGGCCCGATCTTGTCATCAAGGGCAACGACCTGGCGGCGCACCTCGGTGATTGACTGGTCAATGGTCTTGTCGCCACTGCGTTGGCGAGCCATGCGTAGCTGGGAGAGCTCGTCCTCTTTCTTGCCCTTGCTAACCATGAGCGATGACAAGGCTTCTTCTTGTTCGGCGAACAGGGCCGACTCTCGAATCTCGTCTTCGAGTTCTCGAATGATCAGCGCGGTACGCCAACGCAAGGTCGACTTGGAGACATGAACGTCGCCGAACAGATGATCACCGACATAGAGGATGTCTCCACCGGACAAGTTGAAGCTCTGTTCAACCGCCGCCGCATTGCCGCCAAAGTAGACAGCACCTTCTTTCAGCTGACCGAAATGGGGTTGCAGCAGCCCGGCCTTCTCATCGACAACCCGGTAGAAGGGGTTCTGATCCTCGAAAAAGGATGGCTTGTTGGCCGAAACAATGACCAGGTCAAACAAGTCACGCCACGACTCGCCCTGGGCTAGGTCCGGGGCCATGGCGTAGGTCATCATCTCGGAGGTGTAGACCCAGTCTGAGTTGGTGATGAGGAAGGTCTTTCGTCCAGCGGCT
This sequence comes from Actinomycetes bacterium, assembly GCA_024280015.1. GTDB lineage: Bacteria > Actinomycetota > Acidimicrobiia > Acidimicrobiales > SZUA-35 > JAJRQY01. Next base: position 5,091 of record JAJRQY010000134.1, read on the forward strand.
CGTTGATCCCGCAGGGTTTGGGCCACCAGCGGATCACGTTCAACGAAGCGGCCGGGATCGCGCTGGATTTCGGCCTTGAGATCACCCTGCCAATGGGATTGGCCAAGGACCTCATCCACCAGACGGTAGAGGCCGTCATAGCCCATGATCGTTGGCCGGTCCTCAACCTCTAAGGATCCCTCGTCCAGTCGATCAACTAGCTGAGCCAGCAGACTTTCTTGGGAGAGAGAAAACATGGTGTTGGTGAAGCGCCAGCGTTCTTCGGACAGGTTGATGAAGGTTCCGGAGTAGGCCTGACGGACCTCCCCGTAGCTGAGGGTGCGGGTGCCGTGGTGGGCACGAATGATGTAGCCAAAGCGGGTGGCCTTGACCAGATTGCCAAGCTCCATGTCAAAGACGAGGCCTTGGATGCGGTTGGCTGGGTCAAATTCCAAACCGTCGACCGGGAAACCTCGCCCGCTCAAGAGCTCCCGGGTCCGGTCAAATGCGGCTTTCTCCCACTCCTTGATGTCGTAGTGGACCAGGGTGTAGTCCATGTCATAGCCAATGGCCCTCAGCGAGCGGAGATTGAGGGTGCGATTGGCGAAGACTCGGCGCTCGGGGGTGGCAGCCGGAAAAGGGGAGGGTTCCATCGCCTCACTGTAATGGAACCCAAGCGGCTGGCCTCAGGAGTAAGCCCGTGAGGCCAGACAAAAAGACCAGCGAGGCCCAGACAAAAGGAACTGAACGAATGAAGAGCGAGCGGTAGGCTCATGTCATGTCATTTCGGGATGCGTCATCTGGACCAACGTCACCTTTGGGAACGTCATCTGAGGCTCTTGCTTTTCCCAAGCTGCTTGGTGAGATCAGCTTCGACCTCGATGGCCTAGTCCCCGCCATTATCCAGGATGACACGACCAATGCAGTCCTGATGCTCGGCTACATGTCGGCGGAAACCTTGTCCATGACGTTGGAACAAGGCAGGACCGTGTTTTGGAGCCGCTCTCGCCAAGAAATCTGGCGCAAGGGAGATACCTCGGGCAATGAGCAGCGAGTCCGGTCCGTCCACTATGACTGTGATGGCGACACCTTGTTGATCCGGGTCGAACAGGTCGGTGACGGGGCCTGTCATACCGGTGAGTACTCGTGCTTTTACCGAAAGCTCGGCTGATGGACAAGACGGCCAATTCGCCAGAAGTACCAACCGGGACGACCACGCTGGAAGAGTTTCGTCGGATGGCCGCTGAGTATCGGGCGATTCCCGTCACTCGCGAGCTGCTGGCCGACCTCACCACACCCATGGCGGCCTTTCTGCGGGTCGTTGGTGATGACCCGGGCTTCTTGTTGGAATCGGTCGAGAACGGCGAGCGATGGAGTCGCTTCAGCTTCGTTGGCCGTCGTCCCCACGCCACCCTCATTGCGCGCAACGGAGTTGTGGAAGTCCGTGGCTCGCTGCCTGATGAGGACCTGCCTTTGAAGGACGGCATCCTGGCCACTCTCGAAGCTCTGCTCGATCGGTACAAGGGTCCCGTTCTTGCTGACCTGCCTCCGCTTACTTCGGGTCTGGTCGGCTATCTGGGGTATGACACCATCCGCGAGATCGAGACTCTGCCTGCCATTGCCAGCGACGACCTTGGTTACCCCGACGCCATGTTGGATGTGATTGGTGACATGGCAGTCTTTGATCACTTCCGCCAACGGGTCACCCTCGTCGCCGTCGCCCTGCTCAGCTCTGATGCAACCGGTGAGGACATCGACAATGCCTATGACGATGCTTGTGCCAGGCTCGACCAGCTGGCGGCCGATGGTGCTCGACCGATCTCCGAACCCATGCTGGTTCCCCCCGATGCCCAGGGTCCTCTACCGAAGACGACATCGCCAACTCCACCCGGTCAGTATGAGCAATCGGTGGAGGTTGCCAAGGAATACATCCGTGCTGGGGACCTCTTCCAAGTGGTTTTGTCCCAGCGGTTTGACGTTGAGCTTGAGGCCGATCCCGCTGACGTGTACCGAGTACTTCGACAGATCAATCCCAGCCCCTACATGTACCTGCTCCGCCAAGAAGAACTTACCCTTGTTGGCTGCTCACCCGAACCGTTGGTGCAGGTTCGTGATGGTCGAGTGATCTCCCGACCAATTGCCGGGACTCGACGCCGAGGGCGAACCGACGAGGAAGACCGTCGTATGGCTGCTGAGTTGGTTGAGGACCCCAAGGAGCAGGCCGAGCATGTGATGCTGGTCGACCTAGCTCGTAATGATGTTGGCCGGGTGGCTCAGTACGGCTCAATGGAAGTTGTCGAGATGATGACGCTGGAACGGTTCAGCCATGTCATGCATCTGACCAGCCAGGTTGAGGCCGATCTACGTCCGGAGTTCTCGGTGATTGATGTACTGCGTGCAACCTTGCCTGCTGGCACTGTTTCTGGTGCCCCCAAGGTTCGGGCAATGGAGATTATCGACGAGCTAGAACCGGTCAAGCGCGGCCCATACGCCGGGGTGGTTGGCTACTTCGACTTCTCCGGGAACCTCGACACTGCCATCACCATTCGAACCATGGTTTGCGGGCCGACCCCGACAGATGAGCCAACCAAAGACCGAGCCCCTGGGTCCCACAACCCGCGTCGAGCGAGCATCCAGGCCGGAGCAGGCATCGTTGCTGACAGTCAGCCTGAGCTGGAGAACCTGGAGTGCGCCAATAAGGCCCGGGCCCTACTGGCTGCCCTAGAACCAGCACGTCGGATGACCGAGCAACGACGAGGCTAGTGCAACCCCACTACGGGGCCGCTATTGCCCAGTCAGAGCGAATCAGATCCCAAACGATGGTGGAAATCCACTGACTGGCTTGGGCAGTCACGTGCACACCGTCACCCTCACGAGCCTTGTGGGGTTCGCCATCGGGGCCAACGATGTATTGCTGATAACCACCGTCGGGTCCGAGCAGGAGAGGAACAATGTCGACGAAGGTGACCCAGTCTCGTAGGGCAGCTTCCTCGGCCAAGATGGCGTTGACATTGCGGGCAACTGCCTGCCGGCGATCATCCTGCATTGGCGGCAATCCAACCCAATAGAAGCGGATTCCCGGGTAGGCGGTGATGTCCATCATGAGTGCTACTCGTGTTCGATATTCCTGTAGCCACTCGGTTGAGTTGGTGGCCAGCTTGCCGTCCGGACCGAGCATTGGTTGATCGTCATTGCCACCGACCATGTAGACAATGGCTTCAGGTCGGGTGGACAGGTCGTCGTTGGCCAGCATGACATTGCTCAGGTTTGCGGGCCAGTCAAAATAGTCGGGTCGGGCGATGCCCGTTGAGATGTGATAGTCCAAGGTGAAGGTGCTCAGATCGTGGTCAGCAACCTTGTATTGGAGTCGCGAGCCAACGTATTCACCCAGCGAGTCGCCCCCAGCCCAGATTCGGATTGGATCAGCGGGCGAGACTTGTCGCAATGGCGGCAGAGTTGGTGGGACTGTTGTTGGTGGAACGGTTGTTGGTGCCGCGATTGTCGGTGGAACTGTCGGGGTGGCAGGGAGGGTTGTTGGTGTATCGGCCACGGAATCTCCCGATACTGGTCTGGATCCGGCATTCTTGATCAAGGTCGAGCCTGTGCTCTTGTCGATTGGGCCTTGTTCGTCTGCCAGTTCCCCGACAACCACCTCGGTTGCCCGATCGTTGTGCAAGAGGTTCTCGATGGTTCTGGCCGGTCGATCAAGCTTGAGTCTGGTCGCACTTTCGTGGAGGGTGTTGGCTGCCTCAAGCCAGTTCTCTCTGGTCGAACCGAACTCTTGTCGTTCGGCCATGGTGACTAGCCTCGCGGTGCTGAGCATGCCAGCGACTGCCAGACAGACGACGAGGCTGATGAGCACTTGTCCTGGCGTTGCTGTTCTGCCTGGGGATGCCGCAGAACCCTCGGGTTGAAGCCTTGCGTTAGGGCGGCGAAAGACAGGGCGGCGAAAGACAGGGCGGCTAAAGACAGGGCGGCGAAAGACAGGGCGGCGGAAGACAGGGCGGCGACGCATCAGAATTGGAAGTAGATGAAGGGCGAGACGCCTTGCGGACCGAGGGCAACAACCAGGGCGAACCATGCGCCAAGGGCAGCTCCTTGGCTGACTGGGTGTTGCCGAGACAGGCTGGAACGAATGCGCTCTCCAAAATTAGGAGGGGCAAGTTGGAAGATCAGGGCGCCAACGATTATGAGGATCAGGAGCAGGATCTGAGAAGGCTGGATCGATGATCCCGTTGGTGGCGCCTGGATGAGACCCGTAAGGAAGTCCAGTGCTTGATTGAGTGAGCCCGCCCGAAAAAAGATCCAGGCCAGGCAAACAATGTGGAAGGTGACGAACCATCGAAGCGGTTGGAATGCTGGTGATTGCGCCAACTCGGTCCGGCCCCGACGCGGACGCTCGGTTGACAATCGCTCGATGGCCAGGACGATGCCGTGAATGGCACCCCAACTAACGAAGGTCCAAGCTGCGCCATGCCATAGACCACCAAGGACCATGGTGAGCATCAGGTTCCGATAGGTGAGGATTTTGCCCTTGCGGCTTCCTCCGAGGGGTATATAGAGGTAGTCGCGGAGCCAGCGAGAAAGCGTCTGGTGCCAGCGACGCCAGAAGTCTCGAATCGATGTCGCCCGGTACGGATTGTCAAAGTTCTGGGGGAACCGAAAACCAAGCAGGAGGGCTAGGCCAATGGCGATGTCGGTGTAGCCACTGAAGTCGGCATAGATCTGGATGGCGTAGCTGTACATGGCCAGCCACAGGTCGGCCCGGCTGGCCACAGAAGTACTGGCGAACACGGGATCGACGATGGTCTGAGCCAGGTAGCTGGAAATGACAACCTTCTTGAACAGGCCACGCCCAATCAGCCAGGCAGCCTCATGGCTCATGATGGGGTCTGAACGGCTTTGGCTTGATAGCTGGGGTAGGAACTCACTGGCCCGCACGATCGGCCCGGCAACCAGCTGAGGAAAGAACGACAAGAAGACAGCGACATCCAACAGATTGACTGGTTCTAGCTTCCCCCGGGAAACATCGACCACATAGCTGAGGGCCTGGAAGGTAAAGAACGAGATGCCGACTGGTAACACGATGTTCAGCAGGGGCAGGGGTGGGGCCGTTGGTTCTGCTGCCAATGCATCAAGAACGGCTAGCGAGAAGAAGCCGTAGTACTTGAAGAAGCCAAGCAAGGCCAGGTTCAGGGTGACCGCAAGTGCGCTCAGTAGACGGCGGAGCAATTCTCGTTGGCGGTCCAAGCGATACAAAAGGGCGGCGAGTGCCCAATTTCCCAAGATAGATCCGGCGAGCAGCCCAAGAAAGCGCCAATCCCACCAGCCGTAGAACACCGCCGAAGCGGCAACCATGAAAAGCTTCCACGAGGTTCCCCGACCGCGCAGCATGACGTGGGCGGCGTAGACAACAAGAAAGAAGATGGCGAAGGTGAAGGTTGGAAAGAGCATGTTTGGTTCTTGCGGTGCTGCTTCAAGGATCAATGTGAGCGATCCGCAAGGAATGCTGAAGCCTCGACCAGTGAAACCAGGAACAATGACCTGGACCTGCGATACTGCCAACAATGTTGACCCGCCAAGAAACCGAGAATCAATTCCTTGATGGTGCAGTAGTGCTGTCCATGCCACGTGATCTGGTGATCACCACAGGAGATGATGCCGCCTCCTTCCTCAATGGGCAACTCAGCCAACAGATCGAAACCATGACAATTGGTGAATCCCGGCGTTCGCTGCTCCTGGATCCAAAAGGTAAGGTCACCGCCTGGCTACGCGTAAGCCGGGTGGAAGACAATCGATTCTGGCTCGATGCTGATGTTGGAACCGGTGAAGCAATGCTTGAGCGGCTCAAGCGTTTCACCCTTCGGACCAAGGTCGAATTCGAATTGGTGCAAGTCGAGTGTTTCGCTGTTCGCGGTACACAACTCCCTCCTCGTCCTGGGGCAAGTGACGGTCAGATTGCTGTTGACGTCGGCTGGTCAGGAGCTGACGGATATGACATTGTCGGACCTGATGTCGCCCGTCCAGACGGGCCGATCGGCGATCCTGAATTCTTGGACGCACTACGAATTCGGGTTGGGGCGCCGGCCATGGGCAAGGAGTTTCAGCGAGCAACCATCCCCGCGGAGACCGGCGTCGTTGACATTTCCGCTGACTTCACCAAGGGTTGCTACACCGGCCAAGAGCTGGTCGCCCGGGTGAACAGCCGAGGCAACAACACCCCCCGAAAGATCCACAGGTGGACGGCTTCGTCATCCAAAGCGGCCTCGATTGAGAATGGTGCCACCATTTCCGCTGACGGCATCGAGATTGGCACCGTGACCAGCACCGCAACCTACGATGGCGGACTCATTGGCCTGGCTTCCATCAAGCGGGGGAGCGATCTTTCCCAACCAGCCATGATCGAGGCAGACGCTGGTCCGGTGTCGGCGGTTCTCCAGGAACATCAAGTTCTGAGCACCTGATCAGGACAGCTGCTCTGGGACTGTCTATTGATGATTGTTTGGCGTTTCCTTGTCCAACTCTACCTGAGCGGTTGGGAACCGAACCGTCATCCTTGTTCCGCCAACGCCCGAGGCCGCAGCCTCAACCGTCCCACCCATAGCGTGGGTTAGATCACGGACGATGGCAAGGCCAAGGCCGCTGGAATTCTCCTCACGTTGTGGCTGGTGGGCGGTCACATAGAGCCGATCGAAAATGTGAGGAATGTCCTGTTCGGCTATGCCGGGACCGTCATCGCTTACGGTGATTTCAATAGAGCTGGTGGCCTGAGCATCGGCCCGGCTGGAGATCACTTCGACAGTAATTGTATGTTCGGCGTACTTGGTGGCGTTCTCGACGAGGTTGCTCATCACCTGAGCAAGACGGTCTGGGTCGACATTGATGATCAGGCCTGGGTTTCCGGTGGTGCTGAGTGCTAGTCCGTGGCTCTGTGCTGTCGGTATGAGTCCGTCGACCGTGCGAGTGACGACCTCTAGTCCGTCCACCGATTGCGTCTCGACCCGAAACTGCCTGGCGTCCAGCTTGGCCAGATCCAACAGGTCACTGACCAGTCGGTTGAGGCGGCCAGCATGGTTCTGGATGATCGTCCCCGCTTGAACCGAATCGGTCATTGCCCCGTCAATTAGGGCTTCGGCGTAGCCCTTGATCGATGTCAGCGGGGTTCGCAAGTCATGGGAGACAGAGAGAAGGAATTGTTGGTCAAGCTGACGAGAGCGTTCGAGGTCTTCTGCCATCCGGTTGACCGAGCGACCAAGATCCGCAACCTCATCGGAGCCGTCTACATCGACTCGTACCGTCAGGTCACCAGCGGCGATTCTGGTAGTTGCCCCCTCAATCCGTCGGATCGGGGCAACAAAACGGCGAGCCAACTGGTTGGCGACAAGGACGCTGGTAAGTAGAACGAGCCCGGCTGAGAGAAGGAACCAGCGTTGAGCCTGGCCGGGAATGGTTGCGATGTCGTGGCTGATGAGGACCCCAACTTGGCGGTCTGTTTTGCTGCCAGGGGGCAACTCGACGTCCAGGAGCTGGATGCCGGTCACGGAGCCTCGTCCGCTTCTGGTCCGGTCAAGGAGCAGTGGTCCAGAAGCTTGGAAGGTTGCCAGTTCTTCCTGGCTGAAGGCAAAGTCGACAACGGGCTGTTCGGGGTTGGACCGTCCGAGATCGCGCCGGCTCGCGGTTATCTGGCCCGATGAGTCGACCGAGACAATGTTGAGGTCGCCAATGTCAAAAGCCTGACCGAATCGGCGAATGATGGGACCGAGTCGATCCAGGCTGGGAATGGTGCTACTCAGATCGACGAAGACGTCCAGTTCTTGGATCACCTGGTCTTCGGTTTCTTGCCTGGCTCCGATTTGGGCGAAAGCTAGGACTCCGGCGCCGACAAGGACAACAGCGAACAGGGTGAGGCTGACCAAGGCCAGGGTGAGTCGACGCTGCATCAGCCGAGACGGTACCCGGTGCCGCGGACCGTGGCCAGAGGAAGGTCGTCACCGAGCTTCTTTCTCAGCTGGCGAATATGCACATCAACGGTCCGCTGATCGCCATACCAGTCCTCGCCCCAGGCTCCGGTCAGGATCTGGTCCCGAGTCAAAGCCTGGCCCCGGTTCTGAACAAGGTAGCGAAGTAGAGCTAGCTCCTGGGTGGCCAGGGGGACTGCCTTGTTGGCAACCTTGGCCTCCTGGCGGACAAGGTCGACCTCAACTGATCCAAAGACAACCAGTGATTGTGGTTCGGTTGAACGATTGCCGCGTCGTTGGATCGCCTTCACCCTGGCCACGATTTCTCGCGGTGAGAATGGCTTGATCACATAATCGTCGGCTCCAAGTTCGAGGCCAACGATCCGATCAATCTCATCGTCTCGGGCGGTCAAGAACAACACAGGAACATCGCTGGTAGAACGAAGCTCTCGACATACGTCAAGCCCGTCAAGTTCACCGGGCAGACCAATGTCCAGCACGACGAAGTCTGGTTGCCTGGCGCGGATTGTTGTCAGCGCAGACTCTCCGTCGGCACACAAATGGACAGTCCATTCTTCGCGTCGAAAGTACAAGGCCAGAAGGTCAGCAATATCTGGCTCATCCTCGACAACAACGATTGAGAACACCTGAAGCCTTCCAGACTGGTCATGAGTGTTTCACTGAGTAGTGACTCTAGTTCGGTCGTGTTAGGGCTGGATGATGAGGAGCCTCATGTCAACATCGGGTAGCGTCAGAGCCATGTCAAAACTTACGGTTCTCGCCAAACTCACCGCAGCGGAAGGAAAGTCCGAAGAGCTCGAAGCTGCGTTGGCTGTCCTGATCGAAGCGGCTGAAGAAGAGCCCGAGCTGGAGATCTATAGTGTGCACAAGGACCCCGAGAATGAGGGTGTCTATCACTTCTTCGAGCTCTACACCACCAAGGAAGCCTTCGCGGTTCATGGCAAAGGTGAGAAGATGCAGGCGGCCATGGGTGCACTTGGAGCGCTGCTCGGTGCTGCCCCAGAGGTAGTCCTTCTTGATCCGGTTGCGGCTAAGGGAATGTCTCTCTGACCACGTACTTGGACAAGATCCTGGCCGCCCATCGAGAGCAAGCTCGTCAGGATCCTCGGTCGTTGGGGACTGAGCTGGCGAAGCTTGAGACTGAGCTGGCGAAGCTTGAGACTGAGCTGGCACCGGGTGCGGCATGCCGTGGCTTCCGTCAGGCCATTGTCGAGGCCGAGGGTTTGGCCGTGATCAGCGAGGTCAAGAGACGTTCACCATCGAAGGGTCTGTTGAAAGAAGGCCTTGATCCGACGTCACTGGCCAAGCAATATGAGGCAGGCGGGGCAACATGTCTTTCGGTTCTCACTGATCACGAGTTCTTCGGTGGATCGGCCCAAGACCTGGCTGCGGCTCGTAGCGCCACTTCGTTGCCCGTCATACGGAAGGACTTCACAGTATGTGCACTTGACATTGTCGACGCCCGCCGCATGGGAGCTGACGCGATCTTGCTGATCGTTGCCGCCTTGGATGACCACGAACTCGCTGACTTCCATCGGCTTGCCTGTGAACTTGGTCTTGATGTGTTGGTTGAGACCCATGACGAAGCTGAGGTCGAACGCGCACTTGCCGTTGGTGCCACCCTCATTGGCGTGAACCAGCGCGACCTGGTCACCTTCGAGGTTGAAACTGATCGGGCTGTCCGGGTTGGAGCTTCGTTGCCCACTGGTGTTATTCGGGTGACCGAGTCTGGCGTCGGTGGCCCCCAAGACGCTAAACGACTGTTCGATGCGGGCTATGACGCAGTGCTGGTAGGCGAATCGCTGGTCAAATCAGGCGACCCAACCCAGGCGGTCCGAGAAATGCGTTCGGTGAGTTCCTAGGTATCCAGTACTCTGACCTGTGTGTTCGTGAAGATTTGTGGAATCACATCCGTCGACGATGGGCTGCTGGCCGCAGCACTTGGCGCGGACGCCGTCGGTCTCGTCTTTGCTGCCTCGTCTCGACGAATCACCTCGGGGCGGGCCCGTGACATAGTCCGCCGATTGCCACCCGCGGTTCTTTCGGTCGGGGTCTTTCGCAATGAGCGGAAGGAGCGGGTGGTTGAGACTGCCAACACCATTGGCTTGCGGACCGTGCAACTCCATGGTCATGAAACGCCGGAGGAAACTCGGTGGATCGCTGATCGAGTTCCGGCAGTGATTCGAGCGTTCTCGGCCGGTGACCCAGCATTGGCTCGAGTTGCGGACTACGGCGACGTGCAGATCCTGATTGATTCGGCCGAGCCGGGAAGCGGTAAGGCATTCAATTGGTCGACCTTGGACACCGCCTCGGTCGGCCGTCCGATCATCTTGGCCGGTGGTTTGAACCCAGACAATGTTGCCGACGCCATTGCCACCGTTCGGCCGTGGGGAGTGGATGTGAGTTCGGGAGTCGAGGCCAGACCAGGAGTGAAGGATCCAGTCAAGGTGCAGCGTTTCCTAGCCATCGCCAAGGACCTTGGTGTCAAAAGCTCGACCGGCAACACCTCTTCGGAATGATTCGCGCTACCCGACGGTTCATCGAATCGCAAGAATGCGGCAAACTCTCCACATGATTGACCTGATCGGCGTGTGACTTACACCGAGTCTGGCAGGAACAGGTCTAGAAGAAACTGGTAGGTAGCGTTTTGACTGATGTGATCGTTATTGGGGCCGGGGCCGCTGGGTTGGCGGCGGTCCGTGAAGCGAAACGACGGGACGCGTCAGCTGTCCTGATTGCGGCCGAGGCCCCTGGTGGTGACTGCACGTTTACTGGCTGTGTGCCGTCCAAGACCTTGATTGAGTCAGCGGCCGTCGGAGCGTCTTATGAGGAGGCTTTTTCTCGTGCGAACCTCGTGGTGTCCGACATTGCCGCCACCGAGACCGCCGACACCATTCGACACGAAGGTATCGAGGTGATTGAAGGTTTCGGAACCCTCGTTGGCCCAGGACGGGTTGAGGTTGATGGACGTGTTCTTGAGGCAAAGGGCGTCGTGCTTGCCCTTGGTTCCCAACCAGCGGTGCCTCCCATTGATGGCCTTGAAGCGTTTCGAAGCAGCGTCAAGAGTGACACTCCCGGGGCCAGGCCGGAAGAAGATCCCCAGGTACTGACCAGTGACACCCTGTGGAGCCTCACGACAAAACCCAAGTCCATGGCCATCATCGGTGCCGGCGCCATTGGTTGTGAGCTGGGTCTAGCCCTGTCTCGGTTGGGAGTTGAGGTCATCCTGATCGAAGGAGCCGACCGAGTCTTGCCGCTGGAAGAGCCAGCAGCATCGGCCATTATCGACCAGTCTCTGCGGGACAGTGGCGTTCGGGTGATTGTTGACCAGTTTGTCTCCAGTATCCAGACTGGCGGACTTATGACAGACGGCGAGACACGTAGCCGGCCGGATGCCGTTATTTCCTTGGCTGACGGATCGACGGTGGTTGTCGAACGAATTCTGATGGCCGCGGGACGGCGGCCGGTGACCAGTGGAGCGGGGGCAGTTGAGCTGGACAAGCGCGGCTTCATTATCACCGAGCCCAGCCTGGCTACGTCAATGGACCGGGTCTATGCCGCCGGAGACGCCACCGGGCGTGCCCCGTTTACTCATGCCGCCGATTCCATGGGACGGCTTGCTGTCTCCAACATTCTGCGTCGATTCGGCAGCAGTAGCTTCCGCAGTGAGCTGGTGCCAAAGGTGACCTATACCCACCCCGAAGTTGCTTCCATCGGTATTTCTGAGTCGGAGGCCGCTGGACTCAAAGGGTCCAGGGTTGCCGAGCTGCCTTTGAGCGAGCATGACCGGGCCCGAACCGCTGGCATCGAAAATGGCTACATCAAGATCATCGCCGCCCCCCGCAAGTTCGGAGGAAGCCTTGGTGGCGGCCGAATTGTTGGCGCCACCATTGTCGCTCCGCGGGCTGGTGAGATGATTTCGGAAATCAGCCTCATGATGCGGACCGATGCCATGGTTGGTCGCTTGGCCCAAACCATGCATCCCTACCCTTCTTGGTCATACGGGCTCGCCAAGGCGGCTGGCCAGTTTTTCACTGAGGTCGAAGGGCGGGTCGCTCGACCAGCCAGTGCCAGTCACGGCTAGATAAATCGCTCACTTCAGTTCGCCAGACGGGGCGGTTCGGGTGTCGTTCATGAACTCAATCGGACTCCTGGGGAACAGAATCTATGAACCGAGGGTTTCGTTTCCATGGTCCCACGAGTGCTCGCCCGATCTCTTGCCCTAGCCGCATCACTCTCCTTGCTGGCCGCCGCCTGCTCCTCCTCTGACGACGCAACATCGTCGGGGGAGGACGCGGTAGTAGCCGACGGTGATGCATCGTCATCTGGATCTGACAATGCCGGAACACCTGCCGCGGCTCGCCCCGATCCAGCCGACCCAGCATCCTTTGATGCCGAACCCGTCGGTTCAGCTCTGCGAGGCGATCGTGACAATCCTGGTTTCCCTGATCCGCTGATTGACCCGGATGACATCCAGAGTGGTGGACCACCACCCGACGGCATCCCTCCGATTGACAATCCGGTGTTCGCTTCCGTCAGCGATACCGACTATGTAAGTGATCAGGAAGCGGTCGTGGTTGTCGAGATCAACGGCGATGCCCGGGCATACCCGGTCCAAGTCTTGATCTGGCACGAGATCGTGAACGACACCGTTGGTGATGAACCAGTGACGGTGACCTTCTGCCCGCTCTGCAACTCGGCCCTGGTCTTCAAGCGTCAGTTCGGATCAAGGCTGTTGGACTTCGGTACCTCCGGTGAGCTCTATCAGTCGGCCCTGGTGATGTATGACCGCCAGACGGAGTCTCTGTGGGCCCACTTCACCGGCGAAGGCGTTGTCGGCCACTATGCCGGAGCGCAATTGGAGCTGATCCCCGCTCAAACCTTGTCCTATGGCGACTTTGCCGAGCGGTACCCCGATGGTCAAGTCCTGACAACTGACACTGGCTTCAACCGAAGCTATGGACTCAATCCCTATGTTGGCTATGACGATGAGGCGACCGATCCCATTGGTGCTTTCATCTCCCAAGACATTGATGATCGCCTTCCGTCCAAGACTCGGATGGTTGGGGTGTTGGCCCCCTCCGGCCCGTTCTCACTAACCCTCGCCGACCTGAGTGTCGACGGTGTCTATCACCGTGAGAGCTCCGGTGATGCTGGAGACGTTGTCGTCTTTCACCAGTCTGGGCTTAGCTCGGCCCTGGACTCCAGCGAGATCGATGAAGGCCGAGACATCGGCCAGACCGGGGCCTTCCTGGCTGAAGCCGAAGATGGTACGGCTCTAACCTTCTCCGCATCTGGGGATGGGGAGACATTCACCGATGCCGAGACTGGTTCGACCTGGACGGTTACCGGCGATGCCATTGCTGGTGATCTGGAAGGTCAACGCCTGGAGGCGGTGCCTCATCTGGACACCTTCTGGTTTGCCTGGTCCACCTATCGTCCCGAGGCTGTTCTCGTCCAGTAGTGGTCTGGCTGAGCAACTTGGCCAGACCACCCTGCTTTGCGGTGCTGATCCCTCCCCGACCTGTTTGTGCGGTATCGGGTTGAGGCATCAGCACCGCTCAAGAAGCGGGTTTGCCTGGCTCGTGGTGCCGAGCGAGCGGCGCTGAGCTAGTTGTGGGCCCGGTTGAGGGCAGAGACCATGGCCCGAAGCGATGCGGCAACGATGTCGGTGTGGATACCGGTGCCCCAAATCTCCTTGTCGCCAACCTTGAGCTCCACATAGCAGGCGGCTCGGGCATCGGCGCCAGTGCCGATTGCGTGCTCATGGTAGGAAAGCAGCCGGAAATCAATGTCCATAGCCGAACGTAAGGCGTTGGCGAATGCTTCGATTGAACCGTTGCCTTCGCCATGGATGGTGTGCTCGGATCCATCAACCATGATGATGGCTTCCATCGTTGCTCGATCCTGGCCAGAAGCGTTCTGGCTGGAGGAGAACGAGACCAGGTCATAGGGCTTGTCCAACGTCAGGTAATGGGACTCGAATACTTCCCAAATATCGGCGGCGCTAACTTCCTTGCCCGTCGTGTCGGTGATGTGCTGCACAATCCGGGTGAATTCGATTTGCAACCGACGAGGGAGATCCAGTTCTTGCTCAGTCTTGAGCAAGAACGCCACTCCACCCTTGCCCGACTGGGAGTTCACACGAATGATGTCTTCGTAGGTCCGGCCAACGTCTTGAGGGTCGATTGGCAGGTAGGGGACTTCCCACAGGGTCTGGCCCGTGGCCTCCATGGCGTCAAAGCCCTTCTTGATGGCGTCCTGATGCGAGCCGCTGAAGGCGGTATACACCAAGTCGCCAGCATAGGGATGACGAGGATGTACCGGCAGTTGGTTGCAGTGTTCAGCAATGCGCCGGGCTTCGTTGATGTCGGTGAGGTCCAGTCCCGGGTCAACGCCCTGGCTGTACAGGTTAAGGGCCAGGGTGACAAGGTCGACGTTGCCGGTCCGTTCGCCGTTGCCGAACAGGGTGCCTTCCACCCGGTCGGCTCCCGCCATCACACCAAGTTCGGCGGCAGCCACTCCGGTTCCTCGGTCATTGTGTGGGTGGAGTGAGATGATGGCGGCGTCACGATCCTTGATGTTCTGATCGAACCACTGGATCATGTCGGCATAAATGTTGGCGGTGCTGACCTCGACTGTTGCTGGCAGATTCAGGATCAGGGGATTGTCCGTCGTCGCAGCAAAGACATCCATCATCTCTTCACAGATCTGCTTGGCAAAGGGAAGCTCGGTATTGGTGAAGCTCTCCGGAGAGTACTCATAGCGAATTCTGGTGTCAGGGATCTGGTCTTGGGCAGCAACGCAAAGTGCGGCGCCCTTGACCGCTATGTCAATGATGCCAGCCTCGTCCAGCCCAAAGACCACTCTTCGTTGCACGGTCGAGGTGGAGTTGTAGAGGTGAACAATGGCCTGCTTACAACCTTGCAGGCTTTCATAGGTCCGCTCGATGAGTTCAGGCCGTGCCTGGGTCAGAACCTGGATGGTCACATTGTCAGGGATGGCACCATCGGCGATGATCTGACGTACGAAGTCAAAGTCGGTGTCAGAAGCTGAGGGGAAACCAACCTCGATTTCGGAGAAGCCGATACGAACGAGTTCTTCGAACAACATTCGCTTGCGGTCATAATCCATGGGCTCGATGAGCGCTTGATTGCCATCTCGGAGGTCAACCGAGCACCAGAGTGGGGCGCTGGTGTTGGTGGCGGCTGGCCAGGTCCGATCGATATCGACCTGGGGGAATGCTTGATACTTCTGGATTGGCAGCTTGTTTGGCTTGTTATTTCGGGAAATCAAATTGCGTGAATTGCTGGACATGACTCTCCAATACTCCTACTCGATTTTCGAACTCTGACGACTTACTGGAAGCCCGACGCGCCTGATTAGGCGGCCGGGTACATAAGTCGGAGGTCGAGTAGTAGGAAACGCATTGCTGGAAAGAGTAGCCGATCAATCTGGTTGTTGTGCTGATCTGAGTTAGAGAGCCGTGAGTATTGATGCACCTAGAAGAAGTATCGGCGCCGAACTTGCACTATCCAGCTCGCGGCGTTGGTGGCGGTGAGGAGGAGGGCTGGACTTAGGAGTCTGTCTCGAACTCACCCTTGGCTACTCGCTCACCGAAGGTATGCAGTCCGGCCAGTACCTCAGGATCAACGCTGAGCTGCTTGGCCGACAGGCTGTCCTTGATACGAGAATAGAGGGTCGCTTCGGGGGCGCAAATTGCGCAGTCGCTGAGGTGGCTGGCGACTTCTCTTGCCGTCTCTTCGTCGACGACACCATCGAGGTATCCCTGAAGGACCTCCATGATTTCATCACAGTTCATGCCCTTGTTGCGTCGGAGGAACTTGATCATGACTGGTCCTCTGTCGAATTGGATTGCTCGGCTCGGAAGGCTCCAGATACATCGAGTCCTTTGGATCCAATGTGCTCACGGATTCGTTTTCGGCCCCGGTGGAGTCTGCTCATGACCGTTCCAACCGGAATGCCGAGAAGGTCGGCGGCCTGTTGGTATGGCAGCCCATTGATGTCGACCAATTCGACCACTGCGCGGAACTTCTCCGGCAGGTCAGCGAATGCCTCATCAATAACGGCGTCGAACATGGGGTCGATGACCTGATCCTCTGGGCCGTCCAGGTCGGCGAAGTCCAGGGACCGTTCGAAGGTGAGGTCCGGGTCATCCAAGAGGTCAGGCTTCTTTTTACGAGCCCGATTGAGGTTGGCGTTTCGCATGATGGTGAGAAGCCATGCTCGGGGATATCGGCCGTCGAACCGATCGATGGCTCGGAAAGCGCGGAGCATGGTGTCTTGCACCAGGTCATCGGCATCGGCCTTGTTTCGGGTCAGGGACCAGGCCGTGCGATAGAGGATGTCGACTTCAGGCATGACGTAGCGCTCGAAGGCGTCACCGCTCTGAGTCTGGGAGATCGACTTGGGCTCCATCAGGCTGACCATGCAGAACGGAACCGGCGAGAGGCCTGACTCATTCCGCATGAACTCGTTCTGCTGATTATCACGTCGACATCTTGTCATGCCTGGCCCCCGTCGTCTCGTCATCGGACCAAGAACCTGTCGTCGCGAACGAGCTGAGAACTCGGTCAGGAATCGGACCGAGCACGTAGCCTTGGAACATGACTGATGAGGCTGAGCAGACCCAAGCTGAAGGAACAACCCTGTATGAAGCTGTAGGTGGCGACCAATACTTCGTCGCCTTGATCGATCGCTTCTTTGACGATGTGGAGGGAAATCCACTTATTCGGGACATGTATCCAAAGAATCTGAAGGAGTCCCGATTTCGGACCTGGTCGTTTCTGGCCCAGTACTGGGGCGGCCCTCAGACCTATAGCGACAAGCGTGGCCACCCGCGGTTGCGAATGCGTCATATGCCCTTCCAGATCGGGTCAGCCGAGCGAGATGACTGGTTCGCCCTCATGAAGACGGCGGTAGCTGAAACCCCGCTACCTGCTGGGCTTCCGGCCGAAGCAGCAATCGAGATTCGTGGTATGCAGGTGGACTATTTTGATCATGCGGCGACGGCAATGGTCAACCAGGACCGATAGCAAACTTCGGTCGATCTTGACCGAAACTCCGGGTGGTTCTGAGGCGTTGTAGTTCTCCGGACCAGACCGAAGGCCTCTTGGCTACAGGGATTGCCGCAAAGTATTCCTGGTAAATCCTTGACTTTGTCATTCACTTTGACTCAACTTTCATCGATGTACCCGATTGGCGGGATACGAACGAAGAGGAGTTCGCCATGAACAAGACTGAACTGATTGATGCGGTCGCAGCAGGCGCCGAGGTTTCCAAGAAGGACGCCGGAGCTGTTATTGATTCCATGTTTGCTGTCGTGATGCAGAGCGTTGCTCGGGGCGAGAAGGTTTCGATTCCGGGACTTATCGCTTTTGATCAGGTTGACCGCAAGGCCCGTAAGGGATTCAACCCACAGACCGGTGAGCCAATTCAGATTCCAGCATCCAAGGCCATCAAGGTCACCGCTGGTTCCAAGCTGAAGGCTGCAGCCAAGGGCAAGTAGTACCGCTCTACCTGGGACGTATTGCTCGGCGAAAGTCGGGTTGCTGCGATCGTGAACTGGTGCTCGTTCGATCAATAGTTGATTCGATCAAGGTGCGTCTCAATCAAGAAATGTGAACTGATGCCCCGGCCCTTGGGTCGGGGCATCAGGGTTATCCAGATCAGAGTTAGCATCACTGGAGCTGACAAAAGGAAAGCGCCAATGTCTGATCTGCCTCGTCCAATCGATCTGCTGCCCCATCGCGACCCGTTTCTCTTAGTAGACGAGTTGACCGAGCTGGTGCCGGGCGAACGTGCGGTCGGAACCTGGACGATCACCGGTGATGAGTACTTCTTCGCCGGTCACTTTCCTGGTCGGCCGACCCTGCCTGGAGTCCTGATGGTCGAGGCACTGGCTCAGGTCGGTGCGTGTGGTGCCCTGGCTGATGAGCGCTTTGCTGGCAAGTTGCCGTTGTTTGGTGGCGTGGACAAGGTCAAGTTCCGGCGCCAGGTTGTCCCTGGTGACGTCTTGACTCTCGAAGTGACCTTCAAGCGCATGGGTAGCCGTGGCGGCCGGGGGACCGGCGTGGCCTCGGTGAACGGCGAGATCGCCTGCCAGGCCGAACTGATGCTTGTCCTCGTCGACGTCTAGGGCCGGAAGGGGCAGCCTCATCCGCGCCAGGAGGCCGGGGCGAGGAAGTAGGAGCTAGGTGGCAGGGGCGAGGATGAGGGAGCCGTTGTGGCCGCCGAAGCCGAAGTTGTTGGAGATCGACGGGCCCGGGGTCCATTCCTGACCATCGCCAGTTGACAGGTTCAGTACCGGCAGCTCCGGATCTTGCTCTTCAAAACCAACGGTTGGAGGGATACGTCCGTGCTTCATGGCCAGAACCATGGCTGCTGCTTCCAACGCGCCGGCAGCACCAAGTGCATGGCCAGTGACACCCTTGGTCGAGGTCACAATCGGACCTGGGTCCGTCCCGAACATCTCGGCGTAGGCATGAGCCTCAGCTGCGTCGTTCAACGGCGTAGACGTGCCGTGAGCGTTCACATGCACAATGTCGCTGGCCTCAATACCAGCATCTTCCAAGGCGTAGCGCATCACCGTCATCGCCCCGGTACCTCCCGGCGCAGGAGCAGTGATGTGATGGGCATCAGCCGAACTGGCCGAGCCCAAGACTTCAGCCAGGATGGTTGCGCCGCGTGCTACCGCTCGGTCCCACTCTTCCAGAACCAGCACGGCGGCCCCCTCGGCAATGATGAAGCCATCACGCCGAGCATCAAAGGGCATCGAAACCTGCTGGTTAGACATGGCCGTCATATTGCGGAAGCCAGCTTGGGCGGTTGGTGTCAGCGGAGCCTCGGCCCCACCAGAGACCACAACATCACAGCGACCCCAGCGGATCAGGTTGGCAGCGTTGCCCAGGGCGTGGGTGCCAGCAGCGCAGGCGGTCACGGTGGCCTCACACGGGCCCTGTAGGCCATATCGCATGGAGACCGATGCTGCAGCCGCGTTTGGCATCATCATGGGCACCAAGAACGGCGACACCCGACGCAGACCCTTCTCATGACCTTTGAGGATCTCGTTCTCGTTGGTTTCGATTCCACCGATGCCGGTCCCAATCAGGGTCCCTACTCGGGTGGGGTCGGCATCGAGATCACCCGCCTGCTCCAACGCCTCGGCTGCTGCCGCTAAGGCAAACTGGCTGAAACGGTCGGAACGGCGGGCCTCCTTGCGGTTTCCGTCGAAGTAGGGAAGTGGATCCCAGTCCAGTAATTCCCTGCGGTCGCTCTTGTCAGGCTGCCGAAACAGACCTTCCCAGAACGCCGATGCTCCCACCCCACACGGGGCGACAACACCGAGCCCAGTAATCGCGACCCTCCGAAGCGTCATTAGAGCTTGCCGACGACCAGGTCGTAGGCAGCGCCGATGGTCTCGACACCCTCAAGCTCTTCTTCTTCAACGGTCACATCGAACTCTTCTTCCAAGGCCATCACGAACTCGACCAGGTCGAGGCTGTCCGCGTCGAGGTCGTCGGCGAACTTGGCTTCCTTGGTGATTTTGTCTGCGTCGACGCCAAGAACTTCTACGGCGCACTTCTTCAAACGATCGAAGTTGTCTTCACTCACAGTGTTTTCCCTTTTGTATTTCTGCTCGTATTTCTACTTGCATTGTTGATTCGCGATGAATCAGTTATTGAACTGGACATTTGCGGCTGATTTCAGCGCTTGGGCACAGTGCCCAGGAGTCTACGGGAGTCGAGCACCATTGGCGTCAGCCTCCCATGCCGAGACCACCATCGACGGGGATGGTTGCCCCGGTGATGTAGGAGGCCCCATCGGAAGCCAAGAACGAAACCGCGGCGGCGATGTCGGCGGGAGTGCCGACCCGACCGAGGGGAACGGCCCCAACCATTGCTTCTCGGGCCGCGTCGCTAATCTCGGCCAGCATGTCGGTTTCAATCGGGCCCGGTGCGACAAGGTTGACGGTGATATTGCGGGAGGCAAATTCTCGAGCCAGAGAGCGGCCGAGGCCTACCAGGCCGGCCTTGGAGGCTGAATAGTTGGCTTGCCCAGTTTGTCCCATGGTTCCGACGACGGAGGACATCAGGATGATTCGTCCCCAGCGTGCCTTCATCATTGGTCGAATTGCGCGCTTGGAAACCCGGAAGTTGCCGGTCAGGTTGGCGTCGATCACCGTAGTGAAGTCGTCCTCTTTCATGCGCAGAACCAGCGTGTCCTTGGTGATGCCAGCATTGGCCACCAGGACAGCAACCGGGCCGAGTTGTTCTTCGATCGTGCCAAAGGCCGCGTCAACCGAATCAGTGTCGGTCACGTCCAAGGGGACCCACAACAAGCCGTCAGCCAACTCACTGGGTTCGGAGCGAGAACCGACGGCAACGGCAAACCCATCGGCCTTTAGCTGGAGGGCACAGGCAAGACCGATTCCGCGGCTGCCTCCGGTAACGAAGGCGACACGGTTGGGAGTCGCAGTTTGATCCGTTTGGGTTATTGCGTCAGACATCAGGAGTTCTCGGTTCTCACGTTGGATCCGCTCGGGTGCTGGGTCGGTTTACTGGCCTTGGTACGAGGGTCGCCGGCCCAACGAACAATGACCGTCCCCCACGTCATTCCCGCGCCAAAACCAACGAATAGGACGGTTGCGCCTTCGTGTAGTCGGCCTTCATCCAGTGCCTTGTCCAACACAAGAGGTATGGATGCGGCCGAAGTGTTGCCCGTCTCGCGCAGCCGCATTGCCGTCTTGTCCATGGAGAAGCCAATGCGTTTCCAGGCGGCTTCAACAATGCGGATGTTTGCTTGGTGGGGGATGACCAGATCGATGTCCTCGACACCCAGGCCGGCTTGAGCTAGGGCTTTTCTGACCGAACGCTGCATGACGCTGATTGCTTGACGGAAGACTTCCTTGCCTTCCATCTGCCACACCCCGCCGTGTTCGGCGTACAGGATGGAGCGGTGCTGCCCTGCGGAGCCAAGGTCGAAGGACAGGAGCTGGCTGGCTCCCGTTAGATCTCGTTCGATGATGACCGCTGCTGCGCCGTTACCAAACAGGATGCCGGTGTCACGTTGGCTGTAGTCGGTGATGTAGTCCATCATTTCCGAACCGATCAGCATGACCCGATTCATGCCCTGCAAAAGCAAGCCGTTGGCCGCCACCAGGCCATACACCCAGCCAGAGCAAACAGCCTGAATATCCAGGGCCCCACACTCAAGTCCAAGCTGGTGGGCTACGACAGGTGAGCTGCCAGGGGCAATGTACTCCGGCGTGGTGGTTGCCAGCAGGAGCTGGTCAATGTCGCCCGGTTCGAGGCCTGCTCGGTCAAGGGCGATCCGGCCAGCCTTGACTGCCATCTCGGTAGTTGTCTCACCGACGTGCCGCTGGAAAATACCGGTTCGTTCGCGGATCCACTGATCCGAAGTCTCCATGTTTTTGGCGAGGTCGTCGTTGGTGACCACCTGCTTGGGCAAGTAGCCGCCAACACCGGAGAATCGAAAACCGGCGGTTGGAACCTCGACCTTGGAAAGTTCCCGGTCTGGGCTGTCGGTAGTGGCTTTAGACACGGAGCCAGGCGACCGGCTGTGAGGTGGTTACGCGCTCGCCAGAGAGGGCGAGCATGCCTTGCAATGAACCTTCGAACGGTGATCGCACTTCGACGGAGCCGATCTGGCCAATCAGCTGACCATTGCCGACGATCTGGCCGATCTCAAACTCATCTGCTGGTTCGAAGACACCAGTTGCTGGACTCACGATGAGCCGTTCAGAGGCGTAGAGGAATTCGCCTTCCTGAGGACCGTTGCCGGTGACCAGGGTGACAGCGGCAGACGGAGAAAGGGTCTCCAGTAGCCCATCAACATCAGCTGGTGATTGCACCGAGATGGTGGCAACACCAGTGCCCTTGAGGGTTCGCTTGGCCATCGCGGTCAAGGTCGATCCACACCCAAGTTCGATCAGGACAGTTGAGCCAGCCTCGTGCAGATTGTGGAGGGTGTGGCGCCAGCGGACCGGGCTGGTGAGCTGGGCTCCCATCAGAGCCGACCAATCATCGCCGTCGGGATGGGGGAGGCCATCAACGTTGGCGTAAACGGGACGGTTGGGGTTCCGAAGTTCAGTATCGGCGATGGCCTTACGCAAGCGATCGCGAGCTTGAGACATGAATGGGGTATGGAAGGCGCCGCCGACCGGGATGCTCATGATCCGCTTGGCCCCCAGCTCCTTTGCGTTGGCCGCCGCAGCAGTGATGGCATTTGGCTCACCGGCGATGACGAGCTGCCCGGGAGCATTGTAGTTGGCAACCCACACGTCACCGTCGGTGCGGGTGCAGGCAACCTCGACCTTGTCATCATCTAATCCGAGTACGACCGCCATCGTTCCTTCTTCGGCGTCGGCGGCTGCTTGCATGGCGTTGCCTCGCTCGGTGACAAGACGTACCCCGTCCTCAAAGCTGATGGCGCCAGCGGCGGTCAGGGCCGAATACTCACCCAGACTGTGTCCAGCATGGAAGGCAGGCTCTACGCCGGTGCGTTCCACCGCATCAAGGACGACCATGCTCATGATGAAGGTTGCGAGCTGGGAGTTCCTAGTCTCAGTCAAGACCTCTGTATCGGCCTCGAGGAGGAGGTGCTCGACGTCTCGACCGCTTAGGTCGCTGGCTTCTTTCACCAGTTCCCAGGACGGATGGGACTTCCACACACTGCCCATTTGTGGTTTCTGCGAACCTTGCCCGGGGAAGGTGAACGCGATCATGACAGAACTCATTGTGTAGTCAGACCAGCCAATGCTCGAACAGGTTTCAAGTTTCTCTACCGATTTCGTCGGAAGGCGGCTTCGCGGGCGACACCGATCACGATCACCACGGCTAGAAACGGCAGGACGTATTGAATGATTCGAGCCTTCCAGTCAGGAGAGGTAAGGAGTGCCATGCGAACAGGCTACGCTAACCAGTCCGCAAAACAAGAGTCGTCGATGACGGCTCTTTTGCCCACTAGCCCGGGTGGCGGAATGGCAGACGCGACGGATTCAAAATCCGTTGTCCGAAAGGGCGTGTGGGTTCGACTCCCACTCCGGGCACAAGATGTTGACTTGCCAGTGACCGAAAATCGGTCGGGCTGGTGCAAGTCGACTGACGAGGTTGGAGGCGCCGCTCATGTCCCGAGCATCAATTGAGCGCCGGTTGGTCGATGTTTCTGGAGAGATCAAGCGGATTGAGCAGGAGTTGCTGGTGATTGACGAGCAACTGGCCCACTTCGCCGACACCGCCGACGATGCCCGTCTACGCTCCCTGGTTTCGGAAACGCCGCTTGCGGCCAAGGAACACCGTGATGCGGAGAAGACCGTGACAGCTCTGGCCAGAGACCGGGAGTCCTGGGCCCAACGATTACGCAAGCTGGAAGAACGTCAGGACACATTGTTGGATGACCTGATGGAGGCACAGCCTTGATAGGAAAGCAGTCTTGCTAGGAGTGCCGTTTTGATAGGAGGACAGAACTGATGCGTCTCGTCATTGCCGAAGATGAGGCAATCATCCGCCTTGACCTGAAAGAAACCTTAGAGGCCGAAGGTTACGAGGTTGTTGGCGAAGCGGCCGACGGTGCCGAAGCAATACGCCTAGTACGCGAGCTGGAACCAGATGCCGCCATCCTGGACATCAAGATGCCGGGAGTTGATGGCATGGAGGCAGCGCGAGAGATCATTGGTGCCAGACAGGCCGCGGTAGTGATCCTCACCGCCTTCTCCCAGCGAGACCTGATCGATCAGGCCCGTGACGTTGGAGCCTTGGCCTATGTTGTCAAGCCGTTTCATCGGAACGACCTTGTACCAGCGATCGAGCTTGCGGTTGCCCGGTTTCAAGAAATGACGAAGCTGGCAACCGAAGCAGAAGAGCTGAGTGAGCAGCTTGATTCCCGCAAGATTATTGATCGAGCCAAGGGTGTTCTGATGGACAGCCACGGCATGACCGAGCAAGAGTCGTTCCGGTTCTTGCAGACTCACGCCATGTCATCGCGGCTCAGCATGAGGCTGATCGCCACCCAACTTCTCGACGGAGAGATTCGCCCCTGATGTCCACCCTCATGCTGATCGATGGCAATTCGCTGACCTACCGAGCTTTTCACGCACTGCCGCCAGACCTGGCAACCACGACCGGTATCAGCACCAATGCAGTGCTCGGCTTTACCTCCATGCTGATAAACCTGGCCCGTGACCATCGGCCAGACGGCATGTGTGTCACCTTCGACCTCCCGGAGCCGACCTTCCGTCACAAGATGGTTGACACCTATAAAGCCAACCGCGACAAGACCCCAGACACCCTGATTGAGCAGATGGGCTGGGTCCGCAAGGTAGTTCAGGCCCTGAGAATCCCGATTGCCGAGCTTCCTGGCTTCGAAGCCGATGACGTCATTGCCACCCTGGCTACGCGGGCGGCCGGGGACGGCCATGATGTGCTCATTGTCACTGGTGATCGCGACAGCTATCAACTGGTGGAAGATCCCCACATCAAGGTCGTCTACAACAAGCGGGGAGTGAGCGACTACGCCCTCTACGACGAAGCTGGGATCCTGGAGCGAACCGGTGTGCGTCCCGAGCAGTACGTGCAGTACGCCGCACTGCGTGGCGACCCGTCAGACAATCTGCCGGGAGTCCCCGGAGTTGGCGAGAAAACCGCGGCCAAGTTGATCAACAAGTACGGCGGCATTGACGGCATCTTCGCCAACGTTGAGGAACAAACCCCAAAACTCAAATCCAACCTGATTGAGAACGAAGCACTGGCTCGCCTCAATGTCGACATGATGGAACTCAAGCGTAACGCTCCAGTTGAGGTTGAGGTGGCGGCCTTACTGTCGCTTGAGGACTTTGATGTTGAGGAGTTGCGAGATCTGTTTGATCATCTGGAATTTCGGATGTTGGACCGTGTCTTGGAAGCCTTCAGTCAGCTCAACGGCCCCTCCGATGGTTCGCCTCCTGCCCCCTCGGGTACTGATCTGGCTGTGACCAAGTTGATTTCTCTTGCTGCGGACAAGGAATCGGTTGACCGACTTGCTGTTCTGGTCGGCGCTAGCGACCCAGTAGCTATTGCCGCTGGGGGAGAGGGAGTCGATCCGATCGCTGGCCTGGCAATCGTCAGCGACAGCGAGGCCAATGAGGTTTTCTGGCTCCCACTAGCGGCGACGGAGGACGGCGAGCTTGGACAAGAGCTGACAGAGTTGCTCACAACCTTCCTCAGTGCTGAGGGGCCTGGCCTTGTTGCCCACCAAGCAAAGCCTTTGGTGAAGGCCTTGCTTGGCCAGGGCATGAGAATGCAAGGGCTCGTGCTCGATACGGCACTAGGCGCCTACTTACTTGACCCCAGTCGGCCCTCTTACGGCCTGGATGACCTGCTCATTCAACGAACCGATTACCAGTTCCCTGCCGATGACGGTCCTCCGGCCGGCCAGCTGGATTTCGGTGAGAACCCGATTTCGCCCGCCCAGCGGGCAGCAACAAACGCGCTGGCGGTAGCCAAGCTCGCATCACCTATTGCGAAGGCATTAACCGAACAGTCGTTGGACAAGCTCAATTCTGAAATCGAGGTTCCACTTGTCGGCGTGTTGGCCCGGATGGAAGCCATCGGCATTGGTGTCAACCGAGCCGAACTTGAGGCGCTGAGTGCGGAGATGACTGCCGAAGCCTCAATGCTGGCTGGCCAGATCCAAGAAGATGCGGGTGAAGAGTTCAACGTCAACTCGACCAAGGCGCTACAGGCAATCTTGTTCGAAAAACTGGAACTGACTCCAGGTAAGAAAACCAAGACCGGGTTCTCCACCAACCAGGCCACCCTGGAGAAGCTGCTAGGGGATCACCCCATTATCGAGCACCTGTTGCACTACCGGGAGGTCGAGAAACTTCGCTCAACGTACGGAACGTCGCTTTTGGCCGCGGTTGACCCCGATGACCGGATTCGGGCCACGTTCAACCAGACAGTCGCCCGAACTGGCCGCTTATCCAGCGAAAACCCCAACCTCCACAACATCCCGGTTCGTACTGAGCTGGGTCGGGGGTTCCGTAAGGCTTTTGTTCCTCGGGAAGGCACCGAGTTCGTGGTTGCTGACTACAACCAGATCGAATTGCGCTGTATTGCCCATCTATCGGGAGATCCGGGTCTGGTTGGTGCATTCCAGTCTGGTGAGGACATCCACCGATCTGTGGCGGCCGCGGTCTTTGGTGTTGCTCCCGAAGAAGTGACTTACCAACAGCGCAGTCGAGCCAAGATGGTCTCCTACGGTTTGGCCTATGGAATGGAGGCCTACGGCCTCGGCCAGCGACTCGGCATCAAAACCAGTGAGGCGGCCCAAATCCTTGAGTCGTACTTCGCTGGCTTCCCCTCAGTAAAGGCCTATATGGAAGCCACCGTGACTGAAGCCCGCAACCGGGGCTACACCGAGACCCTGTTTGGGCGGCGCCGAGCCATTCCCGAGTTGCAAAGCGACCGGGTCCAGGTTCGCCAGGCTGGTGAGCGACAGGCAATGAACGCTGGTATCCAGGGGCTTGCGGCTGATATCTTTAAGGTGGCGCTGGTACGCCTGGAGCAGAGGCTGCTCGATGATGGTCTCCAAAGCCGGGTTGTGCTGCAGGTTCACGATGAGGTCATCCTCGAAGTCCCTCCCCAGGAGAAGGATCGAGCGGTTGCGGCAACGGTCGAGGTGCTGATGGGGGCATTTGACTTGCAGGTTCCTCTTGAAGTGAACCTTAGCTTCGGAAACTCCTGGGCCGAGGCCAAAGAGTGAGCAGGGTGCGAATATGTAGGGCAAGAGTGAGCCGTCGGAGGCAGGTGACTCGAGTGGATGGCTTTGCGCTGCCCGGTCGATCTCTCTGATAGCCTGCATGGCTTGGTTGGGAAATTCCCACCAACTGCCGGCCTGGGTGCTGAATACCGCACCACTGTCGATCAGTCCAAGCAAAGGTCCCCTACTTTCCATGTCCGCTACTGAAGCAACACCCGCACCCGACGCGCCGGCTACCGAAGCCGCAACCGACGAAGCCATGCCGACCGAGGCTGGCGCATACGTTCCTCGTCAAATTATCGATGACGATCTTGGTGACGCCCTGTTCGAGGCGTACGCCAACTCAATGGTTTCCATTGAAGATGGCCAGCTCGTCACTGGCTCGGTCGTCCGAGTTGACCGAGACGAAGTCCTTCTGGACATCGGCTACAAGAGCGAGGGTGTCATCCCTTCTCGTGAGCTCTCTATTCGAAACAATGTTGATCCAAGCGAAATCGTCAGCATCGGTGATTCCATCGAAGCCCTTATCCTCCAGAAGGAAGATAAGGAAGGACGCCTTGTCCTTTCCAAGAAGCGGGCACAGTATGAGCGTGCTTGGGGAACAATCGAAGAGATTGAGAAGCGTGAGGGTGTCGTTTCCGGCCCGGTCATCGAGGTTGTCAAGGGCGGCCTGATCGTGGACATTGGCCTCCGTGGCTTCCTGCCCGCATCCTTGGTCGAACTGCGCCGGGTACGCGATTTGCAGCCCTACGTCGGCCAGACCCTCGAGGCCAAGATCATCGAGTTGGACAAGAACCGCAACAATGTTGTGCTGAGCCGCCGAGCGTTCTTGGAAGAGACTCAGAAGGAACAGCGCGAAGACTTCCTGGCTAACCTTGCCCCCGGCGAGGTACGCAGCGGTGTTGTCAGCTCTGTTGTCAACTTCGGCGCATTCGTCGATCTTGGCGGAATGGACGGACTCATCCACGTTTCGGAACTGTCCTGGAAGCACGTCGATCACCCAGGCTCTGTTGTTGCCGTTGGCGACGAGGTCACCGTTCAGGTACTCGAGGTTGATCTTGAGCGTGAGCGCATCAGCTTGTCCCTCAAGGCCACCCAGCAAGATCCGTGGCAAGAATTCGCAACCTCTCACCGGGTTGGCGAACTGGTCTACGGTCGTGTCACCAAGCTTGTGCCCTTCGGTTCATTCGTTCAGGTTGGCGATGGCATCGAAGGATTGGTCCACATCTCGGAGATGTCGGCTCACCACGTCGACCTTCCCGAGCAAGTTGTCACCCCAGGTGAAGAACTCTGGGTCAAGATTATTGATATTGACCTGCAGCGTCGCCGGATCTCCCTCTCCATCAAGCAGGCCGCCGAAGGTGGCGTCGTTGCTCAGGAATACCAGGAGCACTTCGGTGACCACGCCTTTGATGCGGAAGGAAACTACATCGGCCCGACCGATGTGGATCCGGCCACTGAGGCAGCCTGGGCTGAGTACTACGAAGATCTTGAGCCTGGAGCCGAGGGCGCAGAAGCCGCACCGGCGGCCGATGCGGCTGGCGAAGTAGCCGAGGCTCCAGTTGAGGAAGTAGCGGCTGAAGAGGCTCCAGTTGAGGAAGTAGCGGCTGAAGAGGCTCCGGCTGAGGAAGTAGCGGCTGAAGAGGCTCCGGCTGAGGAAGTAGCGGCTGAAGAAGCTGAAGCGGAAGAAAACAACGAATAGGTTCTGACCAAATACTGGTAGAGGCGGTCACCAAACCCTTGGGGATTTGGTGACCGTTTCAGTTTTATCCAGAGGCACCAAACAGTAATTCGGAGCCGGGAGCCGCTGCTCCAGGTGTACGCAGCCATTCCAGGGCGGCTGGCCGCGCAAAACACTGATACGAATGGCCTACTAGTCCATGAGTACTTTTCAAAGATATTGCCCGAAGAGCTAAGTGTCGGGCCTACAACCGCCGACAAGACTTCTAAGCCAATCTGCTCGAAGGGAAAATTCCTTCGACATGTCTTAGGAGAAGCTCGTGAGTTCACGGCGAACAATAATTCTGATCTTTGCGCTGGTGATCAGCGCAGTGTCCGTATTCGGAATCTTCAACTACGTGCAAGGCGTAGAAGAAGCCGCAACAGCGGAACAAGAGACTGGCAGCTACTGGGTTGTTGCTGTTGAGATCCCTAAGGGGACCGACATCGAGCGAGTAGTCGCTGAGGGAATGCTTGTTGAGGTCGACGTACCTCTTGAGCTTCGTCCTGCCACCTACATCAGTGACCCAGGAACCGAGCTTGCTGGCCGTGTCGCTGTCATCACCCTTCAGCCGAACATTGCGATTGTGCAGGGCTTGTTCCTGGCACCTGACGTGCTTGCTACCGGCATCACCGAGCGCCTCGCCAAGCTTGGCCTGGTCACCGTCACGGTTAGTGTCGACCAGGTCAAGTCGGCCGCATACCAGATCGCTCCCGGCGACTATGTCAACGTGCTCTCGGTCAGGGATCTCGATATCTTGCCGGATCCCACCCAACAGGATCTGCCTCTGGACCAGCGCACCGATATAGCCTTTGCGGACAACCGCGACGGAGTCCCGGCCTTCGCCGTCGATGCTCGCTATGTCTATCAAAACGTTGAAGTCCTCGCTGTCGACCAAGAGTTGACCCCCCAGCTTGGCGACACGGAAGATGTTGACCCCGACGCTGTTGGTGTTGCGGAACCAGTCGTCAACCGGGGACTCATTACCTTGGCCGTGCCTCCAGAAGCCGTTCAACTGATTCTCTCAATTGGGGTCGAAGACATCTACTTCTCGCTTGTCCCACAGAACTACGAGCCTCGAGCCATCGCTCCGATTGATATTGATATGGATCGCTTGCCCGCTGAAGTTGCTGAGCAGCTCACCCCCTATGGCCCCAATGGTCGTAGCGAATCAGATCAGTCCCAGCAGTCGGTCGGCCGATAACCGCTCACCGCTCTACCCATTCGTTGCCATCCACTAACGCGTTGGAGATCGCAGGATGATTGAAGAACTCAATGACTTCTCAAGCTTCGGGCTAGACGACCAGTCTTTCTCACCCGAGGTCGGAGTCCCCGAAACGTCGGCCGATCCTCGGCTCCCGAACGGGGCAGCTCTGGCTGTTGTCGACGCTGACCAGGCTGTGCGAGACTATCTCGCTAGCCAGTTCGGCGAGGGCGTTGCCGCTAGTGCCTCGATGGGTGAGCTTGAAGCTCGCTTTGGTATGGGTCCGATTGTGGTTGTGCTTGGACCGTCTTGCGCATCCCCTTCTGACCTGGCCACTGTTGAGCGCTGGAGCAGTACCAACCCCGAGGTTGGCACCATTCTGGTGACAAGCGAGTTGACAACGACGCTTCTTCAGACAGCCCTTCGGGCTGGTGTGAAGGATGTAATCTCAGCTCCAATTGATCAGATCCAGTTGATCGACACCGTTGGTCGAATTGCCTCCGGTTTGTCGGTGAGCAAGCCACAGCCTGCTGGCCCCAGTGAGCTAGACCAGATTGAAGTTGACGGTTCTGAGGGACGGCTGATCTCTATCTTCTCGACCAAGGGTGGCTCGGGCAAATCCGTCACGGCGACAAATCTGGCCGTGAGCCTTGCCCGTCGCTCGGCCAAGCCAGTTGTGCTTGTTGATGCCCATCTCCAGTTCGGTGATGTTGCCGTGATGCTGAAGCTTCAGCCGCAGCACACCGTTGTCGACGCCATTTCCCAGCTTGATCGCCTAGACGTAGCCATGGTTCATGACCTGATGACGATTCATGAAGAGTCTGGCTTGATGGTGCTTCCCGCACCATTGGAACCAGCCTTTGCTGATCAGATTTCTGGGGCTCAGATGGTGCAGCTGATCCGCTTGGTTCAGTCCTTTGCTGGCCACATCATCATCGACATGCCTGCATTCTTCAACGATGTCGTTCTGAGCCTGCTTGAGGTCAGCGACGACATCATCCTTGTTGCTGGACTTGATATTCCCAACATCAAGAATGTCAAGCTTGGCCTAGCAACACTCGCTCTTCTCGACATTCCACGTGAGAAGTTGCATCTCGTTCTCAACCGAGCCGACTCCAAGGTGAAACTTGATGTCGGTGAAGTTGAAAAGACCCTTCAGATCCAGGCCGCAGCCCACGTCCCATCCGACGTGACCGTTCCGATCTCGGTCAACAAGGGTTCCCCAGTTGTTCTTTCCTCGGCGAAATCCGGGGTTGCTCGAGCCTTTGAACAGCTCGCTGGGCGTTTCCTTGACGGGGCGCCAGTAGCTGAGAAGTCGTCCACTCGTCGTAAATTCTTCGGTTGATTTAGCAAGGATCCTTGATGTCTCTTTACAAACGTCTTCATGAGGCGAATAACGATGATCTTCCGGCAAGTGCTGGATTGGAGACGGGGCGGGTAAACCCTGCACTCGAAGAGCTTCGCCATCGCGTGCACTCTGCTCTGATTGAAGAACTTGGCCCGATCCTCTATGACCAGAGGATGGGCGAAGATGAGCTTCGTAAGAAGGTGCATGAGGCACTCCACGCCGCCATCGCCATGGAGCGCACCCCGCTCGCTGCGGCTGACAAGGCCCAACTGATCCAGGATGTCTCCGATGACATTCTCGGCTACGGCCCGATCGACAAGTTGCTCCGAGACGATGACATCTCCGAGATCATGTGCAACGGCCCAAAGAGCATCTACGTCGAGCGCGACGGCAAGCTTGAGCTCGATGAAGTGACTTTCATTGATGAGAACCACCTGCGCCGCATCATCGACAAGATCGTCGCCCAAATCGGTCGTCGGATTGATGAGTCCTCCCCCCTCTGCGATGCTCGTCTTCCTGACGGGTCTCGAGTTAACGCGGTGATCGCGCCGCTTGCTGTTGGTGGGCCATTCCTCACCATTCGTAAGTTCAAGGCTGATCCACTGCGCATCGACGACCTGATCCGATTCGGAACCCTGAGCGTGCATTCGGCTCGCTTCCTGCAGGCCTGCATTGTTGGCAAGCTCAACGTGATCGTGTCTGGCGGTACCGGTACTGGGAAGACCACGATGCTGAACGTTCTTTCCTCCTTCATCCCCTCCGATGAACGAATCATCACCGTTGAGGACGCCAAGGAGCTCCAGCTCGCTCAGGATCACGTTCTCTCGATGGAGACTCGTCCTCCGAATGTTGAAGGAAAGGGTGAGGTCACCATCCGTGACCTGGTGAAGAACACCCTTCGCATGCGCCCTGACCGCATCGTTGTTGGCGAGTGTCGCTCGGGTGAAGCCCTCGACATGCTCCAGGCCATGAACACCGGCCATGATGGCTCACTCACCACGCTTCACGCCAACACTCCTCGCGACTCACTGAGCCGTCTTGAGACCCTGGTGTTGATGTCCGGGTTCGACCTTCCGGTTCGAGCCATCCGTGAACAGACCGCTTCAGCGGTTGACATGATTGTTCAGCTACAGCGTCTGCGTGACGGCAGTCGTCGAATCACCCATATCACCGAGGTCTCGGGCATGGAAGGTGAAGTCATCACCTTGCAGGACGTCTTCCTCTTTGACTTCACTGCTGGCGTTGATGAATCTGGTCGCTTCAAGGGATCGTTGAAACCAACGGGTGTTCGCCCGAAGTTCGCCCAGAAACTGGCTGACCACGGCATCCGTCTTGGCCCAGAAATGTTCTCCCCAACCCAGGGAGAGCCAGTGCAAGAGCAAGGTCGGGGCCGTCGATGAAACGATACCTCGCCCTCCTCACCGCAGTCCTCGGACTGCTGGCGCTAGCGACACCGGTCGCAGCACAAGAACAAGATCAACAACCTGGGCCAACGGTCCTGGTCGTCCACGAGGTCGACGCTCGAGAGTCTTCGACTCTCGTCACGCTTCTCGCCGATGACTACCGCATTGGTCAAGACATCGAGATCAAGCAAGATGGCGACAAGATCGACCCAACTCGGGTTCGTACTGCCACCCAAGCTGGTGTCAGGCAAGAGATCGTCTTCGTCGTCGATGCCAACTCGAACCTGGCCGCCGGCAATGTCTTTGAGACAGTAACCCAAGAGCTGAGTACCGCAATTCGGAACCTTCCTTCGGGGACGACCGTTTCGGTTGTCAGTGCTGGTGTCATCGCAACTGTTGTCGTCGAGCCAACAACCAATCTGCAAACGGCATCATCAACGGTTCTCAATATGCGCCAATCGGGCAAGAGCTCGATCTTTGGTGCATTGGACCTCGCCGGTGGGCTGCTTTCGACCGGCGATCACATCAGTACGGTGATGGTCTTCTCTGGCAACCCAGACCCGAGCCAGTCTGTTGACCCGTTGACGGCTGGACAAATGATTGTAAGCAATCAGGCACAGGTCGTTTCGCTGCGGTTTGATGGCGGCGAAGAACGAATCAACAAGCTGGTTGACGTCGCTGGTGGTCTCAATGTTGGCACCGCTGACCCTGCTGGGGTAGCCGAAGCAGTACGTGATGCTGTGGCAGCCTCATCCAACCGGATTCTGGTCGAGTTCCCGGGGCTTACCGAGAGTGATCAGCGCAGCAACGTTGTTCTCACCATCGGTGATGCAACCGCCGATTTCAACTATCAGGGCGGCAGGCTCACGAGGAGCATGGCGGCGCTGCAATCAGTGGCAGCCGAAACGGGGACGCTCTTTAGTGTCTTCCACAACAGCCTGGTGCTTTACGCCACTCTGGCTGTTCTGTTCGTCGGTCTAGGCTTAGCCGTATTCTCCTTCGGATCCATCTTTGCTAGCGGCGAGTCTTCATTGGAAAGCTTGATCAATCGCTACTCTGGCGAGGGTGATGGCGAGCTCAACGACGAAGAGTCGGCCATTGTCCAGACTGCGCTAGTCCGCCGGGCAGTTGAGATGTCTGAGACCTTTGCTGAGGACCGTGGGTTCTTGGCCAAGGTTGAGAAGCTCTTGGAGCGAGCCAAGCTTCCGCTTCGCCCGGGCGAAGCAATGTCCATCTATCTTGTTGCCATCTTCTTCAGCGCCGCGATCGGCTTCATCATTCTTGGTGGTCTGGTTGGAGCGGTAATTCTTGCCAGCCTCGCTGGGTTTATCCAGATCGCGGTGGTGCAATTCTTGGCCAAGCGACGAATCAAGCAGTTCGTGAAGCAGCTGCCGGACACCCTGCAGCTTCTGGCCAGCACCCTGCGTGCCGGCTACTCACTGCCTCAAGGGCTTGAAGCAGTCTCGCATGAGATCGCTGACCCCATGGGATTTGAGCTTCGTCGAGCAATGACCGAGGCACGACTTGGCCGTGAGGTCGAGGAAGCTTTGGCCGGAATCGCCGAGCGGCTAGAAAGCGAAGACTTCGCTTGGGTCGTGATGGCAATTGGGATCCAGCGTGAGGTTGGCGGCAACTTGAACGAGCTGTTGATGACCGTTTCGGACACCATGATCGCCCGAGAGCGTCTGGCTGGCGAGGTTGCGGCACTTACCGCCGAAGGAAAGATGTCAGCCATCATGCTCGGTGGTATGCCGCCTGTTCTTGGCCTCGTCATGTGGGTCATGAACCGTGAATACATGAATCAGTTGTTCATTACCGGCATAGGCAACGCCCTTCTTGTGGCCGCCGTCGTGTCGTCATTGATCGGCTTCGTTTGGATGAAGAAAGTGATTACCGTCAATGTTTGACTTTCTCAAAGTGTTTGATTCGTTTGGCCTGCAGGCCTTTGTTGTCCTGCTCTTTGCTGGAGTTGGTCTGGCGATCTACTCCGTCCTCGCCCAGATGGACGACAAGGCTGGCCTTCGGGATGCCCTACGTTCGTTGGATGACTATGAGGTTGAGAGTGTCCGAGATCAGGAGCTGCTTGTTCCCCTGAAGACCCGGGTCTTTTCGCCTGTTGTTGATCTCTTCAGTCGCTTTGGTTCGAAATTCAACCCTCCGGACTTTGTTGAGGGCATCAAGAAGAAGCACGTCCGAGCTGGCATCTACTCGCCAGATCGTGTTGAGCGGTTCTTGGCTATGCGCATCCTTGGTTTCATGTTCATGCCCCTATGGGTCTTGATCATGCTGACTATCAACCCACTCGGTGTCCACGGGAAGACCCGCTTGTTCACGATGGGTCTCGGAGTGGTGATTGGAGCAATTGGGCCAGCTAGCCAGTTGACAAAGAGGGTCGAGGCTCGTCAGAAGGCAATCCAGCGTGCCCTACCTGACGTGATGGACTTGCTGGTGATCTCGGTGGAAGCTGGGCTTGGTTTCGAACAAGCCTTGGATCGGGTCATCCAGAATGTTCCCGGTGAGTTGTCTGATGAGTTCTCTCGAGTTCTTGGTGAGTCCAGGGCCGGAGCATCTCGATCTGATGCTCTTCGAGCAATGGATGATCGCTGTGATACTCCGGAGGTTCGCTCCTTTGTTCTGGCCATGATCCAGGCTGACACCTTTGGTGTCAGCATCGGTCGTGTCCTGCGGTCTCAGTCGGATGAGCTTCGAGTGAAGCGTCGCCAGAAGGCCCAGGAGCAAGCCCAGAAGGCGCCAGTAAAGATGCTCATTCCGATGGTCTTCTGCATCTTCCCGGCCCTGTTCATTGTGGTCATTGGGCCTGCGGGCATCAATATCTCCCAAGCGTTCTAGCGAGCGCACCCATGTTCTGCCGCCGGGGGGCGATATGACGTCGACTGTCGTGTGGGCTGAGGATATGGAGGCCGAGAACAATCAGAGTCCGGGTGGTGACACTCCCAGGCTTGGGCCGACCCTAGACCTTGCCACCGGCTGGCTGATGGCCCTGCTTGGCATGTTCCTCGGGTCTCGCCCAATCCGGGACAATAGCTTTCTCACCCATCTGGCCACTGGTGACCTGAGCCGGACGCAGGGACGAATTCCCTTAGCGGACCCTTACTCCTACACGGGCGGTGGCGCGGACTGGACCGTGCAAAGCTGGTTCGCAAGCATGGTCTACAGCTTCCTGGCCGACATGGCCGGAGTCGTGTCGATTCAGATCTTCAATGGTGTGCTCGTTGGCTTGGTCATGCTGATGCTCTGGAAGCTGACGGACTCGGCTCGCCCCTTGCTGGCTAGGGTTCTGATTCTGGTTCCGGTCATGGTGATTGGTGATGGCCAATGGTCTCCGCGTCCGCTCCTCTTCGGGCTCTTGGGTTTTGTGGTATTGCTACAAGTCCTGCAAGAGCAGCGGTCGGTCTACTGGTTGATCCCTGTCATGTGGCTCTGGGTCAACTCCCATGGATCCTTCCCCATCGCCTTTGTGCTCATCGGAGCCTTCGGGCTTGGTCGAATGATCGACCAACGGACCAGTTTCGAGAAAAAGTGGGAGCTGCCTCAACCGGAAATGCGGGTGCTCTGGTGGACCCTGCTAGGTCTCGGCCTTTCGATGATCAATCCACTAGGCCCCAGGTTGCTAGTCTTCCCGCTCCGTCTACTAACTAATCAAGAGGCGCTGGAAGGTGTCTCCGAATGGGCTTCGCCGGACTTTGATTCTCTGGCCGAAAGGTCGTTTCTTGCCCTGATCATTGGCTTGCTTGTTATCTCTCGTTTGGGGGCCCGCTGGCGTCTGGTTGTCCCCGGTATTCTCTTCGCCGTTTCGGGTCTTTTGGCCACGCGCAACCTGAGCTTGGCCTCGATTGTGCTGCTGGTTGCCATTGCTCCCTCCCTCCAGTTCAAGGGTAGTTTGCGTGGTCACGAGCAAGGCTTTCTCCCTCGGGCCCTGCTCGGCCTGGTTGTCGCGGGGGCGGTGCTCGGATCAGTCATGGTTCGGCAGAACGAGACGCTTTCGTTGGCCCTGTATCCGGTCGAAGAGATCGATTGGCTCCAAGAGCGCGGCCTCATCGCCGAACCCGATGTCAATATTGTTCAGCGGGACTATGTCGGCAACTACATGGACTACCGGTTTGGATCCGAGGCCCGCGTCTTCATGGACGACCGTTTCGACTTCTTCCCTCAGCAAGTCTTGGATGATCATCGGATTCTTATTCGAGGTGGAGACTTCGCCGAGGTGCTTGAACGCTACGACGCCAACGTGATTCTCTGGCAGAACGACGACGGCTTTGCCGCCTGGCTGGCGGAAGCTGATGCTTGGGACATTGCTTATGAAGGCGAGAATTGGCTAATTGCTCTCCCTGCAACCAGTCCCGATGTGATGCAAGAGCAAGCGGGCTAGACCATTACAGCCTCCAACTGGAGTGTCTGACGGTCGCAAGCGGCGTCCTGGCACTCCAAGTTCAGCTCAAGACAACCGATGGTATTGCAGCCGGAGGACCCGTTCTTGTCGGGACGGATGTGGATGAGGTCATCGCTGATGCCGAGCATCGAGGTTGGACTGACGTCCGGGTGCATCGGCTGGACTCGCGTGAAGATTTCTTCCAGGAGTTAAGTCTGGGTACCAGGACACGAATCGTGCTCGATGTGCGGGACGAGGTCGTCGTTCGAGCAGTAGCGGGCTAGGGATTGTCAGTAGTCAGTCTTGGTGGCGAGTTTGCGGTGAAATGTTCTTGTCTGCGGTTTGAAGCGTTCCCGCCTGATGCGGGAGGTGGTAACACCCCCAAACCGTCGTTAGTGGCGGGGGCACTGCGGCCAGTCTCCAGCACCTGAGGGAAGATGTTCCAGCATTCCCAGAGAGAGGGTTGGCTGAAGCAACCAGCACACTAGGGGGACCAGGCTGAAGACCTGACAGCTTCTAGGAAGGCACCCGGAGGTGCAATTGCGGCTTGTGGCGCGGAATTGGTGAACTTGGGTTTGGTGAACCTGAGTGGTATGAAAACGAGAAAGTGGGAGGTGCCGAGGCACCTCCCACTCTTTCACTATCTAGACCGTCTCCGAGATGGAGACAGGAAGATTAAGCAGCGATGGAGCTGCCGACCTCTTCGAACTTCTCGCTGGCGGCGCCACCAAGAGCAGAAACGGCAGCGATGCAGACAACTGCGATCAGGGCGACGAGAAGGGCGTACTCAACGAGTGAAGCGCCACGCTCGGTCTTGGCCTGTGCGGTGGCCCATGCCTTGATGAATTCGATGTGCAACATAGTATTTCTCCGTAGTTTGTTATTTCGTCCCGTATGGGCTGATGCTTAATTGATCGGCGTCTTTGCCAGATAGCTGGATAGGCCATTCGGCATATCCTTTGGCTGCTGCCCTGGGTAAGCGGCTGGCCAGTCCCGAACCGGAGTTCAGTCCAGCGTGACGATTCCCATACGGACCGCCCGCAGGACGGCCTGGGTGCGGTCTCGTGCGTCGAGCTTCTGGTAGATGGAGGCCAGGTGGTTCTTGACGGTCTTCTGGCTGATGTAGAGATTCTCAGCCACCTCGGGGGTAGAGCAGCCATCAGCAATGAGCTGCAGCACTTCTTCTTCCCGCTTGGTGATGATTCGCTCTGGCTCGCTCATGCCATCTTGTCGACGAACTTCGATCAGCATCGACGCAGCCAAACGAGGGGAGAGGGCAGTTTCGCCGGCAGCAACGGTTTCAATTGCAGAAGCAATCTCGTCAGTCGAGCAATCCTTGACCAGGTAGCCATTGGCCCCCGCTCGAATCGCATCGGCCAAGACGTCTTGATCGGCGTGCATGGTGAGCATGACGATGCGGACTTCGGGTTGACGAGCCTTGATCTGGCGAGTGGCTTCCACACCGCCGAGTTCGGGCATTGATACATCCATCAAGATGACGTCAGGCCGAACGGCAGCGGCAAGATCGACGGCTTCGGCTCCGTCTCGGGCCTCACCAACGATCTCAAAGCCGTGCTCGGTCATTGAGCGTCGAAGCCCCTCGCGGAGCATCCGATGGTCGTCGGCAAGCATCAGCCTGATGACGGAGGGTTTTCCGTCTGGCCGAGTCTTTGACATTGGTTCAGCTGAATTCAGCCCTGTTCTAGGCAGCACCGTACTGTTGTCCCTTCTCCTGGGTGA
Organism: Actinomycetes bacterium; assembly: GCA_024280015.1. Lineage (GTDB taxonomy): Bacteria > Actinomycetota > Acidimicrobiia > Acidimicrobiales > SZUA-35 > JAJRQY01. Next base: position 43,634 of record JAJRQY010000134.1, read on the forward strand.
GAGATCATCTCGAGAGAAGCGCCGATACTGGCCGCCCGCTCTCGCATACCGAGGACTCCGTATGAGTCAATTCGGCCCTTATGTCCGTCGGGAATGCCCCGACCGTTATCGGAAATGGTCAACGCGGCAGTAGTGCCGTCGCATGTCCAGGTGATAGTCACCTGACTCGCGTCGGCATGTCGCTCTACGTTAATGAGTGCTTCTTGCGCAATTCTCCACATTTCTCGCTCTTGGAGAATCGGAAGACGGCTGTCGCGTTCAGAGTTAAGCGTGATTTCGATCTTGCTCCGCTCGGCCACGCGACCAGCGAACTCTTCAAGCGTCGTGGTCATGTCTTTCTCGGCGGCGACGTCGCTGCGAAGGTCATAAAGGGTGTCGCGAACCTCACCAATGACGGTCCGCAGATCACCACGGAGTCCGCCAAGGTCCTCCGTGATTGGTTGGTTTCGGCTGTCTCGGTGGGAGATACGGTCAACTTCGAAGGCCAGGTACGCCAATGATTGACCGATTCGGTCATGCAGATCACGGGCAATTCGAGTTCGTTCTTCGTCTGCTCCCACGGTCCGTAGACGGCGAAACAAGCGAGCGTTGTCGATTGCGAGGGCGACGGGCTCACTCATGGCTCGAAGAACCTCAAGGTCCCGCTGATCGAAGGCTTCAGGGGAGGTGTGCTCCAGAGCGAGCAGGCCAACAAGTGATCCTCGAGCCAGCAAGGGGGCGTACAGTGCCGAAGAGTTCTTCTCCCCAAATCCTCCACCGAGACGGTCCAGATCACCATGAACAGTGACCTCGCCCGCATCGACGGCCTGCCGGGCTGAGCCAGGCAGGTGTGAATTGTCAAAGGTGGTTGGAAGCTTGAGCGAGTTGCGTCGGGCCACAAGCCAGCTCTGATCAGCCTCATCAAGAAGCAGGATCGCCGAAGCTTCGAAGTCGATGAGGCTGCGCAGCCTGGTCTCGGTGGATTCCATCGTCTCTTCCAGGTCCAACGAAGCAGGCAAGGTCCTGGCAACACGCTGGAGGCTGAAAAGCAAGGCATTGGCTTCGGTTAGATCACTAACCTGTTCGAGGGTGGCCGAATACTGCTCGTTGGCCTCAAGGGAGAGGCGCCGGCCATAACCAGTGACGATGGCACTGAGCAGGAGAAAGATCGTCCATTGCAGGGCGAGCAAGGTGTCCGGAGCAGAGTTTCCTGGACCGAACCCGGCGACAGTGATGGCGATAGCGGCTGAGCTGCTGATTTGCAGCCCGAATCCGAATCCTCGACCGAATGAGGCAAGCGTTATTGCTACTCCGAGGGAGAAGATCAGGGGCGACTGCCAGTAACCAGTTGCGGTGATGGCCAGCAAAATTAGACCGAACTCGACCAGAAGCAGGCTGAACGATCGCTGACTTTGGAGTTCTCGGACCGGAGTTATGGTTCGCACGGCATTGATGGCAACCACGAGGGCAACCCAAGGGATCACGGTGAAGTCAGCGGAGACAAAGGCTTCAGATGCGAGGGCGATTGATGCGATTGTTGTCGCCCAGCGCACAGCCAAGATGGCAGAATCGAAGGTCTGCAGCGTTCCTTGCTCGGGTTGATCTTGGCTTGGTAGGAGACCCCGACGCTGGGCGTCAGTTCGATTTCGTGAGTGCTGCCTCGGCTGTGTCCGGGGCTTAGGCCTCACGTCGAGGAGGGTTGTTGAGTGGTTTGAACGCATGAGTGTGCTGGGTTGTGCAGAACGCGGGGAAGAGCGTCTTCTGCCCCTAACTCTTCGGCTTGAGCGTGGGTTTTGTGAGTCAAATGGCCCAGAAGCATCGAGAGATATGCGGTGCGTTACGGAGTGGCTACTGGAGAAGACATCCTGCTAGCGTGAATCGGTGCGCGTCATAGGATTGACCGGTGGAATCGGTTCGGGCAAAACATCGGTGTCCGGACTCTTGATGCATCTCGGGGCAGAGATCGTTGATGCTGATGCCATTGTCCATGAGTTGCAGGCAGCCGGTCAACCGGTCTTCCTGAACATGATCGAGCGCTGGGGTAACCAGATTGTCGACTCGATATCGGGGTCCCTGGATCGGGCGGCCGTGGCGTCGATCGTGTTCGGTGACAAGGCTGAGCTCCGAGCTCTTGAAGCAATGGTTCACCCTGCAGTGGGTGCGGAAGTCAATCGGCGAGTCGAGGCTGCAGCGGAAACGGACCGAGTGCTCATTTTCGACAACCCGTTGCTGGTGAAGAAGGCAAGTGAGGCGGATCAGGTTGCTTCGGAACCAGATTCGCAATCAGACAATGGTGCGAGGCTGGCTGAGGCCCCTTCGTCTGCCGACGAAGAATCAAAGGTTGGTAGCTGGCCAGCAATAGCAGCCTTGAT
>JAJRQY010000135.1 GCA_024280015.1 Actinomycetes bacterium
GCTGCCAAACCGGTGGCTCAACAAGCTGCCAAACCGGTGGCTCAACAAGCTGCCAAACCGATGGCTCAACAAGTCTCCGATACGGAACGCCCCAGTGTGCCCAGAGAACTGTCCGTACGCAGCGTCAACGCGTCGGCCGTGATCGCCTGGGCGCCCTCGACTGACAATGTTGGTGTGGCTAGCTATGAGATCTACCGCTCAGATCAGAGCGGCGAACTTGGGGAATTGATCGGGCGAAGCACCACGGCATATCACACTGAATATGGGGTCAGCGAGGGTATCCACTGGTACTACGTCAAGGCAGTTGACTCCTCGGGGAACCTGAGTTGGCGATCCGGCATGAAGTCGGTCAGCATCATCAGGGGAGCTGATGGGGACCGTCCCACGACTCCAAGCATCTTGGACACCTCAGTCAATGGCACTGATGTCAGCCTCACCTGGACAGCGTCCACCGATGCGACTTCGCCGGTCGTCGGCTACCTGGTTTTCCACGCAGCCGAGAATGGCGGGATCGGACGCCTCGCTGGGTATAGCAGGACTACCAGCCTGGTTGACCCATTCATGCGGCCCGGGACCTACTGGTACTATGTGCAAGCTCAAGACTCCTCTGGGAGAATCAGCTTGCCGTCGGAGATGCATCGGGTGGACGTTGTTGAGGGAACCGACACCGAGCGGCCCAGTATTCCAACAAACCTGAGCGTCGTTGTCGGTGGCACATCCGCTCTCCTTTCTTGGACCGAGTCGACGGATAATGTCCGCATAAGTGGCTACAACATCTACCGCTCGCCCCAGAACGGCGTGCTTGGCGTTCTTGTCGGCACAAGCGGGAGTCCGGTACACGATGACGATGGCTTGGCCGCCGGGACATACTGGTACTACGTCAAGGCAGTTGACTCCTCGGGGAACCTGAGTTGGCGATCCGGCATGAGGTCGATCACCATTGGCGGAGATGTCGATACGGAACGCCCGAGCGTGCCAACCAACCTCAGCGTGGTCGCTGGCGGTACCGCGGCTCTCATTTCCTGGACTGCGTCAACGGACAATGACCAAGTCGTCAGCTACAACATCTATCGCTCGACCCAGGATGGGGAGCTCGGAGTCGTGGTTGGTCGTAGTCAGAGCGTCGAGCATGACGATGATGGCCTGGCTCCTGGTACCTACTGGTACTACGTCAGGGCCAAAGATGCCTCCGGTAATCTCAGCTGGCGTACTGGTATGCGTTCGGTCACCATTGGTGGCGGTGGTGACACCGAAGCTCCCAGCGAGCCGTCTGGTCTCCAGGCCTCGGTAATTGCCGGCAGCAACAATGTGTCACTGTCCTGGAACGCGGCCACCGACAATGTTGGAGTGGTGAGCTACCGGGTCTATCGGACACCAAAGGGCGGCAACGCTGCCGGACAAGAAACAGCTTCGACTACGACCAGTGCCATCGATGCCGGGGTTCCAGATGGTGAGTATTCGTACTACGTACGAGCAATTGATGCTGCTGGAAATGAGGGTGAGAGGTCAGGGAACAGCAACTTTGTCAAGATTGGAGGACCTGCACCAGACACCGAACAGCCGTCCACTCCAACCGGACTATCGGTAACCAGCGTTGGGACGACGGAGATCTCGCTGAGCTGGAGGCCCTCATCCGACAATGTCGGAGTAACTCACTATGTGGTCATCGATCAGGCGACCGGAGCGGTAGTCCAAGAGGCAGCCGACACAAACGCCATGATTGGTGGACTGACTCCTGGCACTACCTATTCGTTCTTTGTTAAAGCAGTGGACGGGGCAGACAATTGGAGCTGGCGCTCCAATATCCAGACATTGACAACAATCCAATGACTGGCTGTGGCATGGCTGGCCGTATCTGGTAGTCAGCCATGGCCCGCTAGCGGGTTCGAAGGGCAAATGGCAAGACTGGCCCGCTCACATGTTCGCCTAAGAGCCAGGCGGCCGTTGTGATTGTCCATCGACTGTCAACCTCGTCGTCGACGAGGAGGACTGATCCCTGCAGCAAGCTTTCGGGAGGAAGAGCCGTGTCGTCGATTGTGAATCGGCGCCACACATTGCTGACCTGGTGAGCGGAATTCGCCTGCTCGGACTGGTAGCTGGGTGATAGATCGGCTCCAGCGGGCGCATGGCTGGGTTGATGTTCGATGATGGCGTGATGGATGGGCAGCTTTCCGAGCCGACCGATCTCTTGGCACAAGACATTGATGAGGGAACTATTGCGACGAGATGGCACCGGGCAAATCCACACGGGACGTGTTGACCAATCCCACCGTTTCAGTACACCGGCAATGGCGTCCATCATTTCTGACGGTATTGCCGGTGATTCTCCAGTCGGTTGAGTTGGGCGAACCATGGATTCGACGATCGGGTTCCAGCCCCCATCACCAAACCGAGCGAGAGCACGACCGGGATCAGCCTGGCGCTCGGGACGAATGCGTCCCTTCGGTTCCCCGAGGCCGGTTGGCCACTGCTTGCGAGGTTGGATCTGGATGTCGCCGTCCTGCAGGAAGGTATTGGCCTCGGCGACCAGCAAGGCATCGGGGTCCGACTGCCACCGGCTGGTGCTACAACGATCACAGCGGCCGCAATCGTCTGCTTCTGCGTCATCCAAGGCCTCTCGTAAATAGCGGAGTCGACAAGAATCAAGCTTGGTCCAGTCCCGCATCTGGTCGGACTCTCGCTTACGCAGGGAGCGCAATGAGTTGGCAAGAGCGTGGTCATAGGACCAAGGGTTGTCTCCCTGTCGGAGCAACCAACCCCCTCGAACGCGATCGATCGCGCCATCGACTTCGAGGATATTCAGCAGGGTGCCAAGGCGACTTCGGCCAAGGTTGATCGTTGTTTCCAAGCGAGCGATGGACGTTGGCTCGGTTCGGTCAAGCTGATCGAGTACCGACTGGCAGATCTGCTCTGAGGGAAGTGAAACTGACTCAAACCATCGCCAGATTGCTGCGTCTTCGGTTGGACGGGGCAAGGCAATGACTTCGGCGACGTCCAGCTTGCGTCCGGCTCGGCCAATCTGCTGATAATAAGCCACCGGCGATGGTGGCAATCCGAGGTGGACACAAAACGCCAGGTCACCCTTGTCGAAACCCATTCCCAACGCAGAGGTTGCAATCAGCGCCTTGATCTCATTGGCACGCAAGGCGTTTTCCAAGTCCAGGCGTTGGTCAGCGTCAACGGCTCCGGTGTATGCCGCGACCTGGTGACCTTGTGAGAGTAGCCATGCTGCGGTGGTCTCAGCTTGGCCGACGGTGAGGCAATAGATGATCCCGGAACCTTCCAGGGAACTCATATTCTGTGAGACCCAGGCCAGGCGGTGAGCATCGGTTGCAAGGTCGACTACCGATAGTCGAAGTGACGTACGATCTAATGAGGTTCGAAGAACGAGCGTGTCTTGGCCAAGCTGTTCAGCGACATCGTCGGTGACACGCTGGTTCGCAGTTGCGGTGGTTGCCAGCACCGGGGTCCAAGGCGGTAAGTCTTGCAAGAGCTGGCGCAAACGGCGATAGTCGGGTCGAAAGTCGTGGCCCCAGTCAGAGATACAATGCGCTTCGTCGCAAACCAAGGCAAAGGGTTGGGAGAGCAGGGTTTCGAATACTCGATGCCGGAAACCGGCGTTGGCCAACCGCTATGGTGCGATCAGGAGGAGGTCAATCTCGTTGTTGTTGATCTGTTCCTCGATGAGTGACCATGAGTCAATATTGGAGGAATTGATAGTGACGGCCCGGAGCCCCAGCGTGTTGGCGGCGGCTACCTGATCTCGCATGAGGGCAAGGAGGGGAGAGATCACGATGGTCGGACCCCAGCCCCGATCCCGCAACATTTTGGTGGCAGAGAAGTAGACGGCTGACTTCCCGAAGCCAGTTCTGGCAACCAGCAATGTTCGGCGTCCCTCAGCCAGCATGGCGACAACGGCGCTGACCTGCTCAGCACGCGGAACAGCGTTTGGTCCCGCCAGCGTTTGCACATGTTGGGCAAGTTCTTCAAGGACCTCCGCTTCGGTTGGTCGGGTTGGGGTGTCAGGTAGAGGTGCCACGACTAGACCGTACCCACGGCCGGTGACAGCGAAGTTCGACTCGCGTGTTTGACCTAGATTCTTGGGCAACAGCCAGTGCTTCAAGAACCGAGGGTTGTTGCCGATAGAGCGGCATGGGTTCTTTTGGACGTTTGAAGTTTTTGGGTGTGGCGACAGCACTCTTGTTGTTCGGGTCTGCATGCTCGGGGTCTGGTTCGAGCGAGGCGAGTGATGTGACTCAAGGCGGCGACCTTGCCTTTGCCGAGGAATCTGCTTCCGGGCTAACGGCGGGCTGCGACAAGCTGGTCTCCACCATTATCCGAACTGGTGGTCTCTTCGAGGATGAGGACCAAGCGGAACTGATGGATGTATGGATGGCTGCGGCGCCGCTGACCAAGCCGCCGGCAACCAAGTACCTGGAGATCGTGTCGGCAGTCCAGGGGTCAGAGTCCAAGGGTGAGCTGATCCAGGCCGAGGAGTCAGCCGTTGATCTCCTGCGAGAAATTGATGACCTGACGTATCAGGCCTGCGGCACCCCAGCCTATTCAGCAGCAATAGCGTTGAATGTGGTCGCAGCCCATCCTTTGTACCTCCCATGCTTCACCTATCAGCCCAACAGAGAGGCCAGTCATGACCTGCTCTATGGGCCTGTCGATTGTGGCACGGGTCAGAGTCTCTATCTTCACTCCGATGGTGAGTGGTACACCGAGATTGAGCCTCCTCCGACCACCATGGCGCCTCCAGCACCCACAACCACCCGTGTGACTCGGCCAGATCCGCCGACGACAAAGCGAACAACGACCCTGCCTCCGACCAGTGCTCCTGCGTCAACCACTGTTGACCCAGATCTCCCTCCTCCCACCAATGAAGATGGGTCAGTGATCATCACGGTTCCGCCAGAAACAACAACAACAACTCTTCCTGATCCCCCCTAAGCCCTGACCCAAGTCCGAGGTGATGAGATCGATAGTCAGGGCTACATCAAGCGTGTCCTTCGCAGAGCGTTGCTTGTTGAGTGAACGAGGCGATACTGGCCATATGGCCTCACCTTTTGCTCCCAATGCCGATGAGCTCCTGAGCAACAATCAAGCATTTTCTCGAGACTTTCCCGGTGCTGACCTGGTCGTTTCTCCAACCAGGAATCTTGCGGTCGTTGCTTGCATGGATTCCCGGATGGACATCTTCCAGCTTCTCGGCTTGGGGAACGGTGAGGCTCACGTCATTCGCAATGCCGGTGGTGTCGTCACCGATGACGTGATCCGCTCGCTTTGTCTCTCCCAGCGGTACATGGGTACCAAAGAGATTGTCTTGCTCCATCACACGGACTGCGGATTGCAGTCCGTGAGCGAAGACTCGTTTCGGGCTGAGCTTGAAGCAGAACTTGGCATCAAACCATGGTGGGCGGTCGAGGCCTTTCGTGATCCCTACGATGACATTCGCCAATCCATCCAGCGGCTACTTCTTACTCCGTTCGTTACCAATAAGGACCATATTCGCGGCTTTGTTTATGATGTCGGGAACGGTCAGCTGCAGGAAGTCTTGCCCTCTAGTCACTGATTGATGCTGACCTTGGCTTTCGCTCTACGGGTACTTCGTTGGCTTGATCTCACGAATGGCTGTCACGTCGTGACGGTGCGTCGCTTTCCTGCTGAGAGTTGTCGCCGACTCGCTTACCGTGGGCGAATTCATGCTAACGTCCAGGTTCGAGGCGGGATCGGCTCGCTACATGACGGGACTAGTAACTGATGAAACGGCAAGATGAAGCCAAGACAGGATCAGCAAGAGGAAAGCGCATTGGACTCAAGTCCGCGGTTGGCTTGGGGCTCGCATTCTCCATGGTTTCCGCGGCCGGAGCCGCCGGAGCAAGCCATTACTTCCGTGTACGTGGCGGAGGCCAGGGTCGGGCAGTTGTTGCCTGTAATGGTGGAGTAAGCCAGCTCTCGCATGTTCTCAACGAGGATGCCTCGATTTTCCCAGGAGATCCCGAGACAACGATCGAGCTGTTCGCCACTATCGCAGACGATGGCTATTTGGTCGAGGACCTGTCGTTGGCGACCCACACCGGAACCCACTTCGACGCCCCGGGCCACTTCATTGAAGGCGGTCGAACCGTCGACCAGATGGATGCCAGCGAGTTCATCTGGCCTGGCTACATCATCGACGTTCGGGACCGTATGGAAGAGGAAGGACCGAACTTCCAGCTGACGAAGCAAGACATCAAGGAATATGAGTGGGAGAACGGCAAGATCAAGAAGGGTTCGATGGTCATCATCCGCACCGGGCTCGATGAGGCATACGGAACCGAAGGATACTTTGCCGATGCTCCTGGCTTCTCCGGCGACGCCGTGCAATGGTTGGTCGACCGACGCAATGTTGGTGGAATCGGATCGGACACGTTTGGCCCTGATGCCACCGAGGACGAGGATTTCTTGGCCACCTACACCATCTTGTTGAATGATCGTGTCGCAATGCCGGGCTTGACCAACCTTGACTCCATGAATGTCAAGGGCGACGTGATCATCGCTTCACCGATTCGTCTCGAGAACGGCTCGGGCTACCAGGTGAATCCGATTGCCTGTCACGGCCGTTAGTTCGTAACGATTCAAAGCAGGCCTAGTGAAAGGTGAGGGTGGCCCCAACCGGGGTCACCCTCATCTGCGTTTTGCCCGGATGCTGTCGGTGCTGAGCTAGTGCGACAGATTTGCTCGGGCGAACAGGGTTTCGAGGGCGTCGTTGAGTGCTCCGACGTAGTGGGCACCAAACTTGATTGCGTGAACGGCTAGCGGTGCAAGCTGGTGGAGTAGAACGCGGTCCTCCCAGCCCTCAGCAAGAGGAAACTCGTCCTGATAGGCGCTGAAGCAATCTGGGCCATAGCCTCCAAAGAGACGCATCATGGCCAGGTCGAACTCTCGGTGACCGCCGAATGATGAAGGGTCGATCATCCAGCTGCGGCCGGAAGAGTCGACGATTCGGTTACCGGCCCAAAGGTCGCCATGCAGAAGCGACGGAGGCTCAGCCGGACCAACAAAGGCATCCAGCGACTCAGCAGCGACGCGAAGTCGACGTGCAGTATCCGCGGGGAGAGACTCGCTTTGGAGTCCGATCGATACGAGCGGCAAAAGGCGCTGCTGGCCGTAGTGATCTTGCCAGGATGCGCTTGGAGCATTCGGAAGACCCCGGCTTCCTGTTGTGCGTGAGTCTGGCCGCCCGAAACAGGGAAAAGATTGTTGATGAAGATGAGCCAGCATTCGGCCAAAATCTGCGTCACCTTCCCGAGTACTCCGACCTGATTGAACCCAACCAAGAACCAGGTGAGCGGGGGAGTCATCGCTTGTAGCCAATACCTTCGGCACCCGTGCCCCAGCCTCACTCAGCCACTCCAGGCTTTTTGCCTCAGTGCTGAAGAAGTGATTCGGAGGGTCTGCATGAGTCTTGACGAAGACCACACTTCCGTCATCCAAGTCGCATCGAAAGGCTGTCGAGACATCTCCTCCACGGACCGATTCACTGGTTGTGATTGAGGCTTGTAGCTTGGTTTGCACTGCCGCTGCAAGCAACGGTGGTAGAGCCGATTGATCTGGCGCGGCGAAAAAGGGCGGCTCAACTGGATGCCTAAAATCGCTCTGCTTCTGAGGAGCGCGCACGCACGCCTCGCTTCTGCTGCCCAATTCGCCCACCCGCTTCACCCGTACTCTTAGAACCCTCTTGACGAGAGGCGAAGTTAACACATGAACTAAGCTGACGCCAGCACTCTTGCTGGCAGCTAGTCAAGTCGCACGCGGAACATTCGGGTTGGTCCAATTCGAACAGGAGCGAGATAGAAGCCCGCCACCCGAAATTGGTCGGTGTAGTCAGAGACGAAAACCGGTCGATCCTCGGCGATGCTGGCCACATAGCTCAGCATTGATTCAGCCACCATCTCGGAGTCATCGGCGGGCTGGGTCTCATGAAAAAGCAGATCGTCTCGCCCTTGTTCCACGCTGGCGACATAGACATAGGTGTAGAGCAGGTCCCAATCGGTGAGCACGACGGAGTTCTCCGGTAGATCTCTGATGGTGGCAGCGACGATGAGTTCGGTGTCGGATTCAACCGGGTAGCTCTCGAAGTCGAACACGGGGGTCGAAGCGACAGAAAGCGAGCCCAAGTTTGGCTGAAGGACCGGTAGCACAGCCAGCAAGCCGATGGCAGTCATGCCGAGCTGATTCGCCCCCTTGGCTGGCAGCGGTAGTCGTGACAATCCCTGGCCAACCAGATCCAGACCGAGACCTAGAAGTAAGGCGAGCAGAAGATAGGCCGGAAGGTAGAAAACGTAGACGAGGCCGCCGATCTCGTAGTTGAAGGCGTAGACAAGCTGGATCAGGAGAGACAAGAATAGGAGGAGGGCAATTCTGGGGGAGCGCTTGGCTAGTCCGACCGCTCCGAGCCCAGCAAGAATCAGTCCAACTAAGCTGATCTCCTCCGATAGGGAACCGCGAAAGCCAGCCCATCGCTCGGGCATCAATCTTCCAGGGTCAGAGAACATTTGAGACTGAAACTGGCGAGCTGTCCAATCGAACTTCAAGCGTTCGCCGACCCCGTCAATCTGGGCAGGTTCAAGGTCCCACGCGGACGCCGATGGGGCGATAACCGCGTCGAAGTATTGGTTCGGGGGGTTGACGAGGTCAATGATTCCGAAAGCAATGATGGCCAAGGTCGCGCCGGCGACAGCGCCAGCGATTGCCACCTTCCAGGAGTCCAATTTCCTGGTGGACAGGACAAGAAAGAGTGCAATAGCCGGAACGAAGAGGCCGTTGGTGAAGTGCACCCCAAGACTCAGTCCGCCAGACACTCCGGCGATAAAGAGCCACTTTGGGTCTCGGTTGGTGTCCCAACGAATGAGTGCTCCGAGGATTATTGCTGCCAGTAAAAGACCTGTGGTGTAGACCTCGGCGATGACCGATTGGGACCAGAACGTGGCACCAACGGCCAGCGAAACAGCTCCGGCAACTGCGCCTATCACCCCAGCACCCAGTTGTCGAATGACCAGGTAGACAAGGCCAATCGTCAACGCACCAGCGGCTGCGGACCAGGCAGTCACCCTGGTGGCGGGGTTGCCAATCGGCACAAGTGCTGCGACACCGGCGACGAAGGTGTAGACCTCATAGCCCGTGGGGTGGGTATGGCCAAAGAGACGGGCCATCGTCTGGAACTCGGCGCTGTCATCAACCAGGAGGCCATGGGTCAGTGTTCGCCAGTAGCCGAAGGCTGATAGGAGAACCAATCCGGTCGTGATGGCCCAATCGGTGCGGCCACCGGGTCCGGTTGAGCCATGATTCGGCGACTCGCTGGATGGCTGCTTCGTCGACGTCATGCTCCGAGGTGGCGGCGTGTTGTCGATAATGCTGGGGCGGCTCACAGCTGGCGACTCTAGTTGGCACGGCGATTCCCGTTTCGGATGAGTCGAAGATCGATTGGTTTCGGGATCAGTTACTGGTGCCTACCGAAGCGATTGTCAGTTCTCTGGCACGAGGTCCCACTCACCGCTAGTGTCGATCGTGTCTAGGTAATTGGACCTATACGACACGCCAAGGAAGGCTGGGACATGGCACAGAGACAGGAACGGAACAAACAGGGGTGGAGGCGGGGTCGCCAACGAGACGGCTCATCTGCTTCGGCATCGAAGAAGGCGGGGGTCATGGTGCTGGCGCTCGCTGGTGCCTTCGTCGTGCCGGTTGACGCTTCCGGTAGTAGCAATCCGCATTTCCGGACATCGGAGGATGCCTTCTTGACGGTTGACGCCGCACTCTCTCGGGGCGCTTGGGTGCGTCCCATTCTCTCCAGCGGTGACACCATTGGTGACTTCACCTTCGAAGGACTGCCAGACGGGATAGGGGTCAGGCCGGGCCGCCGCAATGGCTTGATTGATGTGTACGTGGCCCATGAGCAGACCACGATTCCTTTTCGCGACAACCAGGATTTCCAGAACTCGTCCATCTCTCGTGTGACGCTTGGTACTTGGGGTAAGCAGCGGGCACGGGTCATGGATGCGGCGGTTGCCATGGAACCGGGCGAGTTTCTGCGCTTCTGCTCAGCCAACATGGCAACTCCGGCGGAGGGCATGGATGACTATGTGTTCTTCACCGGTGAAGAGACCAGCGACACCGTCGATGGAGTTCAGCGAGGCTTTGCTGTCGCGTTGAACACCGAGACCGGACACTCCACTGCGATACCGGGAATGGGGCGACTCAACCATGAGAACACCGTCGTAGTTCCTGGTGGCTGGGACGAGTTGGCACTGCTCACAACGGATGACACGTTCTCTGCGGGCACATCCCAGCTCTACATGTACTTGGCCGATGACCAGGACGCCATCTTTGCCGACACGGGCAGCCTCTATGGTTTGCGAGTAACTGGCAGCAACGGCAAAGCACTGGCCGATCCCGCCGACGCATTCAATGGGGCCAATGACTATCTGGATCTTGACGTTGGCGAATCGTTCCAGGGGCAGTTCATTCCCGTTCCTCGCTATGTTGCCATTGGCGATCAGGATGCTTTGGAGGACTGGTCTAACGCCAACAACGTCTTCCAGTTCATTCGGCTAGAAGACGTTGCCTATGATCCCCGAAACCCGCTGGTTGTCTATATCGCTGACACTGGCGCTTCCCGGGTTAATCCTGATCCGGAGACGGGTCGTATGGCTCGGCCAGCCGACACTGAGGGCTTGGCTGACAATGGTCGGGTGTTCAAGATGATGATGAATCCTGATGATCCGACAATTGTGGACAGTTTGAGCATCCTGGCTGACGGCGATGCCGTTGACTCCGATGTCTATGTCCCCTTCCGGCATCCAGATAACCTGGACACCAGTCGCAAAAGCTTGATGGTGCAAGAGGACGCGTCTGAGGCGCAGATCTGGCAGTACCACTTCAGCAAGGACTCGTGGCGTTCGGTGGCTTCGGTCGTGGACCCCAGCGGTGAGTCAACTGGCATTGTTGATGTATCGGAGTGGTTCGGTGGTGGAACCTGGTTGGTGAACGTGCAGGGTCACGGAGCGAACGTCGACGTTGATACCACGTCGATTCCCGGCACGACAATCAAGCGTGAGTCTGGTCAGCTTCTTTTGATGAGGATTCCTGGCTCCTAGCCAAGCCCTGGCTCATTCGGTGCGGCGAACCATCGAGGTTCGTCGCACCGGGCAGCCAATTTCTTGACTCGTGGTGCGGTTGGGCGAGCAGTCGCATGCGGCTGGAGTTCGATGGGAGCGAGCCGGCGGACCGCGAGGCGCTTGGCACACCGCTGGCTGATCGAGTCTTCTTTGCTGGAGAGGCTACCTCACTAAACTACCCCTCGACCGTTCATGGAGCGGTGCTGTCTGGCAGCGAAGCGGCGAGTGATCTGGCATCGGTGGCTCGTCCCGGTGCTCGCGTTGCCATTGTTGGTGCCGGTGCTTCGGGTCTTGCGGCTGCTCGTCAGTTAGCCGACGAGGGATTTGACGTGGTCGTCCTTGAGGCCCAGGGGCGAATTGGGGGTCGGATCCGGACGGACATGAGTCTGGGCTATCCGCTGGATCTTGGGGCTTCTTGGATCCACGGGGTGAGAGGGAACCCCATGACTGAAATCGCCGATGCCATTGACGCTCCGCGCGTCAGGACCGACTACGACTCGATGATTGTCTATGACCATGATGGCGTCCGAATCGACTGAGACATCTGGGCTGGCGCCTACCGGGCCGTGTATGGCGCCCACCAGCGGAGTCTCACGCTGGAAGAGGCGGTCCTTACCCGCCAAGAAGGACGTCATGAGTCCATCGTTCGCACTACTGACTTCGCGGTTGTTGCCGCCTTCGAACATGAATACGCGGCCGACATCGGCCAGCTCTCCTCCCTTGCTCCTCATGAGGGTGAGGAGTTCCCGGGCCCAGATGTTCTGCTTCCCGACGGCTACCTGAACCTCCTGGAGACGCTCACTGACGGATTGGACATCCAGCTGGATACACCTGTTGTTGCCATCGATTGGGCTGATGAGCGCCCGGTGGTCACAACCCCAACGGAGACCTCGACTCATGACCATGTTCTGGTCACCCTGCCACTCGGCTTGTTGAAGGTCGGTCGCATTCTTTTCTCTCCAGAGTTGCCAACACCGAAGCTTGACGCGATTGAGCGCTTGGGTATGGGACTGTTGAACAAGGTGTTCTTGGAGTTCTCCGAACAATTCTGGGATCGCTCGGCTGACTCCATTGGCTACGTATCCAATGACCGGGGGCGATGGGCCCAGTGGTATGACCTCACCGACGTGACCGGACGGCCAACGATCTTCTGCTTTCATGCTGGATCAGTAGCCGAGGAGCTTGAGGTCATGACCGACGAACAAATCACGGCCGAGGCTATGACGACGCTTCGTACCATCTATGAGACCTAGGACGGCTATGAAACTGGCTCTTACCGCCTTGCTTGCTACCAGCCAGAGGCAGGCCGTTCGAACCACATGTGGATCTGGCCGGTTCCGGCAGAGGACTCATAATCGGAGAACATTTCACCGGTGGCAGTACACCCGGCTCCACCGATGGCGCCCAGCGTCATCAGGTAGTGGCCAAGCTTGCCCTCAGGAGCATGGGTCATGATCTCAGGGAGGTCATTGAGTACCTGTTGGTGATCACCCTTTTTCCAATTCTCAATGATTCGTTCATCTGATGCCCGCGCCTCAGGGGTGGTGATGTTTGCCGGATCCGACGACTCGTGTTGACGTACTTCCTTGAGCGGCCAGAACTTGTGGCTAAGGCTGCCAGCTCCGAGTAAGACAACTCGTCGGTCCAGCCCTTCGATCGCTTCTCGTAGAATCTCTCCGAACAAGAGGAAGTCATCGGCGTCGGCGCTGGCGCAGATGGAGACCGGAACCCAGGCCTCCTTGTTCTGTAGAGCGCCGAGCAGGTTGAGGGTTCCGTAGTGAACAGGTAGATGCTCGTTCTCAATGGCCTCGACCCAGGTGTCATCACGATCAGCAGCCAGGGCAGCCACAGCCTGGCAAAGCTCGGTGTCGCCTCCAAAGTCGTATGGCTTGCTCATCATGTTTGGGTTGGTTGGGATCTCGTCTGAGGTGTAGAAACCCTTGCGGGTGGCTCGGGCATCCATGGCGTGGTAGATCAGGCTGAACCAGTGGGTATCGAAGACAACCACAGTGTCCGGTTTGAGCCGATCAAAGACCTCGGTCCTGAGTCGTTCCAAGCCGGGAACAAGGCTGATTTCCTTGCCGTCATTGAGGGCGTAGCGCTCCTCCCGAGGTAGCACCATGGTTGGTACGTGGGAGACAATCCCAGCGCCAATGATTTCTCCCATGGTTACAGCTCCATCTTGGACAGGAAGCTCTTGACCAAGGCCTCGTGTTTCTCCTTGGGGGCGAGCTCGTAGGCCAGTGACGTCATGCGGAACGAATCTCCAAGGTAGAAGCGTTCATACAGCTCATTGCGGCCAGCAAGTTCGGAGCCGACAAAGTCCCATGCCAGGCGGAAGAGACGGATGCGTTCTTCGGCGTCGGCTCCCTTGGCCTGGTAGTACTTGTCAATGTATTCCCGCATTGGTCCCCGCATGTCCTTGGCTGAGGGGGTGGCCATGAAGCCGCCTCCACCAATCAGCTGGATGAGCTCAGAGACTCGTGGTGTCCACTTGGGCATCAAGCCCCGCAGGGCAATGAAGGATCGCTCATCGGGGGTGATGATTCCTCCTTCGTCCGGCTTGGCTCCTTCAACCGCAGAGACAATGCCCGAGCGTGTCATCTCTGCGTAGTGCCAGATCTCGCCCAGCTTCTCCTGGACATGTCCGAAGGTGTTGACCCCGGTTGTTTCGGAGATCATGTGGGCGAGTCCAAATCCGAAGTCAAGCTTGGTCCAGGCTCGAGTCATGGCCTGATGGATGATGTGGGCACGCCAGTTGGCTTCGATCTGCATGGCGTTGTAGGCGGTGACGTCGCCGCTCACAAAGACGCGGTCCCACGGAACCTCGACATTGTCGAAGATTGCGACCGCATCCTGCTCATCGAACTTGGTGCTGAGCGGGTAGTCGTGCGGGTCTGCTACCCGGGCGTAGGAGTCTCGGCACAAGAAGGACAGGCCCGGTGTGTCCATGGGAATGGCGAAGCTGACGGCATAGTTGTCGGCCCCTTCGGGCAGGAGGTAGCCGGGGTAGACAATCAGTTCATCGCTGTAGGGGGCGAGGGTGGCTAGCATCTTCGCCCCGTGTACCACGATGCCGTGTTCGGTCTCGGCGATCTTCTTCATGGCAACTTCGCCACCGGCTTGCTTGTCTTCGGTGACGGATCGATCGACTTGAGGATTGACCAGGACATGGGTGGTGGATAGGTCAGAGTCTCGTACCAGGGCGTGATAGGCCTGGATATTCTTCGCCCCTTCCTCTTGCCCGTGCTTAGCCAGAACATCGGCCCGTCCGGCGAAGCAGGCGATGGTGACGTTCAGATAGTCAGGGGTGCGCCCTCGGGTGCCAGCAGACATTTCTGCCCAAGCTCGTATTGCTGCCTGACGGTTGCGCAGGTCGTCCTTGGTCTTGGGGATGATATGGGTGATGTGAACCGGCTTGCCGTCAGCGGGGGAGGGCATGAGGTGGATGTCTGGATCGGCGTACTGGGCGTCGAACAGCTCGGCCATAGCCTTCGCCGCTCCGGCAAATTGTGGGTGGGCGGTGACGTCTTCCACCAACTCACCATCGAACCACAGCTTGCGGTTGTCGCTGGCAAGTCCGCTCAGGAACTGTTCGCCGGTGCGTGCTGGCATGGGGCCATCCTTTGTTTGGGGCTGCGGTGGGTCTTGAATCAGGTCAACTTGTAGTCGTTTGGATCCAAACGATCTGTGAACCGTATGATACGTACCGGCCAACCAGGAGGGACCAAAGTCCCTATTCTGTGGTCTGGACCGTGTGTTGTCTTGCCGTGCGTGGTCGAAGGGGGCTTGTCAACTCTTTCACTTACGTCTAGTCTTCTAGAAGACTCACGTAGGCTCACAGGAAAGATCCTCCATGTCCGGCCAGGTAACAGAACCCGCAGACCAATCTCCAACATCAGTGTCAATGAGTGACCCTTCCGCTGACGGGTTCTTTGGCCAATATGGTGGTCGCTATGTCGGAGAACCGCTGGTACGAGCCTGCCAGGAAATCGAAACCGCGTTTCGAGAAGCATGGGATGACGATGACTTCCGGGCTGAGTACCTGCGACTGCTGACTGACTATGCCGGTCGGCCATCGCCCCTCACAGAGTGTGCAAACCTTGGACAAGATCTGGGTCTGCGGCTCCTGCTCAAGCGGGAGGATCTGAACCACACGGGCAGCCACAAGATCAACAACGTCATTGGTCAAGCCCTTCTAGCCAGACGCATGGGCAAGACCCATCTGATTGCCGAGACCGGGGCAGGCCAACACGGCGTAGCCACCGCTACAGCCGCAGCCCTGTTCGGCATGGGGTGTACGGTCTACATGGGCGAAGTCGATACCAAACGCCAGGCCCTCAATGTGTTCAGGATGGAGTTGCTTGGGGCAACCGTCATCCCGGTGCTATCAGGAAGTCGTACTCTAAAAGACGCGGTCAATGAGGCCATGCGCGCCTGGGTGTCCAGGCTTGAAGACTCCCACTACTGCCTTGGATCGGTGATGGGCCCGCATCCCTTTCCTTGGATGGTGAGGACCTTCCAGGAAATCTTGGGGGCCGAAGCGAACGCGCAATGCCAAATGCTGTTGGGTGAGATGCCCAACGTTGCGGTGGCCTGCGTCGGCGGAGGCTCCAATGCTGCAGGCTTGTTTGCCGGGTTTGTTGAGCACCCCGAGGTTCGCCTTGTCGGAGTCGAACCGGCTGGAGGGGCAGCAATCGGCCGTGGTGTCCCTGCTGTTGTGCACGGCATGAAGGCCTATTTCATGCAGGATGAAGCAGGCCAGGTGCTTGAGGCTGAGTCGATTTCTGCTGGGTTGGACTATCCCGGGGTAGGACCTGAGCACTCCTACCTTGCCGATGCCGGACGGGCCGAGTACCACCCCGTCACTGATGAGATGGTGGTCGATGCATTCCAGCTACTGAGCAGGCGGGAAGGAATCATTCCCGCCTTGGAGTCGGCCCACGCCATTGCATGGGTTGTTGAGAATGCCGACGAGTTGGCCGGGCAAACCGTGATCGTGAACCTCTCCGGTCGAGGCGACAAGGACGTGAGTCAGGTACAGGAGTTACTGCAACCATGAGTGAATTCAGCAACGAGCGTCATGCTTCGGACTTTGCCCAACCCCGCTTCAATCTCGAAAGTGAGTTGCGAGCCAAACGAGATACGGGCAAGAAGCTTCTTTTGCCTTACGTCACCGCCGGCATCGTCCCAAATTGGCTTGACCTGGTTGATTCCCTGGTTGATGCGGGAGCCGACGCCATCGAGATCGGGATCCCGTTCTCTGATCCGGCCTTGGACGGGCCAACGATCGAAGCCGCCGGTGTCATGGCTCTGGAGCGAGGAGTCAGGCCCCAGGGGATTCTGGCTGAACTTCGAGAGCGAAGCTTTGGTGTTCCCCTTATCGCCATGACGTACTACAACTTGGTCTTTCGCTACGGGCACGAACGCTTTGCTGCTGATCTGGTTGCTGCAGGGGGATCGGCAACAATCCTGCCTGACCTGCCGCGCGAAATGGCTGGCGAGTGGCGAAAAGCTGCTGCCCCGCACGGCATTGCCAATGTCTTGTTGGCTGCACCGGTGACGACCGATCAGCGACTGATCATCCTGGCCAATGAGACCGAGGGATTTCTCTACACCGTGAACACCATGGGAACGACAGGCGAACGCCAGACCATGGACGATGCAGGTGCCGCTTTAGCCGACCGCGTTAAGGCGGTTTCGGACACGCCAGCCATTGTTGGTTTCGGTATCTCCACACCAGAACACGCGGTCAAGGCAACTCGGTCTGCGGATGGAATCATCATTGCGTCCGCCCTCATGCGAAAGCTCATCAATGGCGAGCCGATTGAAGCTGTCGCTCAGCTGGTGTCGGAGATCCGAATCGCCTTAGACACCGCGTAGCGAAAACGGTGAGACTGCTGGTTCGGCACGTCAGTCTGGTTCGGCACGTCAGTCTGGTGGTGAAGTGTTGGGGTTTTCGATCAGGCCGAAGGGGTGACCCTCCGGATCCAAGACGTTGGCCATCTTGATTCCACCACCAACATCATGAATCGGCTCCAGCATGGTGGCACCACATTCCACAAGATGGGCCAGAGCTACCTCAATATCAAGCACGCCCCAATAGGTCATTGGTCCTCGCTCGGGGTCGCCGGCAGGAAACAGGCCCAGTTCGAATCCGTTGACGTTGAAACCGGCATAGCCGGGCTGATCGAAGTAGGGCTCGACGCCGAGCACCTTGCTGTACCACGCCTTGGAAGTGGTGATGTCGCTGGTTGGGTAGATCACCGATCGGGGGCCGAGAAAGGGTGATGGCTTCGTTGTTGAGGTCATGAGATGAAGCTAGCAATCGTTTGCGACAGCTGAATGGCGGTGTTTAGCGATATTCTGGTTCCTGCCTCAGGGGCGAACCAATCAAGGCGGAGGGGAGTGTCCGGTGAATCGATTGGAACGTCTCTATGCGGTCTCAGAGGAGATCCGTCGTCGACGTCCGAGTCTTGTCAGCGCCCGTGAGTTGGCCGATAAATTCGGAGTGAGTCGCCGCACAATGGAACGTGATCTTGCCTCGCTGCGAAACAGCGGAGTACCGCTCTACGCCAGTCCTGGTCGAAGCGGTGGGCAGCAGATCCTGGGCAGCGGAGCCGGTCGTCACCTGGTGTCTCTATCGGCCGAGGAGATTACGGGCCTGTTGATGGCAGTGACAGCCAGCTCCCCAATGCCCTTTGGGACTGCGGCAACGGCCGGCGCCGAACGTGTCTTGGACTCACTTCCCGGTGAGGTGCAAGTCTCGGTAGCCGAACTCCGCGGGCGAGTTCGGGTCGCCCGGACTGGTGATCCAATGTCACCAACGAGTGTTCGCTCCGGGCAAAGAAGCCGACTCGTCGTTGAGGAAGCAGTACGGCTCGGTCGTGTTCTGAATCTTCGCTATGCCAATGCTGAAGGAGCAGTGACAACAAGATCGGTTGAGGCCGTCGGCTTCTACCGTGGCGGGAGTGATTGGTTCTTGATCGCATGGTGTCGACTGCGTGCGGATCGTCGCTTGTTTCGCTTGGACAGAATTCGCGCTGCGACCATGACGGCCGAACTCTTTGCTGCCCGAGATGTCGATGCAACGCTTGGTTGGGTCCCAGGAACCACGATGCAACCGGGCCAAACAGGCTGATCTGCCAGGTCATGCGAAAATCAGAGCGGTCAGAGTAGCCAGGGCGTCAGAAATTCGCATGATCGTTGGCAATGAACCCGGCTAGAGGAAGGGCAGAAGCTACGATTGCCCCGCATGTCCCTACTTACGGAGCTCTCCGTTCTTGTTGGAAGTGCCTTTGCCGCAGTCGGTGTCGACGCCAGTCTTGGTTCGGTGGTCGTGTCCCAACGGCCTGACCTGGCCCAATTTCAATGCAATGGTGCCATGGCCGGGGCAAAGCAGCTAGGAAAGCCCCCTCGTGACCTGGCCGACGAGGTGGCCAAACGGGTCGAGAGTGATCCGCGGATCAGAGCGGTTGAGGTTGCGGGCCCCGGTTTCTTGAACATCCATGTCACCGATGAGCTACTGGCTCAGTGGATGACCTCTACCGCCGGTGATGAACACCTAGGTCTGTATCAGAGCAATGATCCAATGATGGTCATTGTCGACTATGGCGGGCCAAATGTGGCCAAGGACCTGCATGTTGGACATCTCCGGCCCCATGTGATTGGCGAGAGTCTCAAGCGGGTCTATCGAGCCGCAGGGCATGATGCCAAGGGTGATATCCACCTGGGCGATTTTGGCCTGCCAATGGGACAGCTCATTGCGGCCATAGCCGAATCCCACCCCGACCTGCCCTACTTCGATGAGGCAGCAACTGGACCATTTCCGAAAGAATCACCGGTCACCGTTGAGGACCTACAAGTGCTGTACCCCGAGGCCTCGGGTCGATCCAAAGCCGAACCGGAATTCCAGGCTAAGGCACAACAAGCGACCGTCGAACTGCAGGCGGGACGTGCGGGTTACGTCGCCCTGTGGGAGCACTTCCGCTCAGTCACCCTTGAGTCTCTTCGAGCGATCTACGCGCGCCTCGGGGTCAACTTTGATCTATGGCTGGGGGAGGCATCGACCGGCGACCGGTTGGAGCCATTAGTTGAGCTCCTGCAGGAGCGCGGTGTCGCGGTCGAGAGTGAAGGCGCCATTGTCATCCACGTCACCACCGACGAAGACAAGAAGGCGCTGCCGCCACTCATGCTTCGCAACTCACGTGGTGGTAGTACCTACGCCACGACAGACCTTGCCACCATTCAGGAACGAGTCGAGGAGTTTCACGCAAGGGCGATTGTCTATATCGTGGATCTCCGTCAGTCGCTTCACTTCGAGCAGGTCTTTCGTGCCGCTCGTCTTGGCGGTATCGCTGACGATTCCGTACAGCTGATCCATGCGGGTAACGGCACCGTCAACGGGCCTGATGGCAAGCCGTTCAAGACACGCGATGGTGGCCTTCCTCGGCTGTCTGGGTTGTTGGACGAGACGGTGGCCTTGGCGCGTACCCGGCTGGACGAAAATGAACTTGCTCTGGAGCTTCCAGATGATGAGAGAGATGAGGTCATCCGTCTGGTCGGCATGGCCGCCTTGAAATACGGTGAGCTTTCCAATCATCGCACCACGAACTACAGCTTTGACATTGAGCGCTTTACCCAGCTGCAAGGCAAAACCGGTCCATACCTCCAGTATGTGGCGGTGCGGGCTCAGTCAATCCTGAATCGGGCAGCCGAACAAGGGTTGGAGCCAGGAACTTTCCTCCCTCCATCCAATGACAAGGAACGAACCCTCATCTTGTCCTTGTTGGCCTGGCCCGAAGTGGTTGAACGGACCTTGGAGACACTCTCACCCAACGTGATAGCCGAATACACCTATGAGCTGGCCACCGCCTTCAACCAGTTCTACGATGCTTGTCATATCATGCGTGAAGCGGATGCAGCGGTGCAGGCCTCATGGCTGGGTTTGGTATCGGTGAGCCGCCTCGTTCTGGTTCGAGCTCTAGATTTGCTGACGATCGAGGTACCTGACCGCATGTAGATGTGGTCGCGACTTTTCTCATCGCGAGTTCTCGACATGCCCCGTTCCGTGAGTGAATGGGCGCATACCGTGAGCAATTGTGCCACCTAGAGCGGTCGATGGCTACTGAGAGTGCTATCTTGCTGACTGGTTGCCGTGGAGGCAACCCGTGACTTGTTTGGCGGATAGATGCAACGGTTCCTTTCAGTACTTTCCAGCGCCCTCCTGGGCCTTTTCGTCCTAGTCGCAGTGCCAACCGCGGCATCGGCTGAGCTGTCCTCGACTCCAACCACTTCTTGGGGAGTGAGTGGTCTGGTCACTGGGTCAAGGACTGACACCATCCGGTCCGAAGTCTGGGCTATCGAACAGATCGGGAATCGGCTCTATGTCGGCGGTCGCTTCACCCATGTCACTAACGGAAACACCGCGATCCCACAGCCATATCTGGCGGCATTCAATGCCACCACCGGCGAGTACATCCCCGGCTTTGACCCACAGCTGAACAACGCGGTTTATGCGTTGGAAGCTGCACCCGATGGCTCGAAACTCTTTGTCGGCGGCAGCTTCAATCGGGTCGAGGGCAACTACACCAGCGCCCTCGTCGCTCTGGATCCCATCGATGGCAGCCTTGACAGTTGGAGCGGCCGAGTCGGTGGCTACAGCCTGGTCCGCAACCTCGACCTGGTCGGTGCTGACCTCTACGCGTCCGGCAGTTTCAGCCAGGTCAAGAGTTCGGCCGGAACTACGCAGGCCTCACGAGTTGGCCGCTGGAATTGGCAAACCGGCATCCATGATGCGTCGTGGCTGCCAAACGTGACCGGCGGCTCCGTGTGGGGCATTGCCGTGAGTGAGAACGCTGATCGTGTGTATCTTGCCGGCTACTTCACCGCCGTCAACGGGGTTTCAGCTACCGGCGGCTTCAAAGCTGTTCGTAAGTCCGATGGCGAGAACGCCACTGGTGTTCAGCCATTCAAAATCAATACCGCCAATGTGAGCCGCCAATATGCCTATGACGTTGTCACCGTCAACGGGCTCGTCTTCGTTGGCGGAAGTGAGCACTATGTTCAGGTCCTCAACGAGTCCGACCTATCTCTACGCAAGTTCCACATGTCACAACCATCACGTGGTGACTATCAAGACCTCGAAGTGGTCGGAGATCGGGTCTACGCAGGCTGTCATTGCCGCTTGTCATCCTATATTGAGAGTGCTGATGGTGTCTTGTGGTGGGGCACTCCTCCAGCGGGTGAGTCCAACGCTCCGGTGACCGACAGTGGCCCAAACTCATGGGTAACCGCCTTTAGTGCCACCACAGGTGACCGCGAAGCTTCTTTCGTTCCCGACATCAACTCAACTGGCCCCGGGGTCTGGGCTATTCACGGGACCTCGAATGGTTGTGTCTGGTTTGGTGGCAACATCACCAAGGCAGCGGGGGTCACTCAGCACAACATGACCCGATTGTGTGACGAAAATGGTGGGGGCGACACACAAAAGCCGTCGACTCCAGGTCAACCAGTGGTCGGAAACATCGGAACGAGTTCGGTTGCCATGACTTGGGCAGCCAGTACGGACAATGTCGGTGTCACCGGCTATCGAGTCTTCAACAATGCTGACGACAGTGTCGCGCTGGACGTGTCGGGAACCGGTGGGACAGTGACTGGCCTGGCGGCCGGAACCTACGCTTACTACGTCAAGGCCTATGACGCCGCAGGCAACCTCTCCAACCGCTCAGGAATCACAACCGTCACCGTCGGAAACCAGACGGACACCGAAAGGCCGTCCACTCCCGGGCGTCCCCAAGTCCAGCAGATAGGACCGGACTCGGTTGATCTTTCTTGGATTGGGAGTACTGACAATGTTGGGGTCGCGGGCTATCGGGTCTTTGACAATGCCAACGGCAGTATTGTGTTGGACGTCCCAGGCACCAGCGGCACGGTGACTGGCTTGGCCCCGGGCACCTACAGCCTCTACACCAAGGCCTATGATGCGGCTGGCAATGTCTCCTATCGCTCCGGTTTCACCCAGGTCACCATCACCGGCGGCGGAAACCCAGACACCGAGCGCCCGTCGAATCCCAAGGGTCTGGCTGTCAGTGGTGGCGCTAATTCTGCCAACCTGACCTGGATTGCTAGCACCGACAATGTAGGCGTTGCCGGCTACCGGGTCTTTGATCAGGCAACCAATACGGTGGTGGCCGATGTTTCGGGAACAACGGCAACACTCAGCCTCGCTCCTGGCACCTATACCTTCTACGTGAAGGCCTATGACGCCGCTGGCAACCTGAGCTGGCGCAGCAATCTGAAATCACACACCTTCAACTAGTGTCTCAGGCGACGTTGTTTTCGAAGTTGTAGCCGATTCGCACGATTTGGTCGGACACTTCGACTGCGCGCGTTTGCTCAGCATCGCTAGCTAGTGCTAGCGGGCGGTGCTGAGCCCTTGACAAACAGCGACAAATCGTTCCAGCTCTTCCTCGGTGTTGTAGTAGTGAGGCGAGGCTCGAACCAGGCTTGGGACTGCGGTGCGCTGCATGTCCAGAAGTGAGGCCTGAGCCGGCGGAGCACCGACATTGATGCGCTGCTCGTTAGCTGCGTCGCTAACCGAGACGGCATCGACCCCGTCAATATTGAAGGTGACGATGCCTGACTGGATGGTGCCGACGTCATGGACAGTGATCCCCGGCACGGTTTGGAGTTGTCGGCGCAGTGCGGACCCAAGGAATTGCACCCGATCACTGATTGCTTTCATTCCAAGGTCAAGCGCGTAGTCGATCGCAGTTGCAAGCCCCAGTTTTCCGGCATAGGAGATCTCGGCGAACTCGAAGCGTTTGGCGGTTGGCATGAGTTCATAGGAGTCAGAAGCGAGCCAGGTTGCGGACATTCCGTCGCTCATGATGGGGGTCCGCAACGAGTCCATGATGGAATGGCGAACATAGAGGAAGCCGGTGCCGCGGGGTCCTCGTAGCCATTTGCGACCGGTGGCGGTGAGGAAGTCACAGCCGAGAGTTTCGACGTCAACCTCCAGTTAACCGACGGCTTGACACGAATCCAGTAGGTAGAGGGCCCCAGCCGACTTGACCATGTCTCCGATCTCCGCCGCCGGATTGATGAGCCCATTGCTCATGGGAAGCTGGGTCAAGCACACCAGCTTGACCTGCTCGTTCAGCATGGTTGCCAATGCGTCGAGGTCCGTGAGGCCGTTGCCGTCATCGGGAATGAATTGGACGTCGATTCCTGCTTCTTTGGCTTGGGCCAGTCCCAAGCCGCTGGCGATGAACTCGTGTCGACCAGCCAACACCCGGTCACCCGGTTGGAGGGGGACTGACAAGAATGCGCGCCACCATGATTCGGAGGCGCCGCGGGTCAGAGCAATTTCTTCGGGACGAGCGCCTATGAGCTTGGCGGTCGAGGTGTAGAAGCCCTCCAGATCTTCAACGTGTTCTCCTACGGCCTCGTAGCCGCCGATTGAGGCTTCGAGCTGCAGATAGTCAAGCTGCACCTTCAGCACACTTCGTGGAGGCAGGGCACAGCCAGCATTGTTTAGATGGGCTAGGTCCAAGCAAGCGGGTGTGTGAGCGCGGACAACCTCAACAGGGAAGGAGGCGGGAACATCTGGGCCCAAGTCGGTCCCGCTTGTTGGAGAAAGCATGCGGCATTGTTGCAGGGCTCAGCGTGAAAGACGAACCATGGGTGAATCGACCTCAGGTCGGCTAGGAATTTGGCTGGAAGCGACGACTGATTGTTCGGTGGGTTGCCAGCATTTCTTCCAATCGAGGTGACACGATGGCCCCATTCTCAACGACGGGCCTGCCGGCCACGATGGTGTGGTGGGCACCCGTTGGCCCGCAACGCAACCAACCTTCGACCAGGTCGTCCAAGACTCCGGCGAATGCCGGCCCCTCCAACTTCCAGCAAACTAGATCTGCTGGCGCTCCAACCTGGAGAATTCCGATCTCTCCCTCTCGACCCAAACAGGCTGCGCTGCCTCGGGTGGCAACGTCCAGGGCATCACGAGCTGAAAAACCATCGGCACCATTGTTGAGCTTGGCCAGCAACATTGCTAGGCGTGCCTCTTGCCAGAGCGATGCAGAGTCAGCCGAAGATGAGCCGTCGCAGCCGATTCCGACAGGAGAGCCAGCGGCCCGTAAATCAACAATGGGGGCGATCCCGCTGGACAAGATGAGATTGGAACTCGGGCAGTGAGCCACGCCAACACCGGCCCGGCCAAGTTGGACGATCTCGTCGGGGTTGGGGCGCACACAGTGGGCAACCCAACTCCGATCGCTCATCCAACCAACATGGTCGAACTGATCAATGCAGCGTCGGCCGAACGTGGCCATGGAAAATTCATCGTCTTCATCATTCTCGGCCAGGTGGGTGTGAAGGCGAACATCGAGGCGCTCGGCCAAGTCTGCGGTACGCACCATCAGTTCGGGGGTGACGGAAAATGGGGAACAGGGTGCGAGGGCAATCCTGGTCATTGCCCCATGGGTTGGGTCGTGGTGTAAGCCAACGAGTCGTTCCGACTCAGCCAGGATGGAGTCCTCATCCATGACCACCTCGTCGGGAGGTAGCCCGCCATCTTTCTGGGACAGACTCATCGAGCCATGGGTCGGGTGGAAACGCATTCCGAGGTCGGTGGCGGCGCCGATCTCGGCCGTGATCAGGTCGCCGCCGCCCTTGGGGTGGAGGTAGAGATGGTCCGAGGATGTGGTGCATCCACTAAGGGCAAGTTCGGCCAGCCCGACCCAGGCCGAAACATGAGCGGCCTCTTCGTCCAAGACCTGCCACAACGGGTACAGGGTTTGTAGCCAGCCAAAAAGGGGGGCCGACGTCATAGGGGCATAGGCCCTCGTCAGATTCTGATACAAGTGATGGTGGGTGTTGATGAGCCCGGGAGTGATTAGACAGTCCTTGGCATCCAATGTCTTGACGGTGGTTGGCGGTATATCTCGAGATGTACCGATGCTGTGGATTAGCCCGTCTGAGACGGCGATCCAGCCGCCAGCGATCTCGCCCCGTTCTCCGTCCATGGTGGCGATCAGAGCTGCTCCGGTGACCAGGAGATCTACGGTCTCGGGGGTTTCGCGACCGGTCGAGGTCTGGCCAGATGTCATGACCGGAGCCTACAAGACCAGCACGAGGCAGGATCAGTTGGCCGATGACTTGTTGGCCGATGACTTGTTGGCCGTTGAGTCGTTGGAAGAGATCGCAGCAATCAGGTCAACCAGTTCAGTTGCCGAACCGGACGCTTCCCTGGTCACAGCGTAGATCTCTCGGACGATTCCGGTTTCGGTTGGAGAGACGCTAATATCGGGATGAGGAACAACAAGGGCGAGCTCGGGAACCAAGGCGACGCCTGCACCTGCTGCGACCAGCTCTCGGGTGGTTGAATGCTCGGCCACCTCGGCGCTAATGATTGGTTCGAACCCCGCGTCGGCGCAGGCTCGCATGGTTGCTGGTCGACACGGGCTGCCGGAGGTGCTCGCGATCCATGGCAGGTCGGCTAGCTGGCTCAGCTTGGTCGGGAAGAGGTTCCATGACCGGGGCGTGATGAGTTTGACGTGATCCGAAGCAATCCGGTGGTAACGGAATCGGACATTGCGGGTATAGGTGAGGTGGTTGTATTCCTGGACGATGGCGATGTCGACGTGTCCAAGTGACAGGTCCCGTTGGGCCTCGTGGTCCTCGGATTCTCGGACTCGGATACTGCCGCCCCCCGGTTGACCAATCCGTCGACCGAGCGCCGGGGTGACGATGTAGGCCAACGAGGAGGGGAAGCCGGCGATAACAATTGGGCTGATTCGAGTTGTCGGTTCGGCCAGGGCAGTCCTTGCCCGTTCGCCTGCATCCAGCACCTCAAAGGCCCGCGGTCGAAGTGTCCGACCCGAATCGTTGAGGCGCAGTCTCCCGCCAACTCGGTCGAACAGAACCGTGTCCAGACTGTGTTCAAGTTTGGCCAATTTCTGGGAAACGGCCGGGGCTGAATAGCCAAGGGAATTGGCTGCGGCGACCACGGTGCCTTGTTCGACAACCTCCAGAAAGCAGCGAAGTTGAGAGCTGTCCAAGTCCATAAGCACAGCTTACGGCGAGGGTCGAGAATCGGAACTGGTGCTTTGCCCTGGAATCATTCAACCTAGACAACTTGTGAGTAGCGACAACGAAACATCTGCGATAGGAACTGGGGCTGAAGGGGTGCGACTTAGCCAGCGTGACCTGAGGCTGGCCTTGATGGTCGCCCTGATCTGGGGTGTCAACTTTGTGGTGATCCGCGTCGGGCTTGATGCGTACCCACCTCTTCTCCTGGTCTCACTCCGGTTCCTGGTAGTCGCCGTTGTTGGAACCCGGCTGGTTCCGCGACCCAAAATGGCATGGGGCTGGTTGGTTGCCATTGGTCTCTTTCTGGGCGCAGGGCAGTTCGGCTTCTTGTTCTTGGCCATGGACCGGGGCATGCCCGCTGGTCTTGCCGCTGTGGTGCTCCAGATCCAAGCTGCCTTCACCATGGTCCTTGCCCTGGTCGTCCTCGGCGAACGGCCGAGCCGGGGCCGAGTTGTCGGTATGACGGTAGCCGTGGTTGGGCTGGTGGTACTTGCCATTGATGCCAAACAGCGGGTCGCCTTCGTTGGCTTCTCGCTGACTCTGGTTTCGGCCTTGTCCTGGGCCATAGGAAATATCGTGATTCGACGACAAGCGCAGGCTGTGACCAGTGTGTCAGCTGTTGAACCTGTCGAGCTGGCGAGAACTGGCGCAGAGTCCTCCGGAGTAGGAGCGTCAGAGTCGAGGCCATCTGGCTTGGCGATCATTATTTGGGCCAGCCTTATTCCGCCGATTCCCTTGTTCATCCTGTCTCTTCTTCTTGAAGGACCAGTCAGGATCGGTGAGGCCTTGGGTTCGCTCAACCTCTTGGGCATCGGAGCGATTCTCTACCTGGCTGGTCTGGCCACCTATGTCGGCTTCGGAACCTGGACGTCTCTTCTCAGTCGATATCCGGCATCGACAGTGGCACCGTTTTCGCTCCTCGTTCCACCGGTCGGATTGTTGGCTGCGTGGCTGCTGTTAGGTGAGCAGCCAAGCGCGCTTGGCTTGTTGGGCAGCGGTGTTGTCGTTGGTGGCTTGGCCCTGTCCGGTCGCTAGGCAGGTACTGTACGATCAGCGGATGTCCGAATCAGCGTCAGATGAACCTCGCAATGCAGAAGACCAGGTTATTGGGGTCGCGGACTCAATTGTCGAGCTTCGCACTGAAGACGGCGACGGAGCACGGGCCCACCAGCTCAATCTCACCAAGCCGCCGGGATCTCTTGGCCAGCTTGAATCGCTGGGTGTGCAGCTGGCCGCCATCGCCGGGACCTCGGTGCCGCCCCTGGCTGAGCCCGGGGCGATCGCGGTCTTTGCCGGGGACCATGGCGTGCATGCAGAAGGCGTGAGCCCCTGGCCTCAAGAGGTCACGGCACAGATGGTCTTGAATTTCTGTGCTGGTGGCGCGGCCATCAATGTGATTGGAAGGGCGAACGACAACAAACTTGTTGTCGTCAATGCAGGCGTGGCCATCCCGTTGCCTGACCACCAGCTCTTGCGGAACACACCAATTCGACAGGGAACCGCCAACCTTCGTCTCGAACCAGCCATGTCCCGCGCCGAGGCGGCCGAGGCAATCATGCTCGGAATTGAAACGGCCAATGAGCTGGTGTCAAGCGGGGCCCGATGTCTGATGACCGGCGACATGGGGATCGGGAACACGACCCCGTCGGCTGCCATTATTGCCGCAGTGACTGGCCAGGACCCTCGCCAGATCACCGGGCGTGGAACCGGGATCGATGATGCCACCCTGGACCTCAAGACCAAGGTTATACAGGACGCCCTAGTCCGCCTGAGCGAGACCGACTGCCAGTCCGGAGACGGGCTTGGCTTATTGAGTGAGATAGGCGGCCTGGAAATTGGTGCCATCGCCGGTCTTTGCTTGGGGGGAGCTTCGTTGCGGGTGCCTGTCATTTTGGACGGAGTCATCTCGGTCGCTGGCGCCTTGCTAGCCCAGCAGATCCAGCCAGCCGTGGTTGACTACCTGGTTGCCGGACATCGCTCGGTGGAACCAGCAGCCACTGCTGCCCTTGCTCATCTTGAGCTGGAGCCGATTCTAGAAATGGACCTGCGTCTGGGCGAGGGTAGTGGTGCGGGCTTGGCCTATCCAATAGTACGAACCGCAGCCAGAATCATGGTCGAGATGGCAACGTTTGAGAGCGCGAGCATCGACTCAAACGATGGCTGACCCTGAACCACCAGGATGGGCGAGTGAGCTGGTAGACCTTCGAGGCGGCCTGATGGTTTGCGGCACAACGTCTGACGCAGGCAAGACCACGATCGTGGCCGGGTTGTGTCGACTTCTAGCTCGCAACGGGGTCAGCGTCGCCCCTTTCAAGGCCCAGAACATGGCACTTAACTCGGCGGTTACTAAGACTGGTCACGAGATCGGACGGGCCCAGTACCTCCAGGCTCAAGCGGCGATGATCGAGCCTGAAGTGGCGATGAACCCAATCCTATTGAAGCCGTCGAGCGAGCGTGCCAGCCAGGTTGTGCTGATGGGCAAGCCAGTAGCCGTCATGACAGCTGCTGAATACCACGAAGCCAAACCAGAGCTGTTTGATCTCGTTCTTGAATCACTTGATGATTTACGTTCCCGCTTTGACGTGGTGCTCCTGGAGGGAGCAGGCAGCCCAACCGAGATCAACCTGTTGTCCAATGACATCGTGAACCTGAGCGTGGCCGAACGGGCGGGGATCAATGCCCTTGTTGTCGGTGACATTGACCGGGGCGGCGTCTTCGCCTCGCTGTATGGAACGGTTGCACTTCTACCACCCAACCTGGCCGAGCTGATCGGCGGCTTTATCATCAATCAGTTCCGTGGCGACCCTGCCCTCCTATTGGATGGTACGGATCAACTGGAACAGGCTTGCGGGGTGCCAACATTCGGTGTGGTCCCCATGCTTGAAGGGCTACGCCTTGATGCCGAGGATTCGCTCATTCTTGACCGATCTGACTACACAGCGGGCTTGATCAACAGTGACGCTGGCTTAGACATTGCTGTCATCCGCTTCCCCCACATCTCTAACTTCACCGACCTCGATCCATTGGGATTAGAAGACGACGCTTCGGTCCGATTCGTCGGGTCAGTGAGCGAGCTTGGCCGACCTAACCTGGTGATACTGCCTGGTTCGAAGGCGACCGTCAGCGACCTTGGATGGCTTCGAGCACGTGGCCTGGATCGAGCACTGGCTGATCTGGTCAAGGTGGGAGAAGTCACAATCGTTGGTATCTGTGGCGGCTACCAGATGCTTGGCCGAACAGTGGTGGACGAGGTGGAGTTCCTGGTAACCGCAGAGCAAGATTCAGTAGTTCCTGGCATCGGTTTGCTTCCCGTTACAACCCGCTTCGAACCCGAAAAGGTGCTGGCCCGAGCCAAAGGCGTTGCGTTGGGACAGGTGGTGGCGGGCTATCAGATACACCACGGCCGGGTTTCTCTTGATGATGGAGCAGACGTTTGGCTCACGATCGATGGCCAACCAGAAGGCACGCGATCAGTTTCTGGGGGCGAGACCGTTGGCAACGAAGCCCCAAAGCGAGAATCAACGGTCTTGGGGACAACGCTCCATGGGTTGTTCGACAATGACGGCTTCCGCCGAGAATTCCTGTCCGAAGCGGCCGAACGATCCGGAGTGAGTTTCACTCCCTCGCCTCGCTCGGCCTCATCAGTTCGCAATGCCGAGCTTGATCGGTTGGCTGACCACCTGGAAGCGACTCTCGACATGGCGAGAATTGTTGCATTGATGGCCCCTCGTTTGAACCGGTAGCCCAATTCCTTCTAGGTTGAGTTCACTCGAATTTTGTGTCGAAGGGATTCACATGTCTGAAACTGCCCAACTTCCGTACGCATCCTTGCCGTCGGTTGGCTCATTCTCGGTGATAAGCACTGACCTGGAGGATGGTCAGATGCTGAGGATGGCCCAGGTGAGCGGCATTTTTGGGGCTGGGGGCCAAGACATATCTCCCAACCTCACCTGGTCTGGGTTCCCTCCAGAAACTAAGAGTTTCGTCGTTACTTGCTTTGATCCAGATGCTCCGACGGGGAGCGGGTTCTGGCACTGGACGGTCTATGACATTCCCGTTGCTACCACGGAGTTGTCGAGCAATGCTGGTTCTCAAGATGGAGTGAATCTGCCAGATGGAGCCAAACAGCTCAACAACGATGCTGGGCTTCCCGGCTACCTCGGATCGGCGCCCCCGATAGGGCATGGTCCTCACCGCTACGTGTTCGCCGTCCATGCACTCGGCGTCGAGTCGCTGCCGATCACTCCGGATGTTACGCCGGCGATTTGTGGCTTCAACATGTTTGGCAACACGCTGGCCCGCGCAATCATCGTGCCAATCTATGAGCAGGCGGCCTAGGCCGACACGATGAAGGTGTTTGTGCATGGAGTACCTGAAACCAAGTCGATCTGGGGTCCACTGGTAGCTGAGTTGTCTAGCTCTGGCGTTGATGACGTCACGCTCTTGGAGCCGCCAGGTTTCGGCGTCGGGGTCCCCAATGGCTGGGACGCCACTCCTCTGAGTTATGTGGCCTGGCTGACGGGTGAGCTGGAACGCCTCCGCTCCAGCGGGGCAGACCGGATTTCACTGGTCGTGATGGGCTCTCAGTGGCTAGCCATGAAAGAGAAGAGGCCGCCGACTGGGTTCGGTTAGCAGGGATGTACTAGAAAGGCGAGCATGAAAATCTCTGATCTGTTTGATGTTTCGGGCAAGGTTGCCGTCGTTACTGGAGGCTCTCGGGGCATCGGCGAGATGATCGCAACTGGCCTCGTTGCCAATGGCGTCAAGACCTACATCACCTCCCGCAAGGCCGATGTTTGTGACGAGACCGCGGAACGCCTGAGCGAATTGGGGGAGTGCATCTCTATCCCCGCTGACCTTTCGACCGCAGATGGGCTCTCGAGCTTCGTTAGCCAATTCGGTGATCGAGAAGAACAGCTGGACATCCTTGTCAACAATGCTGGTGCCGCATGGGGCGCGCCACTTGGGGAGTTTCCCGAGATTGGTTTCGACAAGGTCATGAACATCAATGTGAAAGCTCCATTCATGTTGACCCAGGCCCTTCTGAACAAGCTGCGTGCTGGGGCAACCGAGGAGGATCCAGCCCGAGTCATCATGACTGGTTCGATTGACGGCATTCGGGTTCCCTTCGGCGACAACTTTTCCTACTCAGCCTCCAAGGCTGGTATCCAGATGCTGGCTCGCCACCTGGCTCACTTTGTGGTCAAGGACAACATCACCGTCAATTCCATTGCTCCTGGCCCGTTCGAGTCGCAGATGATGGCCTACATGCTGGACTCGGAGGAGAAACGGGAGATGGTGAATGCCATGGTTCCTCGTGGTCGGATCGGGACACCCGAGGATGCAGCTGGTGCAGTTATTTTCTTGGCCAGTCGTGCCGGTGCGTTTATTACCGGGGCCGTGATCCCTCTCGATGGTGGTATCTCGACCCACGGCTAGCCCCAGCCAACATCGATCTTCTGACGTCTTCCCCGTGTTGGCACGACTGGTCCGCTGACGCTGAGACGAGAGTTTTCTGTGACGGTCCACCACTCAAGGTCAGATATCTGCTGCATTTGCGTGTTCTCAGATAGAGAAACGTTAAGGAGTAGAAGCAATGACCACGAAAGCGGAAATGGTCCAGGGCGTAGCCGATCGAGCGGGTGCCGACAAGAAGACGACAGAAGCCGTCCTCGGTGCGTTCTTTGATTTCACTGCCGAGCAGGTGAAGGCCGGTGAGAAGATCGCTTGGCCAGGTTTCGGAACATTCTCCATGGGTGAGCGCGCTGCTCGCAATGGACGTAATCCTCAGACAGGGGAGAC
The DNA here is from genome assembly GCA_024280015.1 of Actinomycetes bacterium. Classification (GTDB taxonomy): domain Bacteria; phylum Actinomycetota; class Acidimicrobiia; order Acidimicrobiales; family SZUA-35; genus JAJRQY01. The sequence goes on from JAJRQY010000135.1 coordinate 32,061, forward strand.
CATCAAGATCAAGAAGAGCCGTTCGGTCAAGCTGTCGACGGCTGCCCCAATGAAGGCATGGCTTTTGACCTCACGTAAGGGACGCTAGACCTTCGAGCACGCGGTTGCCGGGCGTTAAGCCTGTTGGCAACAAGTGAGTGGTATCAGTTAAGTGGAAGGTCCTTGGGTAGTTCCCAAGGACCTTCCGGCGTTTTCGAGTCGTTGGTAGGAGTGAGCTGAGCCTCAGGCGTCATGATCACGCTTCAAGTTGGACCAGCGGCTCCCCAACGACGTTGAGCTGTACCGACTGGCCGTCTAGCTGCTGAAGGTGGCCAACGCAGCATTGAGGGTCGCGCTCGGCCGCATGGCTGCGGTAGCCAGCGCAAGATCGGGGTAGTAGTAGCCCCCGATGTCCATGGCTTGACCCTGGACCTCATTCAACTCGGCCACGATCGTTGCTTCATTGTTGTGAAGCTCTGCGGCCAATGGGGCGAACCGTGCGGCGAGCGCAGCATCATTGGTCTGGCTCGCGATGGCCTGGGCCCAGTACATCGCCAGATAGAAGTGGCTACCTCGATTGTCCAACTCATTCACCTTGCGTGAGGGAGACTTGCCGTTGGCCAAGACCTGACCGATGGCTGAATCCAAGGTGCTAGAAAGAATCTGAGCGGTTGGGTTGTTGGCCGTTTCGGCTAGGTGCTCAAGAGAGACGGTCAAGGCAAGGAACTCGCCAAGGGAATCCCACCGGAGGTGGTTCTCCTGCTCGAATTGTTGTACGTGCTTTGGAGCAGAACCACCGGCCCCAGTCTCAAACAGTCCACCGCCCTTCATGAGGGGAACCACCGAGAGCATCTTGGCGCTGGTGCCTAGCTCCAGAATGGGGAAGAGGTCGGTGAGGTAATCACGCAACACATTGCCGGTGACCGAAATGGTGTCAAGCCCATCCTTGGCCCGCTGCAGGGAGAAACGGGTCGCCTCGACCTGACCCATGATCTCAATCTGCAGGCCGTCAGTGTTGTAGTCAGGAAGATAGGCCTGGACCTTCTTGATGACTTGTGCGTCGTGAGCCCGGGTCGAGTCGAGCCAAAAAATGGTGGGAACGCCAGTGGCGCGGGCACGGCTGACCGCCAGCTTGACCCAGTCCTGAATCGGCTCGTCCTTGGCCTGACACATGCGCCAGATGTCTCCGGCCTCAACAGCATGCTCCAAGAGGGTGTTGCCATCTTGATCGACAACACGGACCGCCCCAGCGCTTGCCAGTTCGAAGGTTTTGTCGTGGGAGCCGTATTCTTCGGCCTTTTGAGCCATGAGCCCAACGTTGGCAACACTGCCCATGGTTGTCGGGTCAAAGGCACCGTTCTGGCGACAGAAGTCAAGGGTCTCTTGGTAGAGCGGTGCATAGCTGCTGTCGGGGATGGTGGCCTTGGTGTCCTGCAACTCTCCAGTCTTGTTCCACATCTGACCCGAGGTCCGGATCATGGCTGGCATCGAAGCATCGACGATGACGTCGCTTGGAACATGCAGATTGGTGATGCCCTTGTCGGAGTTGACCATGGCCAGGTCTGGACCATCAGCGTAGGCTTGATCAATGTCGGCCAATATCTCGGCTTGTACCTCAGCCGGTAGAGACTGGATGTTCTCGAGCAGGTTGCCTAGGCCATTGTTGACGTTGACGCCAGCGCTTGCCAGTGATTCACCGTGCTTGGCAAACACATTGGCGAAGAAGGCCCGAACGGCATGGCCGAAGATGATGGGGTCAGACACCTTCATCATGGTGGCTTTCAGGTGGAGTGAGAACAGCACCCCTTGCGCCTTGGCATCGGCAATTTGTGCGGTCAGGAAGTCATCAAGAAGACGCGCACTCATGACGGTGGCGTCAATGATTTCACCGTCCAGTACCGTGATGTCGTCCTTGAGGATGTCGATGGAGTTGTCGGCTTTGACCAACTCAACTCGGACGGAACCAATGCCACTGATGGTGACCGACTTCTCGTTGGCTTGGAAGTCGCCCGCATCCATAGTGGCGACATGAGTCTTGGAATCGGGTGACCACGCGCCCATGGAGTGCGGATTGGACTTGGCGTAGTCTTTGACGGCCTTGGGAGCGCGGCGGTCCGAGTTTCCCTCGCGCAAGACAGGATTGACCGCGCTTCCCTTGATCTTGTCATAGTGAGTCCGAACTACTCGTTCTTCGTCAGTGGATGGCGATTCGGGGTAGTCGGGCAGGGCATAGCCAGCCCCTTGCAGCTCGGCAATGGTGGCCTTGAGTTGGGGAACTGATGCGCTGATGTTTGGCAGTTTGATGATGTTGGCATCAGGAGACTGGGTGAGTTCACCGAGTTCGGCTAGGGCGTCACCGATCCGCTGATCTTCGTGAAGGTAGTCGGGGAAGACGGCGATAATCCGGCCAGCGAGAGAGATGTCTCGGGTCTCTACCGTGATGTCTGCCGCATGCGTAAATGCTTGCACGATCGGCAGAAGGGAATGGGTGGCTAGCGCCGGCGCCTCGTCGGTGAGGGTGTAAATGATCTTCGAGGACTGCTCAGTCATGAAATGCATCTCGTTCTTGTCGCGTGGTCAACCGCGACAGGCTATCGAGAGAGTTTGACCGAGAGTGGACCATTGGTCACAGCATTGGGGCCAGATGAGGCTGAGGGACTCGGTCAGCTGGGCGATTGCTGTCGAGTCCCTCAGCAAGTTTTTGACTCTAACGAAGCGAAGGTGAAGTATTCATGAAGGACCGGTGTGCAACTCTTGCCTGGCAGGGTCAGCCGCCCAAGACCTTCCGGAGCCACTTCGGGCCAGCTTCACTCTCACAGCTGCAGCGGTCTTGGACGGCAACATGGCCAAGGACTTGCTCGACGTGGGCTCCACATCCGGCCCAGCTTGGCTTGCGACAGGATTTACAGGTTGTTTGTCTACACATACCCCCCAGGGTATCCGAATGTCCGTACTATTGCAAGCGATTTCTGGAGCGCCTGGCAGAACCTCTGGCCGACGAGTCGCCAAAGGTGCTTCTGGGGCGATTGGATGTCGCTCCCGGATCGCTGTCGCTAGCCCGAACGACAGGGCGGCCGCAAGTTCTTTAATCGGCTTCAGATCCTAATGCGGAGACACCCGGCCGGGGAGTCGGTATAGTTGCGAGCTGTGCCACATGGCACGGTTACCCCTTGTGGGTAGTCAAGAGTCCTGAGGAGAGGAACTCCCAATGAAGAAACTCACACGCCTATTGGCGATGTTGTTTGCATTTGCCCTAGTCGCCGCAGCTTGCGGCGCCGATGACGCAGTCACCGACGCTGCTGGAGATGTCGCCAATGCCGCAGAAGATGTGGTCGACGATGCTGGGGACGCCGTTGATGACGCGATGGATGATGCCGGCGACGCAATGGATGATGCCGATGGTGCGATGGATCACGGTGACTTCGTGTTCGACCTTGAAGGCCGCGAGATCACGGTGGCAGTCGAGAACGCCTATCTGCCGTTCAACTACATCGATGCCGAAACTGGCGAGCCAGGGGGCTGGGACTATGCAGCCTTGGATGACATTTGCAGCCGACTTAACTGCACCGTCAAGTATGAGACCTTTGATTGGGATCCAATGATCCAGGCCATCTCCGATGGACAGTTCGACCTTGCCGCTGATGGCATCACCATCACCGACGAGCGGGCCGAGATTGTCGACTACTCCGACGGCTACATCAATATCGATCAGCGGATCATGGTTGCTGTCGGCTCTGAGATTGACTCTGTTGATGCTCTCGTGGCTTCGGACTGCAAGGTCGGAACCCAGACTGGCACCACCAACTTCGATACCGCGGTAGCCACCGTCGGTGAGGACCGCGTCCAAGCCATGGACGAGTTCGGCTTCGTTGTCCAATCCGTCATCGTTGGCGACATCTGTGCCGCCTTTATCGATGAGACGGCTGGCCAGGGCTATGTCGGAGAGAATGCCGACAAGATCCAACTGGTTGGCGACTCACTGTCTTCTGATCAGCTCGGCTTCATCTTCCCCAAGGGATCGGACCTGGTTGAGCCATTCAACCTGGCCATCGCCGCCATGAAGGAAGATGGAACCATGGAGCGCCTTGGTAAGGAATTCTTCACCGATGCCTTCACCATCACCTACGACGACATCGGCTAATTAGCTGCGGCTACAGATTGCTGAACGGGGTTTCGGGCTTGGCCTGAGGCCCCGTTCGCCGTTTTGGGCTATGACTATGGGGCCGTCATTGGAGGCGATGCAAGATGGAGGAAGCTGTGGGCTACGTGGAGATGAACACTTGAGCGACATATCCAGTCATATCAATGAAGGTTTGCCGTCCTTCGCCAGGCGTTCGGAGGACAAGGCCTGGTGGCAGGAGTTTCCGTGGTGGGGATCAGTGATAGCGCTGGTCATGCTGGTTATGGCAGCCAAAATATTCTTCGACCCGGACTATGACCTGGCATGGAGCCGGATCTACCCCGGTGTCTGGCTCACCCTCCAGACCACTTTCATTTCTTTTGGAATTGCCTTCATACTCGGTCTCCTTGCAGGTATCGGGCAGATCTCTCAGAATGTGGTTGCCCACAATCTGTCGCGGGCCTATGTCGAGTTGATCCGGGGTATCCCGATCTTGCCATTGATCTTTACGGTCGCATTGGTGCTGGTTCCGAAGGCGATTAACTTCCTCCATATTGACAATTCCTCGGTATCAACCAAGTGGCGGGTTGTCGTTGCCCTCAGCTTGATCTATGGCGCCTATATGGCGGAGATCTTCCGCGGTGGGATCCAGTCGGTTGCTCCTGGCCAGCGAGAGGCTGGCCGCTCCCTCGGGTTGAGTCACCGACAGACGATGTCCACCGTGGTAATTCCACAGGCCATGCGGGCCATTATTCCGCCTCTGGGTAACGACTTCATCGCCATCTTGAAGGACACGTCGTTGTTCTCGGTTCTTGGTGTGTTGGAGCTGACCAGACGGGCCCGGCAATACTCGGCTTCGAGTTTCAAATTTCCCGAAACCTACTTCACCCTCACATTCATCTATCTGTGTCTGGTTATCGGACTGTCGATCCTGCTGGGACAGTTCGAGAAGTACATGACGAAGGATCGGAAGGGTGAACGATGAGCACCATGGTTGAGGTTCGCAACCTCCACAAGACCTTTCTGAAGATCATCAAGGCGGTGGTTGATGTCAGCATCAAGGTAGAAAAGGGCGAAGTTGTTGTCATCATTGGGCCCAGCGGCTCGGGCAAGTCGACCATCCTCCGTTGCATGAACCTCTTGGATGTTCCCAGTAGCGGTGATGTATTCATCGACGGTGTCAATCTGGTGGACAAGGCCACTGACCTCGACCTCATTCGCGCCGACGTCGGCATGGTCTTTCAGCAGTTCAACCTGTTCCCTCATCTCACCGTCATGGAGAACATCACCCTGGCCCAGCGCAAGGTCCGCGGCAAGTCCAATGAAGAAGCGGTGGAGATGGGAATGCGTCAGCTCACTCGGGTCGGGATTCCCGAGAAGGCCAACTCGTATCCTCGCCAATTATCTGGTGGCCAGCAACAGCGGGTAGCCATCGCCCGGTCCTTGGCCATGGAGCCGAAGGTGATGCTGTTCGATGAGCCGACCTCAGCCCTTGATCCCGAAATGATCAAGGAAGTCCTCGACGTGATGCTCGAGTTGGCGGCTGGCGGCATGACCATGGTCTGTGTCACTCACGAGATGGGCTTCGCCCGCTCCGCTGCTGACCGGGTGGTGTTTGTCGACGAAGGGTCAGTGGTTGAAGAAGGCACGCCGGATGAGATCTTCAACCATGCTGTGCATGCTCGGACCAAGGACTTCTTCGACAAGATCCTGCACCATTAGCCGAGTCTCCGGACGAAGCGGGAGTCTCCGAGCCACGAAGCTGAGGAAGCCGAGCTTGCCTATCTGACACCGGTAGCGCACGCTGTGGCGTGCTCTAGCGGTGCCAGAAAGCGGTTTTTGGTACTTCTAGCTGGAGAGGCGGCCGCCTTCAGTGGCTAGCCGCTCCAGTAGGGGAGACAAGGCCCAGTGGTCAGCGCCGACGGTCTCTTGGTAGTGCTTGATCTGTGACACGACCTCGGGGAGTCCGACCGAGTCGGCCCAGAACATCGGACCACCGGTGTAGACCGGCCAGCCATAGCCGTTGACCCAAACAACGTCAACATCACTGCCGCGGGCGGCGATTCCCTCATCGATGATCCGGGCACCCTCGTTGACCATGGAGTAGAGGAGTCGTTCAAGGACCTCTTGGTCACTCACTTCTCGCTGCTCAATACCTTGGCCAACAGCGAAGGTCTTGATGATGTCTTCCACCTCAGTATCGGGCGTTGATGCGCGAGTCTCGGCGTCATAGGTGTAGTAACCCCGGCCATTTTTCTGGCCGCGCCTGCCACTTTCACACATCAGTTCGCGAATGGATGAACTGGTCGACGTTTCGGCCTTCCAGCCAATGTCCAATCCTGCAAGATCGCTCATAGCAAAGGGCCCCATGGGGAAGCCAAAGTCATAGAGCACCCGATCCACCTGGGCCGGAGTTGCCCCTTCCAGCACCATCTGGTCGGCTTCGAGCCTGCGAACAAACAGCATCCGGTTGCCGACGAATCCGTGACAAACACCGACAAGTACTGCCACCTTGTTGATCTTCTTGGCTAGAGCCATGGTGGTGGCAATGACAGCGTCTGACGTCTTGTCGCCACGAACGACTTCCAACAGCTTCATCACGTTGGCGGGAGAGAAGAAATGGGTACCAATCACGCTCTCAGGACGGCTGGTGACCGCAGCGATCACATTAATGTCCAGGGCCGAAGTGTTGGAGGCCAGTATGCAGCCAGGCTTGCAGATGGCATCGAACTCGGCGAACAGGGTCTTCTTCAGATCCATATCTTCGAAGACGGCCTCAACCACCATGTCCACTGTCGAGAAGTCAGTCTTGTCCAGAGACGGCTTGAGCATGCCCATACGGGACTCGACGTCCTCGGCTGAGATACTTCCCCGCTTGGCTGAGCGCTCGTAGTTCTTGCGAATCACAGCCAGGCCTCGATCGAGCGCGTCCTGCTCTCGCTCGACGATGGTGACCGGGATTCCAGCATTGAGGAAGTTCATGGCGATTCCACCGCCCATGGTTCCCGCACCCAGGATGCCAACGGTCTGAATGTCCAACTTGGGGGTGTCGCGTGGAACATCGGCGACCTTGTTTGCAGCCCGTTCGGCAAAGAAGTAGTACTGCTGGGCTGATGATTGCGGACCGGTCATCAGTTCCATGAAGAGTTCTCGTTCCCGAGCAAGGCCGGCTTCAAACTCGAGATTCACGGCAGCTTCGACACAACGCACGTTGTATTCGGGAGCCATGAAGCCTCGGGTTTTGCGGGCGATACTCGCACGGAACTCCTCAAACAGTTCGGGTGTACCCTCGGCCAGCTTCTCATTGCGGTCGCGAATGGCACTAAGGGGCCACGCCTCGGCCACGGCCTTGTTAGCAAAAGCGACAGCGTCAGTTCGTAGATCGGTGACGATCTCATCGACCAGGCCGTGCTCGGCCGCCTCAGTTGCCCCGATGGGGACCCCGGAGGTCATCATGGACAAGGCCTTGGATACACCAACAACGCGTGGCAACCTCTGGGTGCCGCCTGCTCCAGGAAGAAGCCCAAGCTTGACTTCCGGCAGCCCGAGTTTGGCCGTAGCAACCGCGACCCGGTAGTGGGCACACAGAGCAATTTCGAGGCCCCCACCAAGTGCGGTTCCGTGAATGGCGGCCACGATTGGTACGGGGCATCCTTCCATCACTGTCTGCACATCCTGCAAGGATGGGTCCTTGGGTGCACTACCGAACTCGGTAATGTCTGCTCCGGCGATGAAGGTTCGCCCTTCGCACAAGACAACGATGGCTTTCGCACCATCCTCGACTGCACTGTTCACTCCGTTGAGCAAGCCCTCGCGCACGTGATAACTCAGGGCGTTGACCGGAGGGTTGTCGATGATGATGAGGGCGACATCTCCGTCGCGTTCAAGGCGTACCGATTCGGTTATGGCAGTCACAAAGGATCCTCCGGCTACATGATGGTGACCAAACACGGCCTCATCAGGCGTCCCAGTTCGGGACCCCTTGAGACTACCGAATGCAGACGTTCTGATGCCAACTGAGAAGACGCTAACTCCGGTGAGGCTAGTCGTCAGTATCGGTTTGGCCGTGGTCCAGATAATCGATATGGGGGAGCGGCTCCGTTGCTGTTCCGACAATGCCAAGAAGGTTGGCAACGATTCGCTTCAGGTAGCGGTCATAGATGGCCCGAGGTACAACCTCGGACCCGGGACGGTCCGAATGCATGTAGGAGTCGATGCGGTCTTGATGCTCGCGGGTGAGAGCCTTGGACCGCTGGGCAAACTCGGCCACCCGATCCGGATCGGGATCAGCCAGCATCTCGGCTGCTTCGCCAAACATGGCGGAAACAACGGCTCGTTCGGCTAACCGTTCTTCGCCCGCTAGCGAGATGCCAGCCTCGGCCAGATCGAGAATATTCTTGGCC